>JAOQAP010000058.1 GCA_025963465.1 Flavipsychrobacter sp.
TTAAAAAACTGGATCCTTTAGAAGAACCCAAGAAAGTTGTAGAGAAGTTAGAACAATGGATGCCATTGATATGTGAGTATGAGGTGGATCCTATATTCTCCATTGTGGTAACTCATGTGGGCAGCGCGGTGTATGCCCAGCCTACCAGCCAGGAAATGAGCCTGTTGCAGGCCACTTCAGATCCGCTGGTCTATAAGATAAATGCTGATAAAACGATAGAGTTCGTAAAGGATGAGAATGGTGTTGTAAGCAGACTAATCTTTCATAACACTGGTAACCAAAAGGTGGCGTATAAGAAGATAAAACGATGACAGTATTTACACAGATGACTGGAAGATCCTTTTATAAAAGACATGATTTTATTAATAATTAAAACTATTTATGAAGCACGGTTTTTTGATACTCACCCACTTTTCTCCTTATATAGTGTATGAGCATATATGCAGGCTACAACACCCTAACCATTACTTTATCATCCATTTTGATAAAAAAGTAGTGCTTGACAATGATGATATTTACTACAAAAATCTAGTGGCATTAGAAAACGTAACAATAGTAAAAAACAGAACTGACGTTAAATGGGCGGGATTTAGTATGCTGCCGCCTATTTTAGAATTGATACGGGAAGGGATAAAAAATAAAGAGATAGGTTATTTTCATCTGTTGAGCACCGAATGCCTGCACGTGAAATCGTGGAAGTATATACATGATTTCTTTGAAATGAATAAGGGCAAGGAATATATTCACCTGATTAAAATGACAGAGTACCGGCAGGAACATGCATTCACATATCGTCGCATAGATAAATATCATCTTTATGATTTTTATAATTTTAAGTCTAAGAAAATAAAAGACCGTTTAATACGCAGTGTAGACTCTGTGTTTAGGAAAGCTCAGCGCTTGCTGAAACTCGCAGGTATATACAGACGGTATTCACCAGAGTTTCCGGTGTTGTATGCAGGGGCTACTTGGTGGAGCCTGACATATGATATGTGTAAGTATATAGTGGAATATATGGATACACATCCTGCTTTTTATAAGCGGTTCCTACATACCCAATCGTCAGACGAGATACTGATACAAACGCTTGTAATGAACAGCCCGTACAGGGACAATGCTATCAATAATAACCTGAGATATTCCTATTTTGAGAAAAAGGCACCACATCCTAATCCGCTGACGATGGCATATATAGACGGATTGAAACAAGAGGATAAACTGTTTGCGCGGAAATTTACAGCTGCCAGCAAGGAATTACTAGATTACCTGGACAAGAACGTTTATTAATTGGCACCCTGAGGGTTCAGAAAGCCCATGATCACCCACCAACGGAAACGCTCCAGCATTACAAACTTGCTCCATTGACCTTTTATTAAGAAACCTACGCCATATACTACTGCGTAGCCCCACTTGGCTATATACTCCAGCAACTTTATGAAGAGTGCCATATTATTGCCTTTAAGCCTGAGTCGCTCGCCACCTCCTATGCCCATGCTGTGGCGTTGTACATAGTTCTTGTCGAATTTGTTGGACTCTACATTGTGCAGTACCGCTACGTGCGGCAGATAGTATACATCATGATGCTGTGCGAGTATGCGCAGGTAAATATCTTTTTCTTCATTAGCCAGCAGACCTTTGCCTTTCCGTCCCAACTCTGTATTGAAGTAGCCAATCTCGTCAAACACTTTTTTGCGGAAGGCCATGTTGGCACCACAGGGGTAGCGAGCGCCGGTAAGCTGTTTTACTTTAGGTCCCTGGTCGAAATTGCCTACGAGGCCGAAGAAGTATTTAGAGTACCAATCCGGAATACCAGTAAGGAATACCGGGGTGATCTTGCCGCCGGTAGACCATGTGGCAGGATGCTCATCAAAAAAGGTTGCTATAGATGATAACCAGCCAGGTTGTGCGGTAGAATCATCATCGAGATAAGCTACTATTTCGCCTGTAGCCTCTTTGGCGCAGCGTGTGCGGGTATAGGACACTCCCTGGTTGTACTCTACATAATAGCGGAAATTACGGTCGGGGTATTTTGCTTTATAGGCTTCCAGCAGCGATACAGTATTATCTGTACTGTTATTGTCTACCACAATAACCTCGTACAGGTTCTTATTGTAATCCTGGTTGAAAATGCTTTCTACTGCATCGATAATAAACCTTGCCCTGTTGTAGGAGCAGATGACCGCAGAAATTTTGTAGGGGTATGTCATTAGTGGTGCAAAATTGAACAGAATTTACGGAATTAAGAAAATTTACTTTGTTAAATGCACAATTTTGTCTGCATTTAATTGTCTGAATCAGAATTTTCAAAATTAAAGAATTAGTAGAATTGCCCTTTTATCCCTTTACGTATAGTGTCATATATGGTTATGTTCATTGTCCGATTGGGGTGAAGAGTGAGTGGCAGTTGCGAGTTGGCAGGGCAAGTCCAGTTCCTACGGTCAATAAAAACAATAGCCAGATATGCCGGTTAATAATTTTTTAGTATAATTGACCATGTATTAGTCCATGCATAACAATAATTTGCAGCAGTATTATAACGGAAAGGGCAGGGTTTATCTATTGGTGGCTATGGTTCTATGCCTGCTGGCGGCAGAACCTGCGCAAGCGAGGCAACAGGAGGTAAGCAGAATGCTGGATCGGGCAATGGTATTGATAGACTCAGGCGTGGCAGAGCAGGGACTGCCGCTGGCTGACTCTGCTCTGAAGCTGGCAAAGCAGCAGGACGACCACCAGTTGATCATACAGGGTATGAGCACAAAAGGGAAGGCGCTGCTGTATGTGAGCCGAAACAAGGAAGCCGTGGACCTGTACTTTGAGGCGCTTGCACTTTGTAAGCCCCCTTCAGACAACAGGCTGATAGCTAATTTGTATAAAGAGATAGGGTATACTTACTTCAGGCAGGCACACTACCGCGAAGCAAAAAGCTATTACCAGAAGGAACTGGCACTGAGAAGGGTAGTGATGGGCAATGATAGCGTGGGGGCATGCCTCATCAATATTGCGGTGATGCACCAGGACCTGAAAGAGTTTGACAGTGCACGAATAGTATTTAATGAAGTAGCCGCAATACTGGCACGTAAAGACCAAGTGAAGTTACGGGGATTTTACTACCTGAACAGAGGCTCAATGCTCGAGTTGACAGGCAACCTTGATTCGGCTACTTATTATTACCAGTGTGCGCATGATGTGTGGAAGAGCCTGGGTAATCAATCGGAAATATATAAAGCCACATTCAACCTCGGGTATATAGCAGAAGAAAAGAAAGATTACCTGCAGGCGCTGAAATACTACCATTTATCAGAAGAGGCGGCAAGGAAGTACGGACTGCAAAAAGACATTGCCCATGTGTATGGCACCATGGCAGAGGCCTATGCAGCAATTAATGACTATAAAAATGGATACCTGAACCTGTACAAATATGTAGAGCTGACCGACTCACTCAGTAAAAGCGAATTTAACAGCTATGTGGTGAAACTGGACAAACAGTTTCAGGCAGAAAAGAACAAGGAGATCATACAGGCGCAACAATTGAAGATAGAGACCGATAATGTGGCCATACAGAAAGGCAGGAACACTACTTTGCTCATTATCATTATACTAATAGCCGTGCTGCTGATAAGTGTTGTGGCTTTTGTGTATTTCACCTTTCAAAAAAGGGTACAAAAAGAAGTTGAAGCCGCTAAAGAAAAATTCTTCGCTAATGTGGTACATGAGATACGAACACCACTAAGCATGATACAAGGGCCGATAAAAGTGCTGCAAAGTAAAGTGACCGACCCGGAGCTACATTACCAGCTGGATATGGCCGAGCGAAATACCGAAAGGTTAGGTGCGCTTATTAACCAGATGCTGGATATCTCCAAGATAGAAGCAGATAAGTATGCGCTGAAAGAAAGCGTAGGGAATATTTCAGCATTTATGGTAGATGTGACCGGGCAATATCTGCCGCAGGCACAGGAAAAAGGCCTGAACCTATCGCAACAAATAGAGGCAACTTCAGGAAATGTATACTTTGACAAAGATGCTATAGAGAAAATAACAGGCAACCTGCTGGGCAACGCCATAAAATATACACCAAGCGGAGGTACAATAGGTATTGAAACAGCTATAGCCCGTGATGCGGGTAACTTAAAAATGACCATTACCGTATGGGATACAGGAGCCGGTATCAGCAAAGAGGAGCAGCCGAAAATATTTTCCCGGTTCTTCAGGGCAAGAGAGCAGGAAGGAATAAAAGGGACTGGCATTGGCCTGTCGCTGGTGAAAGACCTGGTTACACTGATGCATGGAACTATAGATGTAGATAGTGATCCGGGTAAAGGGTCTGTTTTTACGGTTGTGCTTACATTAAGGCAAGCAGAACAGGTCGTTGCAGGGTCGGATGAACTGGCAGGTGATGTGGTATTACTGGTAGAGGATGACAGTGACATACTTGATTTCAACAAAACGCTACTGGCTGAGAAAGGCTACCAAGTCCTTACAGCACGAAATGGGGATGAGGCGCTGGTAATAATAAAGGAACAACTGCCTGACCTGGTAGTGACTGACCTGATGATGCCCGGCAAGGATGGGCTGGCGTTGATAAAAGACCTGAGAGTTAACCCGCTGACCGGACATATCCCGGTCATTATACTCAGTGCAAAAGCATCGGGACAGGCGAAAGTGGATGGGGCAGAGTGTGGTGCGCAGGTGTATTTATCAAAACCATTTCAGCCGGATGAGTTGGTTGCATTAGTGAAAAATCAGTTGCAGGTATTGGAGCAGCAAAGGGCATATTACCAGCAGCAATCAAAAAAGGAAGATGCGCCGGTGGCAGACCGCTTTGCAGGAACAGACCCGTTCACACAAAAATGCTATGATGTGATCAATAAGCACCTGGACGACACACAGCTATCGGTGGGGAAGCTTGCGGAGCTGATGAACATAAACCGGAGCCATTTTCAAAGAAAGATAAAGGCGCTTACCGGGTACTCACCATCTGAACTGATCAGGAATATAAGACTGGAAAAGGCAAGGGAAATGCTGCTGAAGAAGGAAGGCAATATTACAGAGATCGCGTATTCAACCGGATTTACGTCGCAGTCTTATTTTACCAAATGTTTCTCGGACCATTTTGGCTACCCGCCAAGCCACGAGGTAAATGGTAAATGACAAAGCGATATCAAGCAGCGGGTGTTTTATTGTAGTTTGTTTATTTAAATTTATAAATAGTTGATAATTTGAATTGTTGCAACAAAATCACACATAAACGCAACATATTTTAACGGGTAGCGGATAGTAAAGAGGGAATTTTGTAGTGAACATTCAAACTAAAAAGTATGAAAAAAACACTCACTATTCTCAGCCTGTTGCTACTGACGGCAGGGGCAACTTCACTTTTGCACAGCTGCAAAAAGAAATCAGATAGCAATACTAATAATGTTTCTACGGATGCGGTAGCCCTCTCCATACAGACAGGGGCAAGGACAATAGAGCCGGGCAGCACCATGACCTATACTGCAGTGCTGGTAGACTCAAAAGGGAATACCTCTGCTGCAACCGGGGTGACCTGGAGCGTAAGTAACTCACTCGGAACTTTTGCGGGTGGCGTATTCACCCCGGGAGGTACCGGTAGTGGTACGGTAACAGGAACGGTGACCGTGAACGGAAAAACACTTACGGCACAGGCACCAATAGGTATTTACCTGCCTGCTGTATTTGCGGTAGTACCATCTGCCATAGTATGGTCTACAAATGCGGGAACTATACCATTGGAAAGCGTGTACCTGGGTACGGGTACTGTGAGCGGTTATACTTATTCATCAAACAATGCAAGTATTGCATCTGTAGATGGAAGCGGTAATGTAAGTTTTAATGCAACGGGTGAATGTATCATAACTGTGACGGCTAATGGCATAACAGGTAATAATAAGGTATATGTTCCGGTGCTGGTAGTAGGCATGCCTACGGTAACACTGCCAGTGGTAAGGGTAAAAGTAAACCCGGCAGGGGCAGAAATATTCCGTGGAGAAACAGTGAGCTTTAGTGCTAAAGCCTACAATAGCTCGAACTCAGAGGTGAACTCTACGTTTACATGGGTTTCTCAAGACCCAAGTGTGGCGACAATAGATGCTACAGGTAAGGTAACCGCAGTGAACCTAGGTAAAACAATAATAACAGCCACTACTAATGGTATAACCGGGCAGGCAGAGGTAGATGTATTGCCTGATACCGCAATAATGGTGACGCCTATAGTAGCCAGTATATCGCCAAATGGGACGAAGCAATTTACCGCACAGGCATATGCTGTGAATCACAGCACAAAAGCGCTGAATGCTATAACAATGCCTGCCGGCCTGAAATGGGAAGTGCCGACAACAGGAGTACCTGTATTTGATATAGCATCTGTAAGCACAACAGGGCTGGTAACCATGAACTCATCGGCTACAGTGGGGCTGGCTACAGTTGTTATAGCTACAGTAAGCTCACATACCATAGCCGAAGGTTCTGCGCTGATCATGGTGAGCGATTGTAACTGCGGCACTACTACTGCCGGAGTAACGCACATTAAAGTAACATCAGGTACTTCGTTAAATATATCTGCTATAGGTGGCCCGGTAACGGTGACTGCACAAGCACTGGACGCTACCGAAACGCCTGTGCCGGGTGCAACTATATCGCTTTGCTCAGATAGTCCTGCAGTATGTACTGTAGATGCATCGTCAGGTACTATTATCCCTGTAGGGCCGGGTACTGCAACGGTAACCGTATGTAATGGCGGTGTGCAGACAACAATAAGTGTGACCGTGACGTTATAATATTTCCTGTCTTTAAAGTAAGCTCCCCGCCAGACAGCGGGGAGCTTTTTGTTGTAGCCAGTCTCTGGCTGATTACTTATCTTGTGACTTAAACAATTGAACATGTTCAGTTACTGGGAGCAGCAGAGTTTTTCATACTACGACCATATAGTGGTGGGGGCAGGTATTGTGGGATTGAGTGTAGCCATAGAGCTTAAGGAGCATTATCCGGATGCACGTGTGCTTGTGCTGGAGCGAGGACTATTGCCTACGGGAGCGAGTACGCGCAATGCAGGGTTTGCCTGTATGGGCAGTGCAACCGAGCTGCTTGACGACCTGCAATACACAAGCGAAGATGAGGTAGTGAGTTTATTTGAGGCAAGAAAGAAGGGGCTGGAACTATTAAGAAAAAGGCTAGGTGATGATAAGATAGGTTACAGGGCAGATGGAGGTCATGAGTTGCTGAGCAATAAGGAACTATATGCGGTAGATAAACTGGACTACCTGAACAATTTGCTGAAAACAGTGACCGATAAGCCAGCCTTTAAGATAGCAAATGAACGCATAACGGAGTTCGGGTTTGGCGGCGCGTATGCGGCAGGGCTGATAGAGAATACCTGCGAGGGTGGGCTGAACAGCGGTATGATGATGCGCGCCCTGACTGATATGGCCATCCAACTGGGCATAGAAATAAAGACAGGTGCCGAGGTGGTGCGTTATGAGGAAAGCCCAGCGCAGGTATATGTAGAAGTGAAAGATCCATTCAGAAATGAACTGTGGATACTGCATTGCCGCACAATGACGATCTGTACTAATGCATTTACCAAACAACTATTACCTGATGTGGATGTGATACCAGGGCGTGGGCAGGTGCTGATAACGCAACCTATACCGGGTTTAAAGATCAAAGGGGTATTTCATTTCGATAAAGGATATTATTATTTCAGGGAGATAGACGGGCGGGTGTTGTTTGGTGGTGGCCGGAATATGGACTTTGAAGGTGAGCAGACCACAGCATTTGAGCTGAATAAACTGATACAGATAGACCTGGAACATAAGCTGGCAGAAATAATTTTACCGGATACACATTTCCAGGTAGCGCAGCGGTGGTCGGGCATCATGGCATTTGGTCAAACGAAGTACCCGATAGTAAAAGCATTCTCACCAAGGGTATTTGGCGCGTTCAGGATGGGTGGTATGGGCGTGGCGCTGGGAAGCAGGACAGCACAGCAACTTCTTGAGATCATCCAAGCGACCGAACATTAATAAAAATCCTGCAACGCGATAATTACCTCGCCGATGGGCAAGCCCATAACATTGTAGTAATCGCCGTTTATCTTCTCAATGCCTGTAACGCCTATCCATTCCTGTATAGCGTAGGCTCCGGCTTTATCGTATGGTTTGTAGTTGGTGACATAATGGGTGATCTGCTCTTGCGTGAGTGAACGGAAATAGACTTCCGTGGTCACAGAGAATGCTTTTTCTTGTTCGCCCTTACGTATACATACACCTGTTACTACCTTGTGCATACGACCGGATAGCTGGCTAAGTGTGGCTATGGCATGAGCCTCGTCTGTAGGTTTACCGAGAATATGATGGTCGAGGAGGACTACTGTATCTGCAGCAATAACAATGGCATAAGAAACGAGATGCCTTACCGCATCTGCTTTTTTGCGGGCGAGGAATTCAGGTACCTGCTCGCCGGGCATGCCAGGCGGGTTGGTCTCGTCTACATCGGCTATCAGTACTTCAAACGACAGCTCTGCCATTTCCATAAGCTGTTTGCGGCGTGGTGACTGCGATGCGAGTATGATCCTGTGTGACATATTTGAGGGATTAACGATGATAAATAAGTAGTGAGCAAACGCCGAGTATCATGATGAGCTTCAGCAGATGGCTGGCATTGCTGTAATGCTCTTCAGCAGTGCTGCGGGTAATGAATACGGACCACGCGATCAGAGGCAGTGCCAATAATACGATGATATAACCAGCTAATAAGTTATAGCCGAAACCAAACAATATACCAGATGCAAATACCAATGGAATGACCGCGAGCAATGACAACATGATGGTGAAGCGGGTGGCGTAGCTCAACCCTTTTTTTATAGGCATGGTCACGCACTGCTCTGCCTCATCACCCTTTATGTCTTCCATGTCTTTTACTATCTCCCGCATCCATGTGAGCATGAAGGCAAAGTAGGCGTAAATAAACAGAACCCATACTGGCAGCGATGATGGAATACCTGTGTGGACAAGATATTGCAAAGTGGGCTCGTAGATGAACAGAGTGAGCATAGTAAGCGCTGTGAGCAGTGCCACTACTAGATTGCCGGTAACATACTGTCGCTTAAAGTGTGTGGAATAGAACCATAGCAGCAATGTGCAAACAAGTTGCAATAATACCCACTCGTAATGATAGGCCTGGCGGGCAACATAGACAGCCAGCACAAGCGCGATAAAGTTCAATACAGTATGCAGTATAATGGCCTGCTTGCGGGGGATGGCTTTTTCAAGTACTACCTTATCCGGTTTATTAATGGAGTCGATCTTAACATCAAAATAATCATTGATGATATAGCCGGCTGCAGCAATAAGTACAGTGGATAATGCAATGCATAAAAAATTGACAGGGTAAAGTACAGCAGGTCCTGCGGGTATAACTATACACCACCACGCCAGCAGCTGCGTAAGGAATATAACAAGCAGGTTCTTCCATCGTATAAGCTGCAGCCAGGGCATGAGTGAGGAGTTGTGTCCTATATTATTTATTCCAGTTGCCCGGGTCTACACGCCATTGTTCCAGCGTGGCTTTTTGTTCAGGAGCTATGAGCTTTTGTTCTTCTCCTACTTCCATAAGGGCGGTATAATTGCTGATGGTATGCAATGGTAAACCTGCTTTTTGAAACGCTTCATCAGCCACAGGGAAGCCATATGTGAAGAGCGCACACATGCCAAGTACCTCAGCACCCTGCTCACGCAGCACATCTACTACCTGCAGGCTGCTTTTGCCGGTGCTTACCAGGTCTTCTACGACTACCACTTTCTGACCTTTTTCCAGTACGCCCTCGATCTGGTTGCCCATGCCGTGTTCTTTTGGCTTTGCGCGAACATAGATGAAAGGGAGCTTCAGCAGATCTGCAGCCATAACACCATGCGCTATACCGGCAGTAGCCACGCCAGCGATCACTTCCGCATCCGGAAATTTATCGAGGATCATGTTTGCCAGCTCGCTTTTTACAAAATCTCTTACATAAGGGAAAGACAATACCTTGCGGTTATCGCAATATACAGGAGAGTGCCAGCCTGAAGCCCATGTATATGGTTTTTCGAGGTTGATCTGTAATGCCTTAATTTGTAATAATTTCGTTGCGAAATGCTTGGCTGTGCTCATAATTAGTCCAAAAGTAAAAAGTAGTAGCCAAAAAGCGTTGTATTACAGATTATTTTATCAATTTTCAACTGCTGAACGATAATGAAACAAAGTCTGGCAATTAACTCGTTCTTTTTCATTTCTACATCATCGCAAAAGTCCTTAAATAGCTTGCTATTCGCGGATTTTGCTCTTCGTATAAAAGAAAAATAACTTCGATACTTGTCAGTCTTTATTATCATTAACGTTCCTAACTTACAGCGCTATGAGTTTTACGCGAAAGATATATTTTAATGATAAGCCGCTGATATTGACAACAGATAAGGCCTCCTATATACGGGACAATCCCGGTGCGGAAGCCTATATCTCCTATTCTGCTGCTACGCGCGACAATTATAAACAGGCTGTAGTGGAAATGGGCGAGAGCTATGTAAAGGGTGTAATTGTTGAAGACGGATCTGAAGAGGTGCTTTCTGATACTTTACAGCGTATGTACCGGCCTATAGATGCAGGAGGGGGTATTGCTTATAATGAGCAAGGCGCAATATTGATGATATATCGCAGGGGCAAATGGGACCTTCCCAAAGGCAAGCTGGATGCGGGAGAAAATATAGAGGACTGCTCACTGAGGGAAGTAAAAGAAGAAACAGGGCTGGAACAACTGGCGCTGGGCGAAAAAATATGTGATACCTATCATATTTATACGCTGCGCAGCGAACAGATGCTGAAACGTACCGCCTGGTACAAGATGAAAGGCACATCTGCCGATAAACTGAAACCGCAAAAAGAAGAAAATATACTGGAAGCGCGTTGGGTAAAGGAAGAAGAATTACCCCCACTGGCAGCAAAATCCTATGAAGCGATCAGAGAGGTGCTCAGAGCAGCGGGATTGCTTGTTAATTAAAATGGTTGCCCGGGCATCAATCTTAACTTTTTCACTTTATTCCATTAACAGCCTTTCAACATGATGGAGGGTAACTTTACATCAAAATAGAGAGGATGTCGAAATTTACATCAGCACGGCCGGTACAGAATATCCGTCATGGAGTTCAGTTGTTCCGGAGCCGTAAGACACTGTGGCAAATGATCCGTGAGGTGCTGAGCGGTAGTTATCGTATGTCGTGGTTGACCATATTGATCATTTTAGTATCAATTGCGTATATTGTTTTTCCTTTTGATCTCATACCGGACTTTATTCCATTTTTAGGGTGGCTGGATGATGGCGTGGTGCTTTATTTATTGCTGAGGCGGCTGGTACGAGAAACACAGCGGTTCAACAGGTTTAAAGCAATGGAACGAAAGGGATAACGCGAACATGTAGCTTAAACCAAACTTATGCGCAACGTCATTCTCACCTTACTGTTATTGCCAATGGCGTATACAGGGGTGCGTGCGCAACAAAGCTGGCAATTGAAGCGGGATGAAGACGGCATAAAGATATATACAGCGAATACTGAAATTTCGTGTTTTAAATCGATAAAGGTAGTTTGTACGGTAAATGCGACTCCTTCGCAGCTGATCGCTTTCCTGATGGATATAAAGAGGCAGCCGGAATGGGTGTATAATACCAAATCATCCAGGCTATTGAAAAAAATAAAAGAAAATGAACTTGTATTTTATTCAGAAGTGAATGTGCCATGGCCCTGTACTAACAGAGATTATATAGCTCACTTCTCTATTAACCAGGTATCACCTATCCTTATTACAATTGATTCAAAAGCGGAGCCCGATCTGCTACCAGTGGAGAAGGGGCTGGTAAGGGTGAAGTCATCGATAGCCCATTGGGATATAACAACGGTGAACCCGCACCTGCTTAGTATTATATACACCGTTCAGTTCGACCCCGGAGGGTCAGTGCCGGCATGGCTGACCAATCTATTTGTGGGTAAGGGACCTTATTCTACTTTTTCGAAGCTAAGGAGTAAGGTGAACGATCCTGTTTACCAGAATGCTCATGTGGATTTTATAAAGTGAGTTTGGTGAAATAATGGCACCCTTTCAGGGTTCTTTCCCTGCGGTTTGTATATTGCTATAATAATGTCATCCCTTCGGGATTTTCCGTTTTAAGGAGCAAGTGTAATGCTATTGCCTATTGTTTACTATCTGGCTAATTGCAAATGCCAGGAGATTTCTCCACTGCGCAAATTGGCTGTACCAGATTTGCTACATTGCGAAATGACGGACTTTGATGGGGCTTGTTTATATTTTAATACTTAACTTCCTTTGGAAGAAACATTGCCGCATTGCCGCCGTTGCGGATAACATCGCGGACGAGGGTGGAGGATATGGTGGAGTAGAGTGGTGAGCAGGTAAGGAAGATGGTCTCAATATCAGGGACCAGCATGCGGTTCATGTCTGCAATGGCTTTTTCGTATTCAAAGTCGCTGATGTAACGGATGCCACGGAGTATGAAGTGTGCGTTGATCTGCTTGCAGTAATCTACTGTGAGGCCTTCGTAGCCGGTAACTTCTATTCGGGGGTCGTTTTTGAAAATGTCTTTGATCCACCCGGTACGCTGCTCTACAGTAAACATAGGCTGCTTGGATGCATTCATACCTACACCAATAACCAGTTTATCGAACAGCGAAACCGCACGCTCTATCACATCTACATGACCCAGTGTGATGGGGTCGAAGGTGCCAGGGAAAAGACAGATGCGTTCCATGTTATTCGGTTGGTTGGTTGAAGAATGTAAATACGGTAGTGCCGTAGTTCTTTATGCGCATGAAATTCGGGTGCTTCTGGTAGTCATTTCGTGGAGTATGCTCATGCACGAATATGCCGCCGGGCAACAGTAGTTGCTTCTGGAATACCAGTTGCGGAATCTCATCTATATTTTCCAGCGCATAGGGAGGGCCTGCAAAAATGAAATTATATTGCTCGGTACATTGCTTCATGTACTTAAACACATCGCCGCGAATGATGTGGAGTATATCTGCAATGCCCAGCTCTTTAGCCGTCTTTTTTATAAAGTCAATTGTAGTAAGGTCGCGCTCTATAAGCGTGAGGTCTGCAGCGCCACGGGAAGCGAGCTCATAGCTGATGCTGCCTGTGCCACCAAAAAGGTCGAGTGTTTTGATGCCCTCGAAATCCATGGAATTGTTGAGCATGTTGAACAAGCCTTCCTTAGCCACCTCCGTGGTAGGCCTTGCAGGTATTTTTGCCGGCGGGCTAAACCTTCTACCTCCGAATGTGCCGCCTACGATACGCATTCCAATAGCTGATGTGCCAGGGCCATAGGCGCATCCCATTGTGCGCTCATGGTACGGCCGTTACCGGATTTGATACCAGGGAAATATTGTGACAGGTCGTTCAATATATCATGCTCCGCTGCACTTATTGCATTGCACATCATAGATATTTTAGACGGGGAGATATTATTCTCCATACAAAGGTGCTTGATCTCGAAAGCAATGTCTTCTGCGCAAGTGTAGTCAAATACTTTGTGCCACAACAGCTGGCTGTAATTGTGCAGGGTAGCGCACACCTGTTCATTGGTAATGCAGCATTGCAGGTAAAGGCTTTGCTGGCGCGCGCCCTTAAAGTGATAAATAGACAGTGGTAAAATAGGTGCTTTTTTGAAATTGATCTTCAGCAGTTCGGTGATCTTTACCGGCACCGCATGCAGATATTTTGCTTTATCTTCTTCCAGTGTAAAGGTGTCAATTGTGTCTTTTGCCTCTACAAAATGGATATGCTTCAGCCAGTTCTTTGCTTCTCTTTCATCATAAAGCGTATCGGGAACGATCAGGTTCTTATCGCTGCAAATGAATACACCTTTTATCATTTCGCGTACGCCAAAAAGAGGCTCCTGGGAGATAATATGCTCAAAGAAATCAAGGTCCCAAACGGGTTTGTTTTTATTATAACCGGTATAGTGAATGGTAAGCAGCTCTTTGGTAATACTGAAACCCGCTACTACAATGCCCCGCTGCACCAAAATACAGATAACGAGTGCCACACGCGACGAGATAGACTCGTCTTCCTGCACATTATATACCTGCTCGAATGTATTGTTATTATTATTAGCCATGGAAATATAGCGGTAAATGTAGTAAAATTTGTTTAGGTATAGATGAGGTTGACCTTTATAGAATAGCTTTGCAAAATAATTCAAATAATAAGCTAAATAGATATTTTAGCGAACAAAGATGGACAAATTAGGCGTTTCGGCAACAAATAAACAGATCATTAAATTGGCAGCGCCTATATCACTGGCACTGTTGATACCACAGTTGAGTTTTTTTACCAATACTGTTTTCCTGGGCAGGCTGGGTGAACGGGAGTTGGGGGTGAACGGGATAACAGGTGTTTTTTATCTCATACTATCTATGATAGGATATGGGCTAAGCAGCGGTATGCAGATACAGATGGCTCGCCGCGCAGGCGAGGGGGATAAGAAGGGCCTGGGGCAACTGGTAGCCAACGGCACCATGCTTGCCGTGCTGTTCTCCTTCGGACTGATGGTGTTGGCCTTGTGGCTGGTGCCGGTATTGTTTGGTTACAGCCTGCATGATAATGCAAACCTTTCATTAAGTGTGAATTTTGTGAATATGCGTGTGTGGGGCCTGCCCTTCCTGATGGTGACGCAGCTGTTCAGCTCATTTTTCATATCGGTTGACCGCTCCCGTGTGCTTATTTACGGATCGCTGGTAGCTACGATCATTAATATATTGCTCGACTACCTGCTCATATTCGGTAAATGGGGCTTCCCTCATATGGGTTTTATGGGTGCGGCACTGGCCTCTGTAATAGCAGAAGTGTTCTACTGTGTAACCATGGTCGGCGCTTTCTTCTATCAAAAGGCGCACAAAGAATACCCGATACGGGAATACCTGCATTTCGATATTGGCCTGTCGCAAAGGACACTGGCTGTTGCATCGCCGCTTATTGTACAGTTCATGTTCAGCATAGGCGGATGGCTTATCTTCTTTATCTTTATTGAGCACCTTGGGGCACAATCGCTTGCGGCATCGCAGGTGCTGCGCAATATCTTCGGGATAGTGGGTGTGGGTACATGGGCGCTGGCCACAACCTGCAATACCATGGTGAGCAACCTGATAGGACAGGGCCGACAGCGGGAGGTAATGCCAATTATTTTAAAGATATGCAAGCTAAGCCTGGTATATGCGATCGTATTGTGCCTGTTACTGCTGGTGTTCTCCAAAGAATTCCTGTCTATCTATTCCAGCGATATGGAACTTATCGCCTTCTCCATACCCAGCCTGCGGGTAATAGTGGTAGCTATGCTTATCATGTCCTTATCTACAGTGGTATTTAACGGAGTGGTGGGTACCGGGAATACGCTTGTAAACCTGACGATGGAAATAACCTGTGTGGGCAGTTACCTGCTGTATTGCTACTTCATTATCAGCCGCTGGCATATGCCGTTATACATGTGCTGGGGCTCGGAGTTCATTTACTGGAGTACGTTGCTTACGGGTTCTGCTATTTACCTGAAGAGCGGTAGGTGGAAGGGGAAGGCAATTTAGGAATTTGGAATTAGTTTCTTTTTATTGGAATTAGGAATTTGTAATTCGGTATTTGGATTGTTTTTTCAGTGAGCTCCTATTTATACTCATCCCCTATAGACACACCCCTAACCCCTCTCAAGAGGGGAAGTATTGCGTGGTACTCATTTTGAGTGTTTTAGCGTATTATTTTGCAATGACTGCCTGCTCGGAGATGTCGCGCATGGTAATGCCGTTGTGGCTTTCTTCGTACACGCATGAGCCATTCTTTATCAGTAACACCTGTGGTGATTCGTGATGCACCTGGAAGTCTTCCGCTACTTTATTGGATATAGGGCGATGGCGGATAAGGTCGAGGTAATAGAATAAGACATTATCGGCCTGCTTTTCGCGTTCCAACCTGCTTTTTGCCATGCTGCTGATGGAGCAGCGGGTACTGTGTTTAAATATTACTACGGGTTGTTGTGTGCTTTGTTCTTTTATGTGTGCCAATTGCCCTTCATCACTTAATTCGATCCAATTCATAGCGCGAAGTTACGATGTGCGGAGGTAAAGATTGTCAGGGGAATGTGAAAATATCACATGCATTACTTTACAAAAGCAAGTGATACGCCAGTACTAAAATAAGTGCCACGGCCAGCTACCCCCGGCCTGCTGCCTACTTCGAACCCAAAACCCATATTCAATGTTTTGCGGGTAAAGATCATTTTCTTGCCTAAGCGCCAGCCTATTTTTGATGCCTGGAAACTGCCGGGTGTATTGGGTGTTATCTCGTAAGCGGCACCGGTAGTGGTAATAGGGTCGAATGAGGTGGAGGCAACCAGAACATCGGCATAGATCTCCCTGAGGAGACTTGTATTATATGTACTGCCATTGAAGGAGGTGCGAACACTCATATTGAACAGGTCGCACAGGCCCAGGTAAAACCCTGTGGTATGATCGTTGGTGAAGTATGCATTTGACAGTACGGTTCCGCTTTTTGTTTTAACAGCTCCATAGCTGCCAACTGTTAGCTCGCTTTTGTTCATGTCTGTAGATACAGGTGCTGTAGTGCGGTAAAGACCACCACGCAGTGCGAATATGCGCCTGCAAGGGAATTTTGCTTTCAGGTAATGGGTCGTAGTAATGGTGCCTCCATAAGCATAGTCTGTATGTTGCGACAGGATAAGCTTGTGTCTTGCGTGGGCTTTCCTGTCAAGAATATGAAACCGGCCGCCTATCTCAAACAGTGAAAAGCCTTTTAATGCATTTGTACCTTTATTCAGGGTAGACGCATTGAACTTCTGTATGTTGAAATAAGAGTTGATGTACTCTGTATGGAGTGAGGCCCACTTAGGCAGGTAATAATCACCTGTGACACCTGCGCTTACCCTGAACGCATCACCGGTACTGCACTCCAGGTTGAATAGCTGAGCCTGCGCTATGAGTTTCATTCTTTTAGAAGACTCGCTCAGCACATGAATTGTTGCGCCATTGAATGCGGTGATGGTTGTCGTGTCATTTACAGGCCGTGCTGTCGAGCGGTTGGAAAAAGTAAGCAACAAAGACAATGCTGATAGCATTGTCTTTGTTGTACTCCATTTAGTTAGCTGGTTCATTATATTGTTTGTTTTCCAGTGATGTTTTGTTTAACCGTGTTTTGCTTTACGCTTAGCCATACGCTTCAGTTTTGCGTGGCTCAGCCACTTGCTGCGTGGCTTGCCTTCCAGTGCACTCTGCGTATCCAGCAGGCGCGGTGTCAGCATTTTCAGGTTGCCCGTTGGGATGTCTATTAATAATCCGGAGCCTGCGCCAAAAATAATGTCGAGCCAGATAATATTACGGTTAGAGCGGGGTTTTAGTTCCACGGTAGCACGTTTGTTCATAGACGGAGAGTACAGTTCGATAGTTGTTTTGTGTTTTGCAGGCAATTTTACAGCTGATGTATAGTAGGTAGTTGTAACTGAGCCACCTATATTGCTGGATGCTGCGAATACTTCACTTGTTATGTCCAGTTTCGTGCCATTAGATGATACTTCCAGGTCTTTGGGCGCACGCATCATTGAGACGGTCGATTTACCATGAGTAAGGGCATTGTTCAATGTGCCGAAACAGCAGCTGTTGAGTGTTGAGATGGCAGTAAATGCGGTAAAGACGAGTAGTAAATTTTTCATTTTTTTAGGTATTGATTAATTGTGAGTAAACCTGTTTTTCTTGTTGGCCTATTGGATAATGAAGGTGCCGGTAGTTATCGCAGATCCGTTATTGGTTAGCTTATATACATACATGCCTGTGCTCATATCACCTTTTGTTATCACTGTTTCGCTACCGGATAGCGGGAGTGTTCTTACGATACGGCCTGCCATGTCTATTATTGTAATGGATGCAGCATTTATTCCTTGCAGCTCAGTATGTAATGTGGTAGTGGAAGAAAACGGGTTAGGGTAAATGCTTACACCATTTGACGCAGTAGCAGTTTGTGTGATAGCAGTAGGTGGTTTATGTCCTATGAACGTGTAATTATTGTTTTGAGCATCAAAGCTGGCTACGATGGTGAGGTAAGGGGATGTGGCATACCAGTTATACCCGTAATCACCAACGCCCCAGTATTTTTTTATGCGCACAACGTTGGTGTAGGTGCCGAGGGGTGTTGTAAGAGTGCCATAGCCATCGTAGGTTATGGTCACATTATATGGGCCGCCTACGGTTGTCTGGAATGCATCCACAAAATTGTCCGTATAATGGAAGGGGAATTGAAGGAATGATTGCGGGTTAGGGGTGTAATCTTTACCCGTGCCTACCCCGGAATAGTTATTGGCCAGTGCTTCCCAGTTTGTTGAAGATACCTTTTCATAAGAATATGCATGAGTGCTGCTACCTACGGGAGATATCTCCGCACATACTGTTGCAGTAGGGAACGTAGACGCATAGGGAGACGTGGAAGGTGTTATCAGCTTTATATAACCTAACGCTGTGAGGGGCAATGTGCTGAAATCCCAGGTGACTGCAGCTCCTCCTGCTCCTGGAGCTATAGTTGTTGGTGCGCTGTAAACACTGTCTGCATAACCCAGTGGGGCTGTAGACATACTGGTGGTAATTACCGGTTGTGCAAATGAAGCACTGCTGATGAGCACTGCGATAGCTGAAAGTGTAATTGTTTTCATAAATAGTTTTTATGCAAAACTATTGCAGATAGCAGGGTGGCGCAATTACACTTTAGTGGTATTTATTCAAGGAAGAAAAACAACCTATTTATCCTGGTAAACCTTGTTTATTGCATCTGTACGGGAATTGACCTGCAACTTTTCGTAGATGTTGTGGATGTGCTTACGCACCGTTTCTATACTGATGAATAATAGTGCTGCCATCTCTTTATAACGGTAACCTTTAGAGAGGTATTGAAGGATCTCTTGTTCCCGCGCCGATAGTTTTTCCAGTTCTTTATTGATAACAGGCGGCTGCTGGAAATAGCTGATTACCTTCCTTGCTATCTGGCTGCTCATAGGTGCGCCACCATTATGCGCATCTGTTATAGCTTCCAGTATTTTTGCAGGTGCTGTGGACTTGGTGATATAGCCGCTAGCCCCTGCCTGCAGCGCATTAAAGATACTGTCCGCATCTTCCAGGGAAGTGCACATGATGAACTGTATGCCCGGGCAAAGTAGTTTTAGCTGTTGGACACATGCAATGCCGGAAAGACCCGGTAAGTGAATGTCCATTAGTACTACAGCAGGCATCAGTTGCGGTATGCGGGCAAGCGCATCTTCGCCATTCTCAAATGTAGCCACACACTCATACCCATCAGTGCCATTGATAAGAATGGAGAGCATTTTACGGGTGTCTTTCTGATCTTCTACAATGGCTACTGTTATGTCCATATCTTTTTTACTGAGGGGATTAAAGATAATGTAAGCCCATCTATCCTGTGTTATACTAAAGTGGTATTTTTATCGGTACGCAATTGCTCTATTGAAATAATTATGAGGATCGTGGTATGTCCGCCAAGGGAAGACGTGATGGTAAAGCTGCCGCCTATTGATGTGATGCGTTGTTTCATATTTCGTAGTCCATTTCCGCCACCTTTGATCTGTATTGTGTCAAACCCACGCCCATTATCTGTTATTTCGATGCTCATTTGAGTCGCATCTATAGTTAGTGATATACTTAGCGCGCTGGCATCTGCATGCTTGATACAATTATTGACAGCCTCTTTTACGGTCAGGAAAATATTCCTTTGTACTTCTCTTGATATGCGTATGTCAGGTACACTAGCAGGAAAAGAAAGTGTAATGCTCACGGGAATATTCTCCAGGTAATCAGCGCAGTATTCCCTCAGGCGCGATACCAACTGCTCCAATGTTGTGTTTTCGGGATTCAATACCCAGATGAGGTCGCGCATATTATCCACCAGTTCTTTTGATACTGTAGATATATGCTGTATATCGTTATTAAGTGGTGCATTTCCTGCTGTTTTCTTTTGTGCAATTGCGGCCATGAGTGATATTTTGGAAAGGCCGGAGCCGAGATCATCATGCACGTCTTTTGATATACGGAGCCGCTCCAGGTATAGTGCCTGTTGTTGTTCCAACTCTTTTGTTCTGACCTTTATTTTTTGCCTGACATAGAATCTTACGGACAGGTAAATAATGAGCACTGATACAAGAAGCAGAAATAGGGTAAACCACCATGTGTGCCACCATGGCGGGAGTACGGTGATAGTGAGCTGTAACGGATCGTTGTTCCATACCCCATCATTATTACTCACCCTGAGCAGGAAGTGATAGGTGCCCGGTGGTAAATTGGAATACCGTACATTATCATTTGTAGTGCTTACCCAGTCTTTATCCGATCCCTCGAGTTTGTAAGAAAATACATTTTGCCCCGGGCGAGTAAACTCTAAAGCACTCAGGGTAAAACTGATCGTGTTGCGATCATAAGGCACTGTGATCTGCTGTACATATATAGCGGTGTCACCCGCATACAAGCTGTCATTGATGCATATTGCGGAAATGGCAGGGCGCGCTTTAAAGTGATTTGCATTCATTTTTGCCGGATCGAACCAGTTGATACCGGCAATACCGCCAAAATATAATATGCCATTGTGGTCCTTGTAATAGGATCCTGTATTGAACTCATTCGACTGCAAGCCATCTTTGACCGAATAGTTAGTGAATGTGGCTTTTATATCATCTCCTTTCCCATAACTGACGTGGACATTTGCCAGACCATTATTAGTGCTGATCCAGAGCGAAGAGTCATCCTGGTCGAGTATGCTGTATATATAGCTATTGGCCAGTCCCGAGGTTTCGTCGAATACTTTATAGTGTTTCGTGTTTTCGTTATAAGCTATTAATCCTTTTTCAGAGGCTATCCATAAGACAGGTGTTGTGCGGCTTTTGTAAAAATGCCTGACAGGTATATCCCTGAAGCCGTTGTCAATAAGGTGGTATTCTGAATCGGATACCATCTGCATTTTTACAAAACCTCTTCGTAACCCCATATAGACTATAGAGCCGTTAGCCCTGTAGCAATTATATGGCCATGCACTTATAAGTGAATCATGATGGAAGGACTTTGGCATCCATGACCTTGCTGTGCCTTCTAGTACAGCTACATAAGTGCCGAAATTTGTGCCAACTAAATAATGCCCGCTTTTCCACTCAGTGAGCGCGTAAATAATAGGCTGCGACCCAGGCATTTCCGGAACAGGTGGTAATGTGGTTTCGTGCAGAACCTTGTGCGATGCGGCATCCAGCCAAAGCAATTTATTGCCAATGGAAGTAACTATGTTGCCGACAGAGTCCTTTATGATAGTACTGATCAACTGATTGTCTCCGGATATGGGGATATTCACTTTTTCCTGTATTTGCTTTGCCGGGTCGTAAATGATTATCCCGTTGTTGAATACGCCCATCCATATTTTACCCTTGTCGTCGGGGTAAATGCTTTTTACCATAAAGTTATTTTGCTCAGACTCATTGTAGAGCGACTTAGAGCCAAAGCATGAAAACTTTGGTTGTTTAATATCCATTTTATATACTCCGTCTCCGTCTGTTCCAATCCACAGGTTTTCAGAGTTGTCAATGAACAGATCGTTGATCTTTGTATTCTGAAAGCTCAATAATTCCTGTTTACGATCTGCGAGGTCGAGCCTGCAAACATGGCCTCCGTATAACGAGCCCAGATAAATAATGCCGGACAACTGATCTTCTGTGCAGGTATTCCATGCAATTGGTTTGCTGGTGGCCGGCTCATTAATTTCAATGAATTCAAGATGCTCATTATTTGGCTCATACAGCCATACACCCTTTGCCGCTCCCAATAATATTTTGCCATTCTGTAAAACCTCAATGGAGATAAGCCCTTTTTTCAGCAGTCTCCTGCTGTCCTTATGGGTCTTCTTGTCAAAGCAGATCAGACCTTCATTATCTGCCATCCATAATTCTTTTCCTGTAGCAGCAACTGATAAGATCGTGTTTATATCACGGCTTGCCTGGTGTTTATCTGTAAACGGGTAAAAGCTGGTTTTCAGATCACTTACGCGAATACTGTAAATGCCATTATGTGGTACGGATACCCAAATAACTGTATCAATACCATGCAGATTGCCGGAGCAGGCAGTTCTGTACTTATCAAGAATCACCCTGACGAGGCCGGTATGCGTATCTTTGAAAGAAATTCCGGCATCAGAGGTGAACCATATCCTGTTGTACCTGTCCTCGAAAAGCTTTGAATTGATATTCCTATCCTTTACAGAGCCTGAAAGTGTATCATTGAATTGGCTTTTGTATGCAATGAACTGCTTGCCGTCATACCTGTTCAGTCCATCGCCGGTGGCAAACCATATAAACCCATGACTGTCCTGGAAAATATGATTGACCGAGCTTTGGGACAGACCATCCTCAACATTGATATGCTGAAAACGCAGCACGCTCTGGGCGTATGCATTCTGAACGAGCAATAGTGAGAGAAGAAAGAGTAGCCTCATTAGTAATGAAAATCCATAAAACTAATGGCTTTTTCCCGTAAACACTAACCCCTGTAGTATGAGCAGGTTTTGCTATAGCTACAGGGGTTAATAGAAATATTCGGTTTTTCTTAGAAGTCAGCGCTCTTAGGTGTGCGTGGGAAAGGTATTACGTCGCGGATGTTGGTCATGCCGGTAACGAATAGTACGAGACGCTCAAAGCCAAGGCCAAAGCCTGCGTGAGGTACGGTGCCGAAGCGACGGGTATCGAGGTACCAGTACATTTCTTCTGCAGGTATGTGCATCTCGCTCATGCGTTGCGTGAGTTTGTCCAGCCGTTCTTCCCTTTGCGATCCGCCCACTAGTTCGCCTATGCCGGGTACGAGTATATCCATGGCTGCTACGGTAGTGCCGTCATCGTTCTGGCGCATGTAGAATGCTTTGATGTCTTTAGGGTACCCTGTTACGATCACCGGTTTCTTGAAATGCTTTTCCACAAGGTAGCGCTCATGCTCGCTCTGCAGGTCGATACCCCACTTTACATCATACTTAAATTTCTTTTTCTTGTACGTCGGTGAGTCGAGCAATATGTTGATGGCATCGGTGTAAGTGATACGCTCGAATTTATTGTTGAGCACTACATCCAGTTTTTCCAGTAAGCCTAACTCGCTACGGTCTGCCATTGGCTTTTGCTTCTCTTCATCAGCAAGCCTTTGCGCAAGGAATTCGAGGTCTTCACGGTTGTTCTCCAGTGTATACCTGATCACATACTGAATGAAGTCTTCAGCGAGGTCCATGTTGTCGTGAATATCATTGAAGGCAACTTCAGGCTCTATCATCCAGAACTCTGCGAGGTGACGTGCTGTGTTAGAATTCTCGGCACGGAATGTAGGGCCAAAAGTGTACACTTCGCTCAGCGCCATAGCGCCCAGCTCAGCTTCCAGCTGGCCGCTCACGGTAAGATTGGTGCAACGGCCAAAGAAATCTTCTTTGTAGTCGATGCTGCCATCTTCGTTCCTTGGCGGGTTGCCTGCGGGTAGTGTGCTTACATTGAACATCTCACCGGCACCTTCAGCATCAGATGCTGTGATGATGGGGGTGTGCAGGTATACAAATCCACGGTCGTTGTAGAACTTATGTACTGCATATGCCAGTGTGTGGCGTATGCGGAATATAGCTCCGAACGTGTTGGTACGGAAACGCAGGTGCGCTATCTCGCGCAGGTATTCCAGGCTTGGGCGGTTCTTTAACTGTAGTGGAAATTGCTCAGGATCACATTCGCCAAGTATGATAATACTATCCGCTTTTATCTCCACTTTCTGCCCTTTGCCCTGTGAGGCTATTACCATGCCATCTACACTTACAGATGCGCCGGTATTGATCTTTTTTAGTATTGTCTCATCAGTATCCAAGCCTATTACCACCTGTATATTGCCAATGCATGAACCGTCATTCAGTGCTATGAACTGGTTATTACGAAAAGAACGAACCCATCCTTTTACATTTACTTTATAATCAAACTCTTCCTTTTGTAGAATATCCTTGATCTTGGTGCGCATTTTTTATAATGTATTATGTATAAATTACTCTTGTTACTTGCTAAAAAATAGGTATTTAACGGCCATTATCATTAAGAATACCCCAAAAATCCTTTTTAAAATGCTTTCGTCCAAATTGAGGGCCAGTTTGCTTCCAAAATAACTGCCCAAAATGAACGAAACACAGAGGATACCTGCTATTTTAAAGTCTACATAGCCTGCTTTATAGTAGTTCATGACCGCGAAAACCCCGATGGGCGGCAATAACATGGCCAGTGATGTGCCCTGGGCTGTTTTCTGGCTCATAGCCAGCAGGAAAACCAGTGCAGGTACTATTATAGTTCCACCGCCTATGCCCACCATGCTGCTCAGCAGGCCCGATGCGAGCCCGATGATAAGCAAACCGACTATTGTAGTGACGTTCATAAGGTGAAGTGTGTGGTATGTAAATATATAATAAATATTAGCTGCCGGAGCCAAATTTCAGTTTGTAGTCGTTGATACTGTGCTGCAGTATCTTTTTTGCCAGGCGGGCATTCTGGAACTCTTCTACCCGTACTTCTTTGTTTTCCAGCCTTTTATACTCTTCAAAGAAGTGGCGTAGTTCCAATATGAAATGGGGTGGCAGCTCATTGATATCGTTGTAGTGGGCAACGCTCATGTCATTGGCACAAACGGCTATCAGCTTGTCATCGGCCTCTCCCTGGTCGAACATGCGCATTACACCTATTATTTTAGCCTCTACCAGGCATAGCGGCTGCATATCTACCTGCGACAACACCAATATATCCAGCGGATCATGGTCATCGCAGTAGGTTTGCGGCACAAAACCATAGTTGGCAGGGTAGTATATTGAGGAATACAGTACCCTGTCCAGCCGGAGCATGCCTGTTTCCTTGTCCAATTCGTATTTTGCCCTTGAGTTGCGGGGTATTTCAATTACTGCATTTACTGTGTGGGGCACGTTTTCGCCGTAGCTTACGGCATGCCATGGGTTAAAATTCATCTTCGCGTTTCAGTTATAAAAAAATAGTTGTCAAAATTACAAAGGAAAAGGGTCAGAAATACGTCTATGAACAGAACAGCAGGATTTTTTTATGGTACCGGGCCTGTCCGGAGGCGTGGTTTTTATGGAATTTGCTACAATAATTCCGGCATAGTTTCGTTACTAAACGGAAAATAAAGAAAACATAACAAACCTTTTAGAACCTCGTAATTTTAAACCCCTATATTTGAAAAAATATTTTTATCATTCAAAATTGTTTTTTTGTGTGCTACATATATCTTTGCAAGCGCACAAAAAAGTTCTTTTAACTAAATATTCAACAAACAACAAACAAAAATCAGAATTATGGCAGATGTAAAAACGGCCGCAAGCAGTGCAGGCAAACCAAAGAACTCAAGCAACTTTATGACTAACCTCTTAATAGTTGTAGCTTGTATTGCAGTGGGATGGGTTACCTGGAAATTTGTGTTAGGTAGCGAAAGTAACTTCCACGACGGTGCAACAAGAGAAAAAGCAGCAAATGCACTTGGTACCATGTACCAGGGTGGTTTTGTGGTTCCGATATTGTTAGCAACATTGCTGACTCTTATATGCTTCATAATAGAGCGTGCATTGACTATCATTAAAGCAAAAGGTAAAATGGATGCAGGTGAATTTGTACGTAAAGTACAGTATCACCTTGCTAACAAGAATGTAGATGCAGCTATTGCAGAGTGCGACAAACAGGCTGGTTCTGTGGGTAATGTAATGCGCTCAGGCCTTGTTAAATACAAGGAAATGACGCATAACAGCGACCTGGACACAGATCAGAAAATACTGAGCATTCAGAAAGAAATAGAAGAAGCAACTGCACTGGAACTGCCAATGCTGGAAAAGAACCTGGTGTTCCTTTCTACTATCGCATCTTGCGCTACCCTGTTGGGTCTGTTCGGTACGGTAATGGGTATGATCCGTTCATTTGCTGCGATGTCGCAGGCGGGTGCTCCTGATGCAGGTGCGCTGGCTGCCGGTATCTCTGAGGCCCTGATCAACACGGCACTGGGTATCAGTACTTCGTTCTTCGCGATCATTGCGTATAACTTCTTTACTACTATCATCGATGGTATCACTTACGGTATCGACGAAAGCGGATTTACTCTGACCCAGAGCTTCGCTGCATCTTACAAATAATAAGATAGTTCGCAATTCATAAAAATAATTGTTGTCAGGCGCATGCCTGACAACAATTTATAAAGCCTGTTAAGGTATGAATTGCGTTTTGAAAATAAATATATGACAAGGGTTGTGGAAATTTTCCATTCCGGCGTCTTATTAGTTTAACAGTAGAAGAATATATAACAATGCCTCACGCAAAACTCCCAAGGAAAAGTACGCACATAGACATGACAGCGATGTGTGACGTGGCTTTCCTGCTGCTGACGTTCTTCATGTTGGCTACCAAGTTCAAACCTGAGGAGCCGGTGGTGGTTAAAACACCTTCGTCTATATCAGAAATACCATTGCCTGATAAGGATATCATGTTGCTGACAGTAGATACCAAAGGAAGAATATTCTTTGCTATTGATAACGGCAAAATGAGGGCTTCCCTGATAGATGATGTGAACAGCGAAAAGTCGCTTAACCTGACGCCGGAAGAGAAAAAGGCTTTCTCGCTGGATGCGTCTATCGGTATCCCGTTCAATCAATTGAAATCTTACCTCGCTTCTACCCCTGACCAGAAGAAAGTTATGGAAACCAATGCTCCCGGTATCCCTGTTGATACTTCGGTATTGTCTCCTAACAATGAGCTGGCAACATGGATCAAGAGCGCAAGGAATACAAATCCACAGTTGCGTATCTGTATAAAGGCAGATGGCGACGCTTCTTATCCTAATGTTCAGAAGATCATTAAGACACTGGAAGGATGGCATTTGTTCAAGTTCAACCTGATCACGAATTTGAAAGCAGTACCTCCGGGAACAGCAGCATTCGCAGCTAAGAACGAGAAAAAGGGCTAGCAGCAGGTAATTATTGAGAATTATTTATTTTTTTTAAATAAGAAGAAAATTTAGGTGTTATGGCAGAAATGGATACCTCGAGTAGCGGGGGGCATAAAAAGGGCCCCGGGGTCAAAAAAGGTAAAAAACTCAGTACACGTATAGATCTTACCCCCATGGTGGATCTTGGCTTCCTGTTGATCACATTCTTTATGTTCACAACAACGCTTGCCAAGCCTAAGACCATGGAGATCAATATGCCCTATAAAGATCCGAATATGAAGATCGAGGAGCAGAACAAGATCAAGAACAGTGTGGCGCTTACAATATTACTGAGCAAAAACCATCGCGTTTATTATTATGAAGGTATAGGTGATGATCCTACACATGCACCGGAACTGAAGGCTACTCACTTTGCAGCCAAGAACGGCATACGTGATGAGATCATAGCTAAACAGAAATCGGTAGAAGACCTGAAACGCTCAGGAGCTCTTACTGCAAAAGATTTTGCAACTATACTTATCAAACCGGATACTACCAGTACTTACAGTGACCTGGTGAATATACTGGACGAAATGAATATCAATGACGTTAAGGTTTATGCGATCATAGATATATCAGACATAGAGCAGGGATTCATCAAAGCAACTGAAGAAGCTAACCCGGGTGGAGGTAAGTAAGAAACAGGAATTTAACATTATTACGTCTATAGCGTCGAGAGTATAACATCACTTAAGACCAAAAAGGAATAAAATGGATATTAATAAAATACTGAACAGCGATTACATCGACATCATATTCGAAGGCCGTAATAAGAAATACGGAGCGTATGAGCTGCGTAAGAATTATACAAAACGGGTAGGTAAGTCCCTGCTGGTGCTTGTAGGCATAGGCCTTTCTATTGCTACTTATGCAATAGTGAGCATGAATATGAAGGGCGAAAAGAAACCTGTTGCGATGATGAAGCAAGTAACACTTGCCGAGCCACCGCCAATAGATCCTAAGAAGCCACCACCACCGCCACCACCGCCACCACCACCACCGGTAAAGCCAACTGTGAAGTTTACGCCGCCGGTGATCAAGAAGGATGAGGAAGTGAAGGAGGAGGAAGTGCCACCGCCGCAGAAAGAAATTACAGCATCAGGCCCTAAAACAGAAAAAGGTGACCCTAATGGTATCGATCCAGGAATAGTAGCGCCACCAAGTACAGGTGTTGTTGCTGCACCGCCACCACCAGCTATCTTTACTTATGTGGAACAGATGCCAACAGCGCCATATGATATGTCAACTTACCTCAGTAAAAACATTCACTACCCTGATGCTGCGCGTGAAAGCAATATTGACGGACGTGTAATAGTAAGGTTCGTCGTAAATGAAGATGGCCACATTAGTGACGTATCTATAGTACGTGGTATAGGCGGAGGTTGTGACGAAGAAGCAAAACGTGTAGTATTGGCTATGCCACCGTGGAAGCCCGGTAAGCAAAATGGTAAGCCTGTAAAGGTTTATTTCACACAGCCGATATCATTCAAGTTAGAGTAACAGAAACGAACTACAACAATAGTGTATAGTAATTGCAAGGGGCCTTTTGGCCCCTTTGCTATATCTTTACGGTATCAATAATTAAAAAAAATCCTGGCCAATGTGCGGTATTGCCGGCTTATATGGGGAGTTTGCCCCGGATGCTACAAAAAAGGCGATCACTGCCCTTAATTGTTCTCTTGCCCATCGCGGGCCTGATGGTAACGGGGTGTTCCAAGCTGACGGCATTGCACTGGTTCATACCCGTTTATCTATCATAGACTTGTCTGAAAATGGCAACCAGCCATTGTATAATGAGGACAGGAGCCTGGTGCTTATCTGCAATGGGGAGCTATATAATTATAAAGAGCTGACGGCTGACCTTATTAATAAAGGACATCGTTTTTCTTCCAATTCTGACTGTGAGGTGATACTTCACTTGTATGAAGACCTTAGCGGGGACTTACCAAAGTTGTTGAATATGCTTACAGGCATGTTTGCTTTTGCGCTATGGGACATAAAGAGACAACAGTTATTTATTGCAAGAGACAGAATAGGGATCAAGCCGTTTTATTACAGCTATGATAATGGCAAGCTTGTTTTTGCATCAGAGGTGAAGCCTGTTGCAGAGACAGGGCTAGTAGATGCAGCTATAGATTACACCTCCCTTTACGAATACTTTTTAACAGGCAGTATACCTGCGCCTAATACACTCTATAAAGGAGTGAAAAGCCTGGAGCAAGGGCATTTTATGGTACTTGGGCAGGGCAAAATGTCTGTTCAGGAATACTGGGATATACCTAAAGGGGTGAAAAAATGGAACAGTGAAGAAGAAGTGAACGATGCAGTAGAAACTCTATTGTCAGAAGTGGTGAAAGACCACCTGGTGGCTGATGTGCCGGTTGGTACATTTCTGTCGGCAGGGGTAGATTCTTCATTGATCACCGCGATGGCTGTTGCTCATCATCCGGGTATACATAGCTTTACGGCATCTTTTCCGGGTGAGCCGGAAGATGAGGGTAATATAGCAACGGCTACTGCAAAGAAGCTACAAACAACCCATCATACATTCGAACTGCGTAATGATTTTTTTAGTGATTTCTCTGAACAATTCAAAGATATAGACCAGCCTTTTGCGATCAGCAGTGCGTTGTCGCTGGGACGTATATCCGCAATGGCGCGGGAACATGTGAAAGTAGTGTTGAGCGGAGATGGCGCTGATGAACTGTTTGGTGGGTATAACCGTCACGAAGCCCCGGTACGACCTGATTTTTTGAAAAAGATACCGCAGGCGCTGCAGAATGATGTGCTGAAAATAGGTGCAAAACTGACGGGTAAAAAAAGCCTGGAAGCATTGCGTGCAAATCTTGCAGTGCCGGATGGCGAGGCCTTTTTTATTAAGACAATTATTGCCGAACCGAAAGATGTTTTGTCGCTGTTTTCAGAGACGGCTAAAAAGGAAATAGATACAGGAAGGTACATCCGGCGGCTGGATGCATTATTTGCAAAGAGAAAAGGTGAGGATGAACTGAATAGGGTGCTTTATGTGGACATGAAAACCACACTAGTAGACGAGATGCTCACCAAATGCGACCGTATGACCATGATAAATGGAGTAGAAGGTCGTGTGCCTTTCCTTGACCACAGGCTTGTGGAACTGGCTTTCAGCATTCCTGCATGCTACAAAAGAAAGAATGGTACAGGGAAAATAATACTTCGTGAATTGCTTGCCAAAAGGCTGGGCAGAGACCTTGCATACCGCGTAAAAACAGGATTTAACGCACCATTGCAGCAATGGCTGAATAATGATGATCAGACAATAGCATTCGTGAAAAAGGAATTCAGCAATGCAGGCAGGTTGACATTTATAGATAAACAAACAATAGAAACTTACGCAAAAAAAATAGGGGCTGTACGAGCCGGGGTAGTGTTTTCGGTGGTATGCCTTAGCCATTTTTTAATAGATGAAAGTATTAATAGTAACAAATAACTACCCAAGCAGGAATGCCCCTAAAAATGGCATTTTTATTCACCAGCAGGTAAAAGCCTTACAGCAGCTGGGGGTGGAATGTTATGTGCTGTTGCTGCATAATTGGTATCCTCCGTTTGGTCTGCATAGCCTGCATGCTAACTGGCAGCAGGGGCATGAAATGAAAAGCGATTTCTTTGAGGAATATGATGGGGTGAGGGTACATTCCGTGCCTATGTTCGTAAGAATGCCCGCCAGGCTATTTAAAGATAATTATTACGACAGGGCGGCACGATCGCTGGTTACCTATGTTAAGCGCAATGATACGCTGAAGGACGCAGATTGGCTGTATGCGCACTTTCTTACTGATAACGGCTACATAGGCGCTAAGATAAAAGATGTGCTGCAGATGAAGCTGGCGGCTATAGCAAGAGGTGATGATGTGCATGCATGGCCGGAAGATAATCCTTCACTGGTGGATAACCTGCGATATGTTTTTGATCGTGCTGACCTGCTGCTTGCCAATAGTGGTAATCTGGCCATTGATACCCAACACTGGATGGAAGCCGGCAAAAAGCGTGATGTAGCAGTGGCGTATAATGGTATAGATCATAACAGGTTTCACCCTGTGGGATCGAAAGAGGAACAACTGTCACTTGCAAAAAAACATAACCTGCCACCCGGTAAGCAATACATGATATGCATAGGCACTCCAGTAGCGCTCAAGGGGTGGGTGGAGCTGCTTGAAGCCATAAAGCTGTGTGGCGAGGCATTGAATAACTGGGTGCTGCTGATGGTGGCGCCACCAAGAAATAATAAAGATGCAATAGACCTTCAGAAGGCGGCCTCAGATATAGGAGTGTCTGATAAGACGTTGTATATGGGCGCTGTGCCTCCCAGCGATCTTATAGAAATTTTGCGTTCGGTAGATGTATTTGTATTGCCCAGCTACAATGAAGGTATGTCTAATGCACTACTGGAAGCTATGGCAAGTGGCCTGCCTTGTATAGTTACTGAAGTAGGCGGGCATAATGAAGTAATAGTAAACGGGCATAGCGGCATGCTGGTACCGCCACGTAATGTACCGGCGCTTACAACTGCTATACTGGCCGTGACAGGTGATGAACAGTTAAGGCAGGAAATGGGAATAAAAGCGCGTGAGCGCATGATAGCTTTTGCTGATTATAAAGAAAATAGCCGCAAATTATTAGCATTACTCAAAACGCATTAAGCCTCACGGGTTACCTTGCCATCAGCCAGGATATAAACTAACCCGCTTTCAGGACATGTTGCTTTACCATCTTTAAAGGTAAGCTTGTGGCCATGTTCGCTCATCCAGCCGGACTGGCGGGCGGGATTGCCTATTACAAGTGCGTAAGCCGGAATGTCTTTTGTGACAACAGCACCTGCACCTATGAATGCATAAGCGCCAATATCATGGCCGCATACTATTGTGGCATTAGCGCCTATTGTTGCCCCCTTGCCTACATGGGTGCGGCTATACTGCCCACGACGATTGACACCGCTACGGGGATTGGTAACATTGGTAAATACACATGATGGCCCGAGGAAAACATCATCGTCGCAGGTGACACCGGTATAAACCGAAACATTGTTCTGGATCTTTACGTTTTGTCCTAATACCACTTCAGGGAATATGACGCAGTTCTGGCCGATATTGCATAGCGCTCCTATCTTACAGCCAGGCATAATGTGAGAGAAATGCCAGATCTTGGCATTGTCTCCTATTTCACAACCATCATCTATTACCGCAGTAGGGTGAACAAAGTAATTCATCAGTATTGTTTTATGCTGCTTATTTTTTAATGAACGGGTGGTGGTCTCCTTTTGTACCAACAGGTGTAGCTATCCTGATGTCGTGCGCCAGTTGTATGCTGGATACTGCATCCTTCAGTCCGAACCCGTTACCTTTTATTATCTCTTCGTAGCTTTTGGTATGCAGGTCGCCAAAGCCTTCGCTGAATTCTATTTCCTTGCCATCTACGGTAATAGAGCGGTAAGTTCTTTTATTCTGCGCTTTTATCTCATCCGGTATATGGTCGTAGTTGATGCTGAGGAACCAGCGTACTCTTGCCTGCTGCAAATGCAGTATGCCTGCAGCACTATCTGCCTCAGATACATGTACGATACTTTCCTTTACATCGCCGAATATCCAAGTGAGCATATCGAAGAAATGGATGCCTATATTGGATGCAATGCCACCTGATTTACTGAGGTCACCTTTCCAGCTGTTGAAATACCAGTTGCCGCGTGAGGTTAAGTAAGTAAGGTCAATATCGTATGTTTTATCTTTCGGGTTCTGTTCTATCTCTTTCTTTAATGCAATGATGCCGGGGTGCAGGCGCAGTTGCAGTATGTTGTACACTTTGCTGCCGGTTTCCTTTTCTATCTCGCCAAGCGCATCAAGATTCCAAGGGTTAAGAACGAGCGGTTTTTCACAAATAGCATCGGCCTGGTTGCGTAATGCAAAACGTATATGAGAGTCGTGCAGATAGTTAGGTGTGCATATGCTCACATAGTCTATTTTGGTGCCTGTCCTTTTCAGCTTGTCTATATGGCGGTCGAAGCGCTCAAATTCTGTAAAGAAATGGGCCTGTGGGAAATAGCTGTCCAGTATGCCTACACTGTCAAACCTGTCGAGGGCGGCTAAAAGATTACTTTTAGTATCCCTGATAGCTGTAAGATGCCTTGGGGCTATATAGCCTGCTGCTCCTATAATGGCGAAATTTTTCATGCGTGTAATGTAGCTCAAATGTAAGTTATTTTGCAGTACCTGCCAGTTCCAGTGATGCTGCATACATGCTTCTTTCCTTAGGCACATTTGCCTGCCATGTATATTGTTCTTCTATAAATTTACGGGTATTCGTCCTTGCCAGTTGCCTGTTTGTATGGAACCAGTCCAACGCCACCTGTACTTCGTCATTTAAAGCAGTATCGGTATTTTTCCCTTCCAACTGAATAACACAGCCTATGTTGTATTCATTGAGCATACCTGCAATATCACCGGTGCCAGCTTCCAGTACAACAGGTATGCCCGCACTCAGGTATTCGCCGAATTTTACGGGCTGGGAGAAATTATTGAGCGGTGATGCTGCGCGGAGCAGTAGTCCCATGTCCATAGCCGTCAGGTAGTCGGCGACTTTGTTTTGTGGTACGCTCAGCATTCTTACCCTGTTCATATCTATGCCGAACTGGGTGAGCAGTCCGGTCATTTTATCCTTGTTCTGGGTGATGAACACGGCTATAGTGTTGTCGGATACTGTAAGGGCCGACCTCATAAATGGCATTACGAGTTCTTCCAGGCATTGATACTTTTGTGTGCCACCCAGGTACAGGATAGCTGTATTATTGCCGAGGTTTAGCTCTTGTCTTATCTTATCCCTGTTGGTGTCTGCGATGGTATTATTTACACAGCATGGTATGAGTACAGAGTCTTTGCTTGCACCGCAATGATCTATCATATACCTGCGTAGTGGCTCACTGACCGTACACATCCATTCAGAGCCGGCAATGATATTTTTCAGCCTGTTCACATCACTGTCATAAACTATACGCTGTGCAGCAGACATATCTTTTTCATCTGTTACATCACCATTAATGAGCCGTTCCAAGGGCCAGTAGCCTCTTATGTCTATTACTATGGCATCGCCCGGAAAGCTTTTACGAGCTGCATCAGCCCATTCAAAGCTGGATTCTCCCCGGCAATGGTAAACAGTCTTTCCTTTTAGTGAACGCCTCAGTTTTTTTATTGTGGGTATTGCCGGCCAGTTGCCCAGCCTGCTGATGCAGCCAATGAGATGTATCTTTATAGCAGGGCACCTTTGCTGTAAAGATGCTACAGTATTCTTCGCCGCTTTGTCAAATACTTCCCGCATGGGTACTATGATCCATACGGAAACCGAGGCAGGTTTTCCTGCTCCGCTGATGGTAGCCTGAGCCTGCGCCCTGTCAAACACCTGGCTGGCTACAAGAGGGGTTTTGTATTCACCGCTTGTAATAATATGTACCAGGTTGTAAGAAGTGGGTGTCGCCATTAATGTTAGCTTAAATGTTGCAGAATACTGTCCCTGATGATGCCTGATGCCTGTCCGCCGCCATATAGGTTTACTTCGAAGTTGGATTGCTTGCTGATCATTTGCCTGTATGCAGCAACTATATTGTCGGTTTTAGTTCCGGCAATCACGTTGAAGCCATTATCTACCAGTTCTACCCATTCTGTTTGCTCACGGATAGTGACGCAGTGCTTCTGAAAAAAGAAAGCTTCTTTTTGAAGACCGCCGCTATCAGTCATTACCAGCGAAGAGTTTTTGATGAGCTGTACCATGTCCAGGTAGCCCACAGGGTCTATCAGGTCAAAATCGCAGGTGATATTATTTTCAGCCAGCAGCTTTTTTGTACGGGGGTGTATAGGTATCACCACCTTTATTTCTTTATTAATCAGGTTGAAAGCAGCAACGATCGATGTAAGATTGCCAATATTGTCGGTATTCTCGGCGCGGTGTATAGTACCAAGGATATATTGCGTGAGGCCAAGCCTTTTGATAATGTCAGATGACTCATCTGATATTTTGCTGTAGCGTATTGCTACATCCTGCATTACATCGCCTGATTTTATGATGGTGCATTTGAAATTATCAAAGCCTTCGTTCTTCAAATTTTTTATAGCAAGGTCGGTAGGGCAAAAAAGTATATCAGAGATGCGGTCGGTAAGTATCCTGTTCACTTCTTCGGGCATCTGCATTTCAAAACTGCGCAAGCCTGCCTCTATATGTATCACTTTGATATGCAGTTTTTTAGCAGTAAGTGCGCCAGCCAGCGTGGAATTGGTATCGCCATATACCAGTACAACATCTGGTTTTTCCTGCATCAGCACTTCTTCTATCTTCTCCATCATTTGCCCCGTAGAGGCCCCGTGATTACCGCCGGGAATACTGAGATTATAGTCGGGCTTGGGTATTTGCAGCTCATCAAAGAAAATATCACTCATTTTCTGATCGTAGTGCTGCCCTGTATGTATGATGATCTCTTTTATTTCACTACTGCTCTTAAAGGCGTTACTGACTACTGCTGCTTTTACAAACTGTGGCCTGGCGCCTATTATCGTTGCAATTTTCATCTGTTCTTGTTAGTTATTGTAACGATCTGTTATATGGATGAAATGAACATATTTAGGTGGGCAAAGGTAATTATAAATTCAGCTTTAGTCAAATCGGCTGTTCTGGTTACCTTTGCGGCTGCTTATGTGCGGCATACTTGCTATAGTAAATCTTAAAAATGATCTGAAGGGTAACCACCTTGCAGCTGCATCGCGTGTAATAAGGCATCGTGGGCCTGATGATGAGGGTTTCCTGACCTGGGTGCCCGATGAACAACCGGCAATATGGGCAGGTGCCAATATTGCAGCATCTACACAACAGCATTGGGGTTACCAGTCTATTAGTCCCGACCAGTCATTTAAAGTTGGGTTCGGGCACAGGAGGTTATCTATATTAGATCTTTCCCCACTTGGGCATCAGCCAATGGTATATGCATCGGCAGGACTTTCTATTACCTTTAATGGGGAAGTATATAACTACCTGGAGATAAAAGAGGAACTGCTGAAGCTCGGTCATAAATTCTCCGGTACTTCTGATACGGAAGTGATATTGCATGCCTGGGAGGTATGGGGAGTAAAGTGTCTTGATAAGTTCAACGGCATGTTTTCCTTTGTGATACTTGACCATAAAAAACAGGAGCTATATGCGGTAAGGGATAGGTTTGGGGTAAAGCCATTATATTATTACAAAAGCGATAGCGCCATTTACCTGTCTTCTGAAATAAAGCAGATAAGAACAGCTCCAGGTTTCCGTTTTGAGCTGAATGAATCGGTGGCAGCGCAATTCCTTGCCTACGGCACTTGTGAACACGGAGACAACACATTTTATAAAGGTATCAGGCAGATACAGGGAGGACATTATTTGCGTATTGACCTTTCCAAAGCAGGAAGTGAACCCGAAATAAAAAAATGGTACACGCTCACACCTAAACGCTGGAACGGCAACTATAATGAGGCGGTAACAGAATTTAAAACATTGCTCACTGATGCGGTAAGCCTGCGGTTGCGGTCTGATGTAAAAGTTGGTTCATGCCTTTCAGGAGGCCTTGATTCATCGAGCATAGTATGCATAGCGGCCGACCTGCTGAAAGCAAAAGGTGATTTTGCCGGGCAGGAGACAATTACGGCCTGCTACGATGATGCGAAGTACGATGAATGGAACTTTGCACAGGAAGTAATAAAAAAGACAAATGCAAGACCTCATAGAGTATTCCCATCATTTGGTCAGCTGCAGCAGGAGCTGGATGCCTTTCTATGGCACCAGGATGAGCCTGTGGCAAGTACCTCTGTGTTCAGTCAATGGGCGGTGTTCAAGGGGACAAATGAAGCAGGGCTTAAAGTAATGATAGATGGACAGGGTGCGGACGAACAACTGGCAGGTTATGGTGGCAACGATATACCACTATATGCAGGCCTGCTGAAAAAAGCAAGGTTATCAGCATTGCTGGACGAATCAAAACACTATAAAAAGGAAAAGGGCGCATGGCCAAAAGGATTCCTGCTGTCAGCGCTGCAACTGAATAATAATATATTTTCTAAGGTATTACCTGCACACCTGAGGCTGTCGCAAACGCAGCAAAAGATAGAATGGATGCAGAACGCTGATGTGAAAACAATGTATGACAAACCCGCCGCCAGCCTGCAGGAAAGCCTGTTGCGGCAGTTGTACGGAGCGCCACTACCTGCGCTGCTACGATATGAAGATCACAACTCTATGGCATGGAGTGTAGAGTCGCGTACGCCATTTATGGACTATCGCCTGCTGGAGTTCAACCTGGGCCTTCCGGAGGAATACATTTACAAAAGAGGGGTAAGGAAAACGATACTGCGTGATGCCATGCACGGTGTGATACCAGCCGCCATAGAGAACAGGAAGGATAAAATGGGCTTTGTAACCCCGGAAGAACTGTGGATAAAAGGAGAGGGTAGGGAATGGTTCATTTCGGAAGTTGATAAAGCCTGCCAGCAATTTGGCGGCACATTGCTGCATGCCGCCAATGTGAAACAACATGTAGTGGAAATGATCAATGGCAAACGGCCCTTTGATTTTATGCCGTGGCGCATTATTTGCTTTAATAAGTGGTACAACAGCCTTTAATCCTTCTTGTCAGAACCCCTCATTCTTCTTCTTATTGGCTTTATAAAAGCATACAGGAAATACAATGGCCTTGGCAGTTTGATGAATTTATAGTCAAGTATGGATGGGGTGGCCGAGTAGTTGATGTATTTCAGTATCATTTTCAGCTTTCCGGCCAGGTTGTCCTTTATCTTCAGGTTCAGCAATAATGCATCTGATGTACTTGTCCGGTCCTTATTCAGGGATAAAAGCATTGTATTAAGGTAGTTGACTGCATCCTTCGGTGCATTATAAGGTGTGGCTGGTTTTATACCCAGTAGCTGATCAGCGATATACAGCCCTATCTGTACCGACTTATTGAACCCGTATTTTTTGCTTACAGCATTTATTTCAGCCCAATCCAGGGTATTGCCGTTCTTTAGTATCATCGATAGGTCCATTATGTACTTCATCAGTGCCCAGCGTTGGTTGAGTCCATGATGAGATACCAGCGCCATGAAGTGATGGGTGTCGCTAAGCAATTTTATTTTCTGTCCGTATACTTCTTTATGCTGCAGATCGTCGAACAGTAGTGAATTTGGTAGGGTAGTCGGGAAGTCAATTATCTGGCTGGCTACCACCCAATGAAACTCTGCGTGAAATTTTCGTTTGTCATTTTCATACTTGTCAAAATAATACTCACGGGTATATTTGAAATGAGTTTCTTTAAAGTCGTCAGGCACATCGGATTTGTCTATGTAGCCAGATTGTTCAAAAGCGTTTTTTATGATGCCCAGGTCTTTTATACTTAGGTTGATCAGGAAGTCGATATCGGAAAACTCCCGGAGTGCTGTGTCTTTATAATATTCCAAGGCGAACATGCTGCCCTTGTAAGGTATGGCCATTACTCCGGCTTTATCCAGCTGGTCGTATATGCGGGTCAATTCCCTTGCATGCTTCTGGTTGTGCATAGCTATGTGCATGCAGTCTGCCTGTAGCGTGTCTTTTATTTCTTTCGGCACCTCAAGTTTGTAGAGGATCTTAAAAACAACGGGCCGTAACTGGTGGATGCGTGTTATAGAATACACCTTCTGCCAGTCAATATTGTTTGTACTGATAAAAGTTGCCAGCTCATCTTCTGTAGCTGTACCAACAAAGACACGGCATGCCAGGACTATCACAGAGATCTCTGTTTCGAAATCACGTTTTAGCTCATCTGTAGTTATCATATCTTCTGGTTGTCAAACATTTTTTTGAAGATGCCATTTTGATCAATGAGGCTGTCAAAGCTACCTTCTTCTTCAATTTTGCCATCCTTCATTACATATATATTGTCCGCTATCTTCAGGTTATACAGCGTATGCGATATGAGTATCACTACTTTTCCTTCCGCATGTTCTTTCAGGTTTTTGAACAGCTCGTGTTCAGCTATGGCATCTATGGCGCTGGTTGGTTCATCAAGCACTATCATTCCTGCATTTTTGTAAAACATACGAGCCAATGCCAGTTTTTGCCATTGGCCACCACTTAGTTCTTCGCTTTTGTCAAATATGCGGCCCAGCCGGGTATCATAGTTTTTTGGTAAGGTATTGATATAGCTATCTGCTCCGGCTAATGTCGCCGCAAGCTTAGTGTCTGTTTGCTGTTTGCCATTTCTTCCTGCCAGTGTAATGTTGTCATTTACTGTAAGGAAGTATTTTTCAAAATCCTGGAAGAGGAAAAATGTATTTGCACGGAAAGATCCGTTGGAGATGGTCTGTGCACTTATCCCGTCTATATTTATTGTTCCTGATTGCAGTTCATAAAGGCGGGCCAGTAATTTTACAAGGGTAGACTTACCTGATCCGTTCTCGCCAACTATCGCAATTATTTTGCCCGGTTTGCAGCTGATGGATACGTTATTTAATACCGGCCTTGTAGTTGCAGGGTAGGTGAAAGACAGGTTCTTCACTTCCAACCCATTATTGATAACCGGGAATGGGGTAGTTGTGTCAGCTGCTGCCGGTACTATGTCGAAGAAGGTAAAGAGATCTTTTAGGAAAAGCCGTTGCTGGAATATCTGTACAAAAGATTGCAGGAAATTTTTAGATGCTGACTGTAGTCGTTGAAAGCCTTGTATGTAGATAATGAATACCCCAAGCGTTATCTGCCCGTCCCATGCATTTTTAGCCAGTGATATGAAAATGGTGACCATGACTACAGCCTCCAGCACCTGTGTGAGCAGGCTATACCGGGTTAGTTTAATGTTAAGCGCCTTCTTGCCTTCATAAACAGATGATCGGATGGCCTTGAATTTCCTGATAAACTCATCGGCAAAGCCGAACACACGTACCTCTTTGGCAAAAGAAATGCCTGTAAGCACCTGGTGCAGGTAGCCGGCCTCCCGCTCTACAGGAATAAATCTTTTCTCCAGTCGGTAGAGCTGGTAGCTGTAATACCACTTAATGCCTGCCAGGGGTATAGACAACAAGATGAACAACAAGGCATAAAACCATTGTAGCGTAAAGAAGAAGCCAATTAGGAACAACAGCGAAAAACTATTGAGCAGCAGGCCGTTCATATTGGTCACCAGCTGGGGTATGCGATATTGCGATTGCTGATGCGCCAAGAGGAGATAGTCATGGTAATAGTGATTCACGTAATATTCCAGGTCTACATGTATTGCCTTATTTAGTACCAGCTCTGCTACATGGTCGCTTATCTTCTGCTGTTGTAATGTATTGATGTATGTAGAAAACTGGTTGGCAACGGCGATAAGAAATTGTGCGATGCAGAAACTGATGATAACAGGCGATACCTGCTCAAAAGGAACTTTGTTACCGCTGACCATTAGCTCTATGAGCCTCTTAATAAAGTATAGGGAGATGATAGGAAGCGCTGCCAGCACGAACTGCAGGATGATGTTGATCACAACCATGCCTTTGCTTGCCTGCCATGCAAGCAAAGTAGTTCTGAATATATCTTTGGTAAAATCTTTAAACTGTGGTCCTTTCATCAATCGCTTTAAAGTGCGTGAACTGCCCAAAAGTACAATCTACACCAATATTTTATATCATTGCACTTGCAAACTATCTGATCTGTGTACTACTATTGGGGCTTTGAGTTAAATATTGCATCGGATATTGAGATACCCGAACTGTTGCCTGCACAATTTGAGCAACAGCCCGATCTTACGATCAGGCTGGCAAAAGTACACGTTAATATACAGCAGGAAGCAAGTACGGGTAAATTGCGGGAATACATCATCAGTAGCGATGAGTACTACCTGGATGTGAAAAAAGTATGTA
>JAOQAP010000075.1 GCA_025963465.1 Flavipsychrobacter sp.
ACAGCAACAGCTTCTGCAACTGCTACCATCATCACTCCTATATCTATCTCTAAAACTGTAGATATGAACTTCGGTAACATCGCAGTTTCTGCTTCTACTTCAGGTACTGTTGTTCTTGCTACAGGTAGCACACGTACTACAGGCGGTTCAGGTGGTGTTACACTGCCATCTACTACAGGTACCGTTACAGCTGCTGAGTTCGCAGTTGCAGGACAGGCTTCTTACACTTACGCTATCACTTTGCCCTCAACTGCTACATTGACAGACGGTAGCTCACACACAATGACCGTTGGTTCTTTCGTGAGCAGCCCTGCTACTACAGGTACACTGAGCTCTTTAGGTGCACAGACTTTGAAATTAGGTGCTACCCTTAGCGTATCAGCTGCACAGGCGGCAGGTGTTTACACTAACTCTACTGCAGTTCCGGTAACTGTTAACTACAACTAAACCAATTCTTTATCATATTGTTGAACGCTCCGGCTATACCGGGGCGTTCTTGTTTTTTGGCAGATTAACCAATTATCCTTTTAACTAATTACCCTTTTACCTACTTTTGATGTATGAAAGCAAACACACTTTTACTCGTAGCAGCAAGTTGTGCACTCCTTAGTGCTTGTGGCAACAGTACCACCACCACTACCAAAACAACTGCAACAGACAGCGTAAAGGCAATACCTATGCCGGCTGTGGTACTGGCAGGTATCACTACATCGCCCGACTATAAGGATGCCTCCATAGCAGTAAGTGCAAAGTCGGAAAAAGTCGGAAAGGATTCAGCAAAGGTGTCCTTCGCCTTCACGGTGAAGAACTATGAGCTGAAGATGCAGACCGCAGACAATGGAAATAAGTCGTGTGCCAACTCTAAGGACGGGCAACACATACATTTTATACTGGACAACGCACCATACAAGGCGCTCTATGAGCCAAAGAATGATGTGACCCTGCCGAACGATGGCAAAGAACATTACCTGATGGCATTCCTTTCCCGCTCTTATCACGAATCTGTAAAGAGCCCGGGCGCTGCAGTGGTATATCACTTCAAGATAGATGAGAAAGGTAACCTGGTAAAGCTGGCTGATCCAAAGACTCCTATGCTGTTCTATAGCCGTCCTAAGGGCGACTACATAGGCCAGGACACTACAAACCTGCTGCTTGATTTCTATGTATGGAACTGCGACCTGTCTAAAACAGGCTACAAGGTAAATGCAGAGATCATGAACGAGAACAGGCCTGCACAGCAGTTGTCAACTACACTGGATAGCTGGATGCCACGCTTCATCAACAACCTCGGTACCGGAAAATCTAAAGTTACCCTCACACTCGTTGATTCTACAGGCAAGGCCGTTGATGGCCCTGTTTCAAGGGAATTTAACTTAGCAGCGACAGAGGCACCAAAGAATTAATAGCATGTTTCCTAAAATAGACAACAACAAGATACCAAAGTTCGCAATGTATATGGTAGGCGCTGTACTTTGTTTCACCGGCGCAATATTGGTCATTATTTATTGGTTGAGTACCTAAGGAGGAGTTAAAATATAATTGACTTAGTGAAGTATGTAAAGGGTTTTGATACGCTACGGGCGTTGGCGGTTTTTTATGTGATATTGGACCATTGGGGACCACATTTCAAAGAGCATACCGTAATGGGTTATGTTGCACGAACTTTTTTACAATCAGGCCTTTTCGGTGTCAATTTATTTTTTGTATTAAGTGGCTTTCTGATAACTGCAATATTGCTAAATGAAAAGGAGAAAGGTCATGGCGAAAACGGGCTTACCATCATTAAGAATTTCTTTGTACGTCGCAGTCTGCGTATTTTTCCCATCTATTACCTGTTCATTTTTTTATACAGTTTTGCCAATTTTGATTTCATAAAAGATCACCTGATCTATTTTCTTACATACACTTCCAATATACTACCCTATAGGTCGGATGCGACAAATGAATTATCTCATACATGGTCATTAGCTGTCGAAGAGCAGTTCTATATTATCTGGCCATGGCTGGTAATTTTTGTCAATAATAAGTATCTGAAGTATGTTTTTCTTGCGGCTATTATTGTGGGCGTAGGAAGCAGGTATTATGTTATATTTGGCTTGTTTCATCACTATCCTGTTCTTGTATTTAACAGGATCGACTCATTTGCCGCTGGTGCGGTATATGCCTATATGCGACTCAATGAAAAAAGGGAACAACGGTTTCAGAAAGTGTTTTTAATAGCATTACCCCTTATGCTATACCTGGCATGGCGTATTGCTCCGTTTAGTGGCACTCCGGTCTGTTTTATGTACAGTACATTTGTGGATAGTGTTATCGCAGTCGCGCTCATAATGTTTGCAATAAAAAACAAGAATGAATGGATGCGTAAATATGTGCTGGAAAACACTGTGTTCAATTTTTTAGGAAAGATAAGTTACGGTCTGTATCTGTATCATTTCACATTGTCTGCCAGTTATGACAGACTGCTCGCAAAATGCATTCAATACTATCCCGATATACCCCAGGTGTTTACTGGTGCATTCTTTTCCTATCTTATGAAGTATACAATACTGATAATTATATGCTGGCTATCCTACAAATTCATTGAATTGCCTATAATGCAATATAAAAATCGATTTCAATACAGTAAAAAATAATACGGTCTACTTCGCCATCGCAGTCTTGAACTCTGATGTAGTGTGAAACTCTATACCCGGATTGTTCTGTCGCTCAGTGTTCAGGAACCATTCGCTCTGGGCAAGGTATACGAGATTGCCGTCCTTATCTTCCATTATATTGCTCTGCTTAAAGCGGGCAAAATCTTCTATCGCTTTTTTGTCGCCGGTTATCCAGCAAGCCTTGTAAAAAGCCAGTGGAGTGAAACTACATGATGCGCCATACTCCTGCAGCAGGCGGTACTGTATCACTTCAAACTGGAGATCACCCACGCAACCAATGATCTTACGGTTGCCGCCATGCTGGGTAAACAGCTGCGCTACACCTTCATCTGTAAGCTGGCGTATGCCTTTTTCCAGTTGCTTGGTCTTCATCGGGTCTTTGTTCACCAGTTCCTTGAACAGCTCAGGTGAGAATGTAGGTATGCCTGTGAATTGCATTATTTCACCTTCAGTAAGTGTATCTCCTATTTTAAAGTTACCTGTGTCGAACAGGCCGACAACATCACCAGGATAAGCCTCTTCAATAATATCTTTTTCACGTGCCATAAAGGAATACGGATTGCTGAAACGCACTTCCTTTTCCATACGCACATGTTTGTAATAAGTGTTCCTTGCAAACCTGCCTGAGCATACACGCAAAAAGGCTACACGGTCACGATGACGGGGATCAAGGTTGGCATGTATCTTAAAGATAAAGCCGGTGAACTTATCCTCATTAGGTGCCACATAGCGTGTATCTGTATTACGTCCCTGTGGCTTAGGTGCTATATTAATGAACGTATCCAGCAATTCCTTTACACCGAAGTTATTCACCGCACTACCAAAGAACACAGGGGCTATCTTTCCTTTCAGGTAATCTTCTTTATTCAGGTCACCATATACGCCCTGCAGCAGTTCTACATCCTCACGCAACTGGTTGGCATCACGCTCTCCTACCTTTTCATCCAGCAGGCCATCGTTCAGGTCATTGACCGGTACGGTATTCTCTTCTGTCGATTTCTGGCTGGCGGTAAACAGATTCAGGCTGCTATCATATAGATTGTATACTCCCTTAAATTCCTTACCCATGTTTATAGGCCAGGATAGCGGATGCAATGATATCTTCAGTTCCTTCTCTATCTCGTCCATCAGATCGAACGGATACTTACCATCACGATCAAGTTTGTTCACAAACACGATCATGGGGGTATCCCTCATGCGGCATACCTCTACCAGTTTACGTGTCTGGTCTTCCACCCCGTTCACACCATCTATCACCAGTATTACACTGTCTACAGCGGTAAGGGTACGGTAGGTATCTTCAGCAAAGTCCTTGTGACCCGGGGTATCCAGCAGGTTAATGAGTGTATTGTTATACTCAAAGCTCATTACAGATGTGGCTACAGAGATACCTCTCTGGCGCTCTATCTCCATAAAGTCGCTCGTCGCATGCTTCTTTATCTTGTTGCTCTTTACGGCACCTGCTACCTGTATGGCACCACCAAACAAAAGCAGTTTTTCGGTAAGCGTGGTCTTACCCGCATCGGGGTGGGATATAATGGCAAATGTGCGCCTTTGCGCTATTTCTTTATCGTATTTCATTGTATTTGTAAGAGGCCATTAACAGAATACAGCAGCCCCTGATATGAAGCTCATTATCTATAATGGCTGCAAAGTTCCGAAAAGCAAGCCAGTTATCCATACTTTACTAACAAAATGTGGATACTTAGTTAACGACCGTATGTTACGACTACGTTATTTTTGCATCAAATTATAACTACCAAAATGTCATTAACCACCTTAAAGGATGATCTGCTAAAGGAATTCAGGGAAGAGCGGGTAATGATCAATGACCAGATCGAATTGCTGGACCCTCTTGCCACGTCTTTAAGAAGACCTGCGGCGCAGCGCCTGCTCAGCAGCAGCACGCTTGTACTTACAGAATTCAGCTGTTATATAATAAGCCTTGGCGGTGTAGCCTTTGTAGCTTTAATGCATAAGATATACCCGTTCAAAGCCCTGTCAGAGATATTCTACAATACATCATTAAGAAATACCGTAGGTGCTCCCAATCTGCTATACCTGATACTGGCTATTTATGGGCTTGCTGCACTGACAGTGATCTTCATCTTTATAATGGGCCGCATGGCACGTGAGATACGCCTGAAGAACGACATTCTGAATATGGCAGGCAAAGACATAAAGACCATTGTAGGCCAGCACCTGGAGCGAAAAGCAGCGCTGGATACCATAGAGCAACGTCATCTATTGGGCATGTCCGGTGTCAGCCCTACTATGAACACCCGTTCCGCAGTAAACGAGGTGATGAACCCTGGATACGGGGATTAGGCTATACTTTTATTTATTTTTGCCATTCCGAAGTCAATATCAATTCCATGGGCTTATTTGAAAAGATACAGGAGACTGCTTCCTTTATACAGCAGCAGATGACAGTGAAGCCCAAAGTGGGTATTATACTGGGCAGCGGGCTTGGCGGGCTTATAGATAATATAGAAACACCTTTAGAAATAAACTATTCCCTTATACCAAACTTTCCCGTTTCTACCGTAAAAGGACATGGTGGTAAGCTTGTTTTTGGCAGGTTGGGTGGCCAGGATGTAATGCTTATGGCAGGCAGGTTCCATTACTACGAGGGCTATAGCATGGAGGAAGTGACCTTCCCGGTAAGAGTGATGAAAATGCTGGGTGTGGAGACTCTTATCTTGTCTAATGCAGCGGGAGGAACAAATGCAGGCTTTAATGTAGGAGATATTATGATTATCAAAGATCATATCAACCTGTTCCCTGAGCATCCCTTACGTGGACATAATGATGAACGGCTGGGCACCCGTTTTCCGGATATGAGTCAGCCATATGATCATGCGTTGATAGATCTGGCTAAAACAATATCTGCAGAAACAGGTATTAATATACGAACAGGTGTATACATTGGGCTGCAGGGGCCTACTTACGAAACCCCGGCAGAATATAAAATGCTGCATACAATGGGTGGCGATGCTGTGGGCATGAGTACAGTGCCCGAGACCATAGTAGCAAGACATGGCGGCATGCGGGTTTTTGCAGTGAGCGTTATCACAGATATGGGTATTACCGACGTTCCTGTCACTATAACTCATGAAGAAGTGCTGGAAGCGGCAAATGCAGCAGCACCTAAAATGGCCAAATTGGTAGCTACACTCATATCCCGTATGTAAGGTTTTACTGTTTAAGACCATGATAACGTTGCTTTTGTTACTTTTGCCAGCGATTTTATCTGCGACCGGCATATATACAAGCCAGTCTTAAAGTGTTTGATTTGAGAAATATACCGGCAGGACGGCTTAGAAGATACATACTAATATTATCCCTGCTCTTCAGCAGCCAGCTATCTATTGCCCAAATGAACCCCACTACGTCACCGGGATCATTGAACAGGCCGGTTAAAGACACCAGCAAATCGAACACGAATCAATGGAAAGACGATCTGGTAAACATCACTTATGAAAAACTAAATTCTGCCCGCACCTATATTCCCGATACTTCATTGCATACCTTTCACCGGTCACGGTTTACACAACCATGGAACAGGGATATGGGCAATCTGGGTAGCCCGGTCAACAATATGGTATTTACACCGGAGTATCGTGTGGGGCCTACCCTCGGCTATCATATTTTTGATGTTTACCGTTTTGATGCAGATAGCGCCCGGTTTTATTCTACCAACAGGCCGTATTCTGTATTCAGCTATCAGCTTGGTTCTAAACTGGAGCAGGTGGCAGGCATCATGCATTCACAAAATATAAGGCCAAACTGGAACTTTGCAGTAGAATACAGGAAGACAAGCTCGCCGGGGTTCTATAAGCTGCAACGTAATAACCACGATAACGCAGTATTTACTACCAACTACAAGAGCCTGAACAAGCACTATACATTGTATGCTGCTATGGTCTACAATAAAGAACAGCATGATGAGAATGGAGGGATAGTTACAGATAGCCAGTTGTCCAGCCCTACATTCAGTGATAAGAAAAACGTAAATGTAGCTTACGACAACA
>JAOQAP010000118.1 GCA_025963465.1 Flavipsychrobacter sp.
TACAGATACCATGGGTGTTGGCTTAGTATCATTCTTGTCCTTTGTACATTCAGAGAACAACACAAACAGCAGCAGGAAAGATAAGATCACAGATAATTTTTTCATGGTTGTTATTTTGGCGCTTATATAAAGTTAACTAAAGCTGTACTAGCTCGGATAAAAAAATACCCCGGCCAAAGGCCAGGGTTATAATAAAAGAAATTCGGAGCTACTAGGCTTCTTTCGCATTAGGCTGCCCTTTGCCCATTGTTATCAGGTCGTGCAGGCTATTGCAAACATAGTCCGTCCATGCACTTTTACAAATGTCGAAGCACTCGTATTCGGGCACCAGTCCTGCATGCGTAAAGTGAAGTAGCGTCTTCCCGTCTCTTTCAGAAATATCAAAAACAATGTTCGTGCCCTTCCATTCACTTTTGTCTTTTGTAAAATTGAAATGATTGTCCAGCACCAGCCACACCACTCTTTTACCCGGTATAGATTCTGTTATCTTCATAGTGCAGCTATGCACATCTTTGTAGTGGTATTTAAATTCATCATTGAGCTGCGCTGTACCACCTTCTATTTCTTCCGACCACCAGTCGCGTACATTGTTCACCGCATTAAATACTTCAGTCGGTGATTGGTCTACCAGGAAAGACGTACTGAAGTTCTTATCGTTTGCGGGTTGTTGTTTATCTGCTACTTCTTTGTTTAGCACATTAGGGTCACCCTTACCTGTGGTTATATATGGCAGTAAGCTACGGTGCAGGAATTGCGTCCACCCGTTGGAGCAATCACGAAAACATTCGATTTCCGGCACAAGGCCAACATGAGTAAAATTGATCCGTGTTTTGTCTCCTTCTTTAATGATGTCGAAAACTATGGTTGTACCACTCCACTCACCCTTGTCTTTCAGAAAGCTCAGGTGGCTGCTCGTTACCAGCCACACTATCTTCTTACCGGGCACTACTTCGGTCAGCTTTTGTTTGGAATAATGCACATCTTCAAAACGGACTTCAAATTCATCATTCAGTCGTTCTGACTCGCCCTTAAAATCCTCCGACCACCATCTGCGGACATTATTGATGGCATCAAATGCTTGTTGGGGTGTCTGGTCTACCAGCATGGTAGTAGTGAAATGTTGATCTTGCATGGCTTTTATATTTTATTCAGCAAAGGTATTGTCTGAATATTACTCCGCTGGGGTGCTAAATAGACTTTATGACGGGTTGATTTGGACAACACCGATCACTACCTTTGTAAAAACAGCAACACATGAAACACCTGACCATCATAGTACCCGACGGAGAGAACAACCTGAGCAGTATAGTAGGTGCATACAAGATATTTACCCGTGCCAATGCTTACTGGAGCGAGACCGGCAGGCAACAGCCATTCAGGATACAACTGGCCGGCATCTCTGAACAGGTCGATTTCTATGATGGGCTGTTTTCTGTGCGGCCACACACCCATGTATCTGCCATCGCCAAAACCGACCTCATCATTATTCCTTCACTCAATCATAATTATGAAAAAGCAGTAAAGGAAAACCAGGTGCTGATAGACTGGATAGAGCAGCGCTATAAAGATGGTGCTGCGGTGGCAAGTATCTGCACAGGTGCATTCATGCTCGCGGCATCAGGCTTGCTCGATGGAAAAAGCTGTTCTACACACTGGGCCGTAGCCGATAATTTCAGGGCCATGTTCCCGGAAGTTGATCTGCAAACTGACAAGCTCATTACAGATGAGCATGGCATTTATACCAATGGTGGCGCATACTCCTTCCTCAACCTTATTATCTATCTTATTGAAAAGTATTACGACCGGCCCACTGCCATCTTTTGTGCCAAGGTATTCCAGGTAGAGATGGACAGGCACAGCCAGTCGCCATTCACAATATTTACCGGTCAGAAGCAGCATGGCGATGAAATGGTAAAAGAGGCGCAGGCATATATTGAAAGCAAGCCCGACGAAAAAATATCCATGGAACAGTTGTCCTCAAAGTTCGCCGTGGGCAGGCGAAACTTTGACAGGAGGTTTATAAAGGCTACGGGCAATACCCCTGTAGAATATGCCCAAAGGGTAAAAATAGAATTGGCCAAAAAAGCTTTCGAGACCACGCGGAAGAATGTCAATGAAGTAATGTACGAGGTGGGCTATTCCGATATAAAAGCATTTCGCGAAGTATTCAGAAAAATAACAGGAATGTCGCCACTGGAATACAGGGCTAAATACAACAAGGAGGCTGTTGTTTAATAGATTTATCGGCCTAAGCCATAACAGAGATCATGGACAGCGCAACTTCACCCAGTTGCTGATCACCGTTAATAGTGATCATGTTTCTGATCTCTTCCGGCCGTATACTTTTAGAGAATAATTTCCATGATATTTCCGGTTCAATAATTATTGCTGTCGTTGGTTGCTCAACAGGTTGGTTGCTTAATACCCATTTATCATCATTTCTCAATAGCAGCCAGGAGCCGCCGATATCCGATGATATAGTGAGCTTTATAACAGTACCATTGTCTGCAACCACCTCGCGGTACGTATACGGGAGCGCATACATAAATATATTTATGAAAGGATAGAAATATTCTTTGGTCATCAGCGCCGTGTTATTTATAGCGTTTCTGATCTGTTGCTGATGCAAAAACTTTTCTGTGTATTCGCGGGCTATATGCATCCAGTTCAGGCTTTCATCCTCTCCGGCCCAGTTCACCGCAAATACGGATTTGTCAAATGGATCAACGGAGGCATAATAGTCACAATACATTGGGCCGGTTAGCTCGTGAAGTAACAGGAGCATTGCCGGACTTACTCTTTTCATTGCCTGTACCCAATCTGCATTCAGTTTATTCAGGAAATCAACAAGATCTTTATAGGAGTGAATCTCCGGCCTTTCCCCATTATAGCCATCCCTGAGCACAGACAGTATCCTGATGTTTCCGTCCAGCAGGTGCGCAACCACATCTTTTACGGTCCATAGCTTTGCAACAGTCTGTTTTCCCCAATCTTCGGCAGTTAATGACCTTAACAGATCAATCAGCATTGCATCAAGTACAGGAAGAAGAGCAACAACATTAACAGGTGGCTTATTCGGAGACATGCTTATTATTTATCGACTACAATTACTTTTTTGCAAGATTATAGAAAACAGGTCTGAATTCGAAATTTTTTTTAAATTCTCCGCATCAAATAACCGGATTGCAACAGGTTGTTACGGCACAACATTTTAGTACATTTGGAGTATCACCCCCAAACACCCGGAAACAAATGAAAGAAAAAATAAAGGTCCACATATTACACTGCGGCAGTGCGCGGGTAGACGCATCATTACCCTTCCATGAAAAGACATGGAACCCCATTTCCTTCACGGGAATGTTTAGAAGCAATTCACACCAGGTGTGGCTACCTGTTTCCGCATATCTTATAGAGCATCCTAAAGGGCTGGTGTTGATAGATACCGGCTGGCATACCGATGTGCGTGTCAACCAGAGAAAACATCTTGGCACCTTCCATTGGATCATCAACAAAGCGGCATTGGCTGAAGGCGAGGCCATTCACGAGCAACTGAAAAAAAAAGGCTTCGCACCGTCAGATATAGACTACCTGGTGCTCAGCCACCTTCATGCCGATCATGTAAGCGGGCTAAAGCTAGTTACCGGCGCAAAGAAGATACTGGTCAGCGATATAGAGTTGAAAGACGCCACCAACAACCCCATGAGATATATCTCCTCCATGTGGGCCGGTGTCAATATAGAAACGTTCAGTTTCGAGCCGTCGAAATATGGCCCTGAAAAAAAGTCCTTCGACCTGTTTGGCGACGATAGTTTAATATTTGTCA
>JAOQAP010000132.1 GCA_025963465.1 Flavipsychrobacter sp.
CGGAGAACAAGTATTTAATGGGCAGTTGACGTTCGAAGATCTTGACAGGGAAAAAACATTTGACTGGTTCAAAAAAGGACGGGATGAGTATAATCCTGATCCGCGGACGATGATAGACCTGCGCCCAAAACTGGCAGAATACTCAATGGTTGTATTCCTGGGAACCTGGTGCGACGATTCTCATGTGCTGGTGCCGAAACTGGAAAGAGTAATGGCAATGGCAAACTATCCGGTAAGACAAATAGCAATGTATGGCACCGACCGGGAAAAAACAACAAAGAACGGAGAACAAAAAAAATACAAGGTGACTTTGGTGCCAACTGTCATTTTACTAAAAGACAATAAAGAAGTGGGCAGAATAACAGAGACGGTACAAAAAAGTGTAGAAGCAGACCTGCTGGCAATAATTGAGAAAGACAAGAAACAATAAACAGAAAAACTGACCAGGATAAAAAACATGGAATTACCGGAACACATATCCATAGATACATTAAGGAATATAAAAGAAATACAACTGGAGTTATCTGCAGCTGCAAAAGGACGCATAGCTCATAACCGTGCATACCTCGATAACATACTTAAAGGAGGCGAAACATACTATGGTATCAATACCGGTTTTGGCTCGCTGTGCAATGTGCGGATAAAAGATGACGAGCTCTCTCAGTTGCAGGAAAACCTCGTATGCTCTCATGCCTGTGGTATGGGCGATGAAGTACCGGAAGAAATAGTGCGGCTGATGTTGTTATTAAAAGTACACGGCCTAAGCCAGGGGTATAGTGGCGTAAGAACAGAAATAGTACAACGGCTTGCAGATTTTTACAATCATAAAATATCACCGGTAGTATATGAGCTGGGTTCGCTTGGCGCCTCGGGCGACCTTGCGCCATTAGCACATCTGTGCCTGCCTATATTAGGCAAGGGAGAAGTATACTATAATGGAATAAAAATGCCGGCAGCCGATGCGCTGAAAAAAGCAGGGCTGCAACCAATGGCGCTGGCCGCAAAAGAAGGACTGGCATTGCTGAATGGCACCCAGTTCATGAGCTCGTACAGCACTTGGTCTTTGATGCAAGCAAAGAAATTACTGGTTTGGGCTGATGTGATAGGTGCAATGTCTGTTGATGCATTCATGTCTAAGGGCGAACCATTCAGCCACCCGATACATAGGGTGCGCCCGCACAAAGGGCAGATAGCGACAGCGGCACGAATACTACAATTGCTGGAAGGAAGTGAAATACAAAAATTAAAAAAAGAACAGGTACAGGATCCATATTCTTTCCGATGCATGCCACAGGTACACGGTGCTACTAAAGACGTAGTAGACACAGTGGCCAATGTAGTAGAGATAGAGATCAATTCTGTTACAGACAACCCGATCGTGTTTCATGACGACGATGCGATCATGAGCGGTGGAAATTTTCACGGACAGCCGTTAGCGCTTCATGCAGATTTCCTGGCTATAGCAATGTCTGAACTGGCAAATATTTCTGAACGCAGAACCTACCTGCTGGTAAGCGGGCAAAGAGGCCTGCCTCCTTTCCTGGCTCCACAGGCCGGACTGAACAGCGGCTTTATGATAGCACAGTATACGGCAGCAGCAATCGTGAGCCAGAACAAACAATATTGCACACCGGCATCTGTAGATAGCATTGTCAGCAGCAATGGGCAGGAAGACCATGTGAGCATGGGTGCGAACGCAGCAACAAAATTGCGGAGAGTGATACAAAATGTGCAGCGCGTACTGGCAATAGAATTGCTGACCGCAGCTCAAGCGCTGGACCTTCGCCGTCCGCAAACATCATCTGCTGTCATTGAAAAAGTATTTACAGCATTCCGTAAAGAAGCTTCGTTCATGGCACAGGATGAAGTACTGCACGATAAACTGATAGCAGCAGAGCGTTTTTTGAATAATGACCCGGCATGCTTTGGCATTGAATAAGTGATAAAGAAAGAGTGATGCAACAACCAACCAACTATATTGCTTTTCTGTGTTACGGTAATGGCGGCACTCTTTATGAATGTGCCTATTCGTTATTGTCTTTATCACGATTATATACAATTGAAGAGCTGAAGAATACGGAGATATGGATATATACGGATGACCCTGATTTTTTCAGATCGTTCAAAGGGTGCAAACTGCCGCTACACTACAGGCAACTGGATGCAGCCACAATAAAACAGTGGAGAGGCGAAATAAACTTTTCGCACCGTATGAAAATAGAAATGCTTCGGGAACTGGCAACAGACAGGACCGGGAACATATTTTATGTAGATTCAGATTCTGTATTCACACAGCGCATAGATACAGTATGGGGCGACATCGGGAATGGAGATCTGTACATGCACCTGATGGAAGGAAAGGTGAGCGACCGGGGAAATAAAATTTTTGAAAAACTCGACGATCACCTCCAAAAGACAGCAACTGAAAAAGTAAATGGAAAACCGATTAATGAGCTGGCCATGTGGAACGCGGGTATGTTAGGCTTTGATACCAAATACCGCTACCTCCTGGACCAGGCATTAGCATATACAGACAGAGAATATCCAAAATTTTCAAAGCACATAGTAGAGCAGTTCGCCTTTTCATTTTGCTTTCAGCGGGAGGGTAATGTAAAAGCTGCAGTGCCATACGTGCTCCACTACTGGATTCTGAAAGAAGCAAGGGGTGTCTTACATTCTTTCTTTGAATATTTTAAAGATAAGAGTTGGGATGAGGTGGTGAAATATAGTCCGTTGGTCCAGCTACCGGTGTTGATGCAGGAAAAAATAAGCTTCCTCAATAACAGAACACTATTCCAGGCACTGATAAAAAGGCAATGGTTACCACCAAAGCAAGACTGGGCTGAATTAACAAAAGGATTATAACAACACTAAGCCACGACAAGGTTTTCAAACGCTGTCACCATCTTTTTTATTTCAAACTGGTGGAGAATATTTTCTGCGTTCTTACAGTGGTTTTGTTGCAGTGCTTTATCATTTAGCACCTTGTATATAGCGTCACATAGGCCGGTCACATCGCCGGGTTCTACCATAGTACCACATTTTCCATTCATCAGTATTTCTTTTATTCCTGTGGGAGTAGCTGTGGCTATTATAGGGCAGGATAAAGATAAAGCTTCTATAAGTACAGTTGGCAAGCCTTCATGTTTAGAGCAGAAAAGGAACAATTCGCTATTGCGCATCCATTTATAAGGATTGACCTGGTGCCCGGCAAATGTTACCATGTCGCCCACACCTTCATCTATGGCAAGCTCTTCCAGCATAAGACGGCTGGGGCCATCACCAACTATGGCAAGATGCTGTTTGATGTCATATTTTTTCACGCAGGCAGCATAGCCTTTTATCAGCATAGTAAAATCTTTCTGACCTTCATTCAACTGCCCCACCGAACAAAAATAGCCGTCTACCAGCAGGTGGTCATATCCCCCAAGGCCTTCATTCGATAGTGCCTGGATGCGTTCATTGTCCAGTGCGTTATATATGCGCACAACATTTCCTTTCAAAGCAGGATATAATTTGGTGGCTTTGTCTTTCATTTCTTCGCAGAGCATTACAACCGTGTCGTATTTTTTCAGGCGGTTCACCAGCTTGTCCAGCTTTTGTTTTTTTCCATCCCAGTAGTGTTCCAGGCTAAAGTGACAGTACGCTACTTTTTTCTTGCCGCTCAGCAACCGGGTATATGGTGTAAGGGTCATATCGAAGTCCACTATAAGATCTGCGTCTGCTATCAGCTCTTTCAGCTTTGTGTGGTGCATCCGCTTTTTATAAAAGGGGAGCACCAGCTCTTCATATATTTTTTCGGTAAAAGAGATTGTCTTTTGTATTTTCTTCTTTTTGGTAGCAGAGAGTTTGCTGTCCAGTATGTGGTGTATCTCTACGTAAGAGGGTATCTGGTCTTTTAGTTGTTCCAGATCGCCAAGGTCGTGTGCTATGGAAAGGCGTATTTTATATTTATGAGGATCAAGCCCCTGCAGGAGCTCTATAAGTACGCGCTCTATATCTCCGTCCTGAAGCGAGCTAATGTGAAAAAGAATGGTTTTCATGAACATGATTTTCGCCTCAGGGTAAATATACTTACAATAATCAAAACGATACCCTTTAGTTGTTGTATAAAAAATACTGATAAATATGATGCCGTCGGAGGGCTGCAATGGGAAAACGTATTGTGGAAAAACTAACGAAGATGCAGCAGCAGGCTATCTATTGCAGCCAGGTTCTCTTTGTTACTGATAGACTCATACAGGTCTTCCTTTTCATTCTGGGTCAGGTGAAAATTAAGTGCAGCTATTTTCTTGGATTCCTTCGGCACGTATTGCAGGGTTATATAGTGCAACTTGCCATTAAGATAAGTAGGAGCATAATCTTTCAGGAACCCGTGTGAATAAGATTGAAAGGACTCCCATTTATTTTGGATAACAAACAGCGGATCGAACAGCATTTTACCCAGGGAAGAGGACTGGTCTGAAATATCGGTAACATCGTTCTCCTGGGAGTCGCGCAGCTCCAGGAAGATAATATCGCCTGCATTATTTACCAGCCAATCTCTCAGCACAAACAAATAGCGGGTAGCCAGCTCTGCACCAAAATTATCTCTCAATCCTGCATCCATGATATTCATCCTCGGTTCGCTGGGCAGTCTTACAACAGGCAGCACAAAAGGAAAGGTAGCGTTCATGCGCAATGCTGAAGTAAGGCGAAGATTATATGGATCCTGGCCGGCAAAGAAGGCAGCGAAGTCTACAGCATCTATTGGTGGTGCTGGTTCATTGATAGAATGCCATGGCTGGGTAAGGTAGCCAGCCGGTTGGTTAGAGATTATAAGCTGTCGGCCATCATTGATGATCGTACCATTTATAATAAGCTGTGGTATATAACCATCAGCTTCTCTTTTTTGGAAATAGCCTATCTTTTTATCCAGCAATCCTTCTGTGTTCCTGATTATTTCCTGCTCCATTGCGTAGCCGCGGTCCCGGGTGTACGAATATCCTGCAATGGAAATTTTATTGAATGGAGAAACAAGGTCTACACTCGCAAAAGAAAAGATAATAGCGTTAAGCAGGTCTTTACCGATATTCTCCTGGTACCGGCGGGCATAAGGGTTTTTTATCAATCCCCGCTGGCTGGCATCGTGTATGCTCCGCCAGTATGCTTCGCCCAGCATACCACCCGATGCGCCGGTCATCAATACAGTGTTTTCAAAAAGCTTTCCTTTGGTGATGCTATCTATGTGCTGCAGGCTACGGAATGTCCAGTATGCAGACCTGGAACCGCCACCGCTTGATGTTATAATGACCAATGGGGGATTAGCGGTGCCCGTTTTATTTTTCCATCTGTTCAACCGTTCGATTTCTTTCTGCCGGTCTTCATCAAATTGTTTTGCATTGAACAATGCATGAAGATGCTTGTAAGTATATTCAGGTTCTTTGGCTGCAGTAGTATGGTAGTTGAGGCCATACGCAATGCTGCGCAGGTCAAACAACTGGTAATTGACCATGAGCATGAGCAAAACCACAAATATTACCCAGCCGATCGTTTCCCAGCTGCGCAGAAAATATTTGAAAGCACCTACCACACCCATGATAATAGAGAACAGCAACAGGAACCCGGCACCTGCAGGCACTCTCAGCAATGGATGATCCATAAAAACACCCATCAGCAGCAGTAAAAAATAAAGGATCAGCGTTGCAAAGATCACATTGCGGTGATGGCGGCTAAGCACCTTGTTCATTACCCGGGGATGATAGATATCTGCATCAGTACTCTTTTCTATCTTCAGTCTGCCTGATATATAGGAATGCGCGGGTATCATGTCTATCTCATAGTCCAGTGAGTCGTAAGGTATCAGCTTTGGCATGCGTACTGGCTTGGTTATTTTCACCAGTATATTCTTAAAAAAATCGCGGCTGATACGAAAGAAGTAAGCAAAAGAGATGAGTAGAACAATAATGAAACCAAGATAGAACCCGAGTTGCAGGAACACGATATTTTTTACCGGATAATGTTCATCATGCCACTGAAAGTATATAGACACGCAGGAATAGAAAACA
>JAOQAP010000010.1 GCA_025963465.1 Flavipsychrobacter sp.
CCACATTCAAATGATAGATAATTTATCGAATAAGAACAACGAACGTGGATTTATGGCGCAAGGTAGAAGCAAGAAGAACCCCCGAAGATTTGTACTAGGAACTAGGCTATTGGAGGCGCTTACTCAATTAAACTTGCTTGAAAGCAACAATGATACGTTGACTTCAAAAGCCGTTTCTATTGAAGAGTTAATGCAAATATTTAAAGATCGATATGGGCTAATTATTAACGGTCTTGATGACAAGCGTTTTGCGGATGCTGATTTGAACACAATTCAAGCGTTTAAAGAGAATGTTTCAGCGTTTAAAAACAAACTCCGGCAAATTGGATTTTACAATGACCTAAGCGATGCATTTATACTTCAAAAAATCAGACCTCGCTACGAAATATAAAAGACATGATATTTACAACTCAATATTATCAATACATTGTTGAACTCATTATTGAAAAATACAAAACCGAGTTCAGTGAGGCTACGAAGGGTCATTGTATAAAAATTACTGGTCTTGGAAGAGATCAAGTGTATCCTTTATTGACCCGAATCAGAACGGACTTTAAAAATATTGATTCATTTATACTGTCGGATAAAATTATGGGTGATGACATACACGTCTCTCCTTCTAAGCTTATCAATTACAGGAACAATGAAGAGAAACCATTACTGGTATTGATACCTGCGAATAATAGAACTGCGGCAGAGGATTCTTATGGCAATACTACTTTTAAGGATATTAGTTTGGTTGGTATTGAAGATGATTTGGCAAAAACCTTACTTAGTAAGGCTCCGTCAACTACAAAGCCGTTGGTGGATGAGATATACAACTACTTCGGTAAAATACCATTAAATGATTGGATTCAATTTTTGATAGCTATTGAAATTAATGGCTGGAGTAGAGAAGAAATTGGCAATAGCCTGTACTTGCTCGGGTTAATCCCCGATTCGCTATTAGGCGCAGAGGAATCTAAAACAAGAGCTAGGCTAAATTTTAATACAATCAGCAGTGAAAAATTAGCTGATTTTAATAGGACGATTTTTGAGCGACTTAAAGATTTGCCATTAGAAAAGAACTCCATTCAGAAAGACATCATTTCATTATTGAAAACTGCCAATGAAATTAGAAATCGAAAAGATCTGGTGAAGTTAGTTGCTGAAAAATTCCCGATGCTTAATTTTTCCAACTGGCCAATACCTGATTTGAATGTAGAAAATGTCAGGTTAACTGTTGAGCATCTCAAGTCAACTGAATTTAAAAACATTGATGGCGTTAAATGCTTGGTTGTGTCAACCGGGAAAGCGGGGAAATTCAAAGCAAGAATTACTACAGTTCCTGAACTAAAAACCATACAAGAGCTTGCATTTTTTAGAGTTGTATTGATGGCGTCAAATGGTTTAGCAGGTGAGTTTGTTCAAGAACTGAAGAAATTTAAGAACTCTGCTAGCAAACTGCCTTATAAAGATTTAAACGTCTCTATAGATTCGAATACTATAAGCGAGGGAACTTATTTCTTAAAGGTCTTGGCAGAAGATGAAAATGGTGTTGTTTTAAATTCGGATGATTTCTTTAAAGATGATGCTGTAGAAAGACACTGGCGAGAACTAAAAGCCACCGATAGCGCAGCCTCAAAATCTACGATTGAGAGAAAGCTTACTTGCGACAGTGAAGATTTTTATTTCACTATCTCACAGGAAGAAGAACGAGATGGTGAAAGCTTCAGAAAAGATAAGCTTAGTAATGTAATACAAGCCTTCTTTAGGTTTAGAATAGATCAACTTAAAGTGGGGGCAGAACTATCGGAACCTGTTCCTGAAGAAGGCACGGCTCAGTGGATAGGGCAGCCCACAGAAACGACCAAGGCAACATACCATGTGCGATTTGATTCTAAACACGATTATCAGATTAACTTGTCAGCTAAACTATATTTAGTTGAAAAAACATTCCTTAAATATCCTGATCAGCTTGGTCAGGTTACTGCGGTTGCATCTAACAACCCAACACAAATTGCGCTGAATTCCTTAAAATTTAGTTCTTCTGATATTCTAAATCAATTAGCACCTCCAAAGCTATTGCAGGCTAGAAAAGAATTGTTTGAATCAATAAGTAATTCTGCATCCAATAAAAGCGGTGTGCTGTTCACTACCTCTTTAAACGATTTCTACAATCTGGCTATCGCCTATTTAGATGAATTCCACATTTGGACAAATGATCTTAAAGAACGTTTTCAAAACTTACTACCGGAAAACACCGACGAAGCCAGGGAACTACATGAATTGTTGTTAGAATTACAATCGGTAGATATCGTAACACTTCAAACAAGGCTAGATGATAATAAGCCACTTAATGTAAAACTACTTTCGCCACTTCATCCTCTGCGATTAGGCTGGCTGGTAAATTTAATTGATCTCTTTAATGATTGGGAAGTAAAGACCGTAGGTAATTCGAAATACAGAAAAGATTGGATAAACAATTTGGACAGCTTATTCCTAGGTGAATTAACTCCAGAAAATAACCCACTAGTACTTATAGACACCGAATCAAAACAATCGTATCAATATGCCGGAGAACTTGCATATGGATGGGGGCTTTATATAAAACCCATCGATGATGGCTCTGGTTCTAATACACTGATTTCAATAAATCGGCAGATCAAAACTTTTCTTTCGCGAATTCTGAATATTGATAAAGAGAATCGAATAGACAGCGAGGTTTCTGAAAAACTAATTATTAAACACTTAAGAAACTATATAACTCAGCACCCTTACACAGATTGTTTAGTAATCAACTTGTTTAATGCCGGAGATGCTACTGCATTTGCCAACGCATTAGTAGAATTAGAACAAAATCCAGCTCATACGCAGCTAAGATATGAGATACGACTTTTCAAAGGCGAGGATAGTATTATTGACCATGGGGAAGGGTTAAAAAACTTATTAAATCCAGAATTTAATGTATCTGAAGAAGCTGAAGCCTTCTCGCAACCGTCTTATAATAGGTTGTTTCCCAAACTTCGGTTCTCCATTAATCAGATTAATGAGTTTCTAAATTCACCGTCTGATTTTGGGTCACATTTAAGTTTTGTAATTAGCCCGTTCCCGTCCAAAACTGAGCTATATAAGCCCATTGGTCAGCAGGTTTCATTCTTTTTAAATGGATTAATCACTAACCCAACTATCGAAGTCACAGAAAATGGAAGTGAGATACAATGGAATAAATTTATCTACCCCAATAAGTCAAAGAATAAGCGAGCGGATACTTCTATATCCATATTCGAAAATATTCAGATTTTTATCGCGGGTGCATTAGCTTCAAAATACACTGATTCACTTCCAGCCACATCATTACTATTAAAGGAGGCTGATAAGGTATTAATCAATAACATACACGATTATTCTGATTGGGTAATAACCTTTGACAAAAATCTCGGTCCTGAGATATATGATTTACCTGGAAAAGACGGTGAGATACCATTTTTGTTAGATTATGTTCCCGGTGAAGAAGTTACTGGCATTTCAAGCTATTTAACTACAAGACCAACATCTGAAATTGTTGGCCTGCTAGGGCCACATTTTCAAGAGTACGACATATCTATTGACCAAGAGAGTAACAATGCTACCTTGAAAATGCTGCTTGAAGATTTGAGAGCTGTTAGTAGTTCACTTATTATGCAATTAAACTCGAGCAAGAACAAAGCATTTGAAGTTGTTGGTGCTGCTTTTACAAAAAGAGTATTAGAGAAGAAAAAAATACTAACTAATTCATTTTTAATTCCGATTGACTTACATCAGGATTTGTTCGAAGGATTGAGTACTGAAAGCAAAAGTCGTGCTGATCATTTATTGGTAAGTATAGACGTGGACAAAAGGATTATCGAAATGATGGTCATTGAGGTTAAGTGCAGAAAGTATTTGTCAACTTCAGAGTCAGATGATCTTAAATTGAAAATGAAGGAGCAAATTAACAATACTATTCATGCTTTAAAATTCCATTTTGATCCTGAAAATAGCACAACGGAAGACCGGTTAGACAGGGCGATAAAAAATAAAGAGCTTAAGTCGCTTTTAGAGTTTTACATAAATCGTGCATTGAGATACGAACAGCTTAGCTTAAACACATACCAGCATTACATTAGCTTTATACACAACCTCGATTTAGGATTTACTATCGGCTTCAAAGAATTGGGTATTATTTTCGATTTTAGTGCAGCACAACGTCATAAAAAAGAAGAATATAGTTCTACTTTAACCTATTTCACATTTGGATCGTCGTTAATTAAGGAGATACTTGACCCTGAATCTGACCTTAATACTCAAAGACTTGAAAAGATATCTGAAGATGAAGCATTCTTTGACTATTTCAGTGGCACTAAAGAACTATCTCCGTTTATTCAGCAGCGATTTGTCGTTAAAAAGCCAACCGAAGCAGAGAAAGTATATTCTGACAATATTTCTAATCCCACAATAGTAAGTGAGCCAGCTTCTGAAACAGAAGTTAAAGAAGAAGAAAATAATAATAAAGTTGAAAAAAAATTAGAGACTGTTGCCGATGCGCCACCAGCATATGATATTGTAATTGGAAAGACATCAGATAGTCTACAATATGGAATACTTGGGAAGACATTGCAGGGGAAATCGATTGCGCTTGATTCCAATGAGACAAATACAATTAGCTTGTTCGGCGTACAAGGAGGTGGCAAAAGTTATACTATTGGCACGATTACTGAAATGATGTTACAGTCATTTAGAAACATCAACTATCTCCAAGCTCCACTTGCTGGTGTGATTTTTCACTATAGCGATACAATGGATTATGCACCGGAAGCAACTTCTATGATTTATGCAAATGATAAAGAAAAGGAAATTCAACAATTAAGGGCAAAATATGGTGCGGAGCCGGACAGTCTGGATGATGTAATCTTACTTACTCCTGTAGATAAGATTGACGATAGAAGAGCTCAATACCCTTCGATTAGTGTTGAAAAAATTGCTTTTAATTCAAATGATTTAAATATCCAAGATTGGATGTTCTTGCTCGGTGCAATTGGTAACGATGCTACTTATATCCGACAATTAAAAGCAATCATGAGAGAGATAAGGAGCAATATTACTTTGGGAGAACTACGAAACAGGATTGAAAATTCTATCCTTTTAACCAACGCCCAAAGGGCATTAGCAATGCAGCGATTGAGTTTTGCATCTCAATATATAGACGATAGCTACTCCCTAAAAACCTATCTCAAACCCGGTAGGCTTATAATTGTTGATTTAAGAGATGAGTTTATTGAGAAGGATGAAGCACTAGGTTTATTTGTTATTATGCTTAATATTTTTTCGGGAATAAAAGAAGTTTCTGGAAAGAAATTCAATAAGTTTATTGTTTTTGACGAGGCTCACAAATACATGAATAACAAAGATTTGACGACAACTATTGTTACTGCAATAAGAGAAATGAGGCATAAGGGAGTATCAATTTTGATTGCAAGTCAAGATCCACCAAGTTTGCCTAGCGAAATCATTGAATTGAGCAGTATCTTAATAATGCACAAATTTAATAGCCCACAATGGCTGAAACATGTCCAAAAATCAATAACTCCCGTAAGTGAATTAAATTCTATTGATTTAGCGTCACTATCACCTGGAGAGGCTTTTTTATGGGCAACTAAGTCAACCGACAAGATGATCATGCAACGACCTATAAAAATATTCACTCGACCTAGAGTAACTAAACATGGTGGTACAACAATTGAGGCGGTTTAATATGAGATATTATCATTTTTCGGAAATAGGGCTTAGAGAAACCAATGAGGATGTTATCTACTGCGATAGCGATAAAGAACAGTCTTTATTCATGATAGCAGACGGAATGGGTGGATATGACTTTGGTGAAATTGCAGCTCGTCTTGCTACTGAGACAATTTCCCAGTGCTTCGCTGAGAATCTTAATAATGTAAATGACGAATTGATTGTACATGCATTTCAAAAAGCCCATAATTTAATTAAGGTTAATCTTAATGATGCGGGAACAACCATAGGTGGAATATATATATCGCATGGTGTTGCTTACCTATTCTGGGCCGGAGATGTAAAAATCCTATTAAAGAATGACACGGAGTTTTATCAGACGAAAGATCATACTCTATATAATTTGCTAAAAGACGAAAGTATATTTATTAAGTCGGAGGAAATCCCTCGGCTAAAAAACACGGTCATAAGATCTTTAGGTGGGAAATCCAATTCTTATATACCTGAAATACATAAACTAAATATCGGAACTGATTTTTCTGCAATAATCTGTTCGGACGGAGTGCATAGCCACATCAACAGTGATAGTTTGTTCCAACTTCTGCAAAACGGGAACTGGAGTTTAGCATTAGATACACTAAAAGCAAGCGGAAAACAGGGAAGTGACAATTATAGTTCAGTCCTAATCTCATCCAAATAATAGTAATCAAATCTCATTGCCATACTATTTTGTAAGTGCCCCATTTTGACGGCATTAATTCTTTAATAATCTTTAATAATCAGGCACTATAGTTAATCAGTACACAATTAGAACAATATTGGTACTGCTATTATTTTCTACTAATACTATAGCATAGATTGCTGCATCCTTACAGTTCTTGGCGATGTTTCATACCTTTTTGTTGACTTCTTCTCTGAAAAGCTCTGCTATATAAAACAAAGGACAGTAAATGCCTTTTGTTGTCCTTTGTTTCCTGCATCGATACTTTTCCGGGTAAAGTTGGCTACTACAACATGCCGGACTATGCCTAAGCAGGGAATGTTACCGCCTTAGGTGCCTGCAACTACCCAAACTGAAAAGCGCCCTTTTCGGCGAAAGTACCTTTGTGCCTGCAATGAGAGGAGCTCCAAAGAGGGAAAAACTGGCACAAATGGGGAATGTGGTGAATTAATGGTCCTGAATGGCCCAAACAGGGAAGTGTGCCTTTTTACCCATTGTACCTTTAATAAAATCAACAGCAAATGTTGGGAAGTTCAAGCCATTTATGGAATTGTTCGTGGCGTATCGTAAGGTATTCCCTGAGTGCAATAAGTACCATTTTGCCATTCTAGCAAAAAGGGAACAAAAAGGAATTGTTCAGCACAACTCGGAATTGTTCGGAACAGTACGACACAAGATGACATGAAGCTGGAAATGAGGTTTTTTGACCAAAGTAGCTTTGTGGATTTACATAAAAAATGAGCAGTATATGGAAGAGCAACTAATAAGAATGGAAGAAAAAATGGATCTGCTTATCAAAGAGGTAATTGGTTTGAAGAAACGACTGGACAACCTCAGTCACATGCCAAGAGATAAACCACTGCCGATGAACGGGGCAGCGGAGTATTTGAATTTATCAGTGTCCCGGCTTTATGGATTAATATATTCCGGTGAGTTAACACCCATTCAAAGAAGTAAGAAGGGTAGAATACTTTTTTCGCAGGAGGAGTTGAAGAGGTATTTGAATAACAAGTAGAAAAATCTAAAACACAAAAAACGATTAATAAAATGGCAATAATAAAAGAGGTTTATTCATCGACAAGGGTTAATCTGATTTATCAGCTACTAAGAAACGAAGCTGATAATGGCACTCCAAAAGAATACGATGTGAGGGTCGACGAGCTAAAGGTAGTGTCGCGAACATCTGATCCGGAACGGTTTCACGGACACGAGGAATTTGTTTTACCGGAAACAAGGAGTATCATCATCAACATTTATGACGGCACTTCAAACAGGTGTAACCGTTATAATTTACTGCTAAGAGAAGAAGACCCATCGCAGCAAGAGTTATCAGGAATAGAAAAGTCTATTAACACAAAAATGCTTCAGGAGAGAAAGAAATGGGAATTTGACAAGTTAAAAGAGGACTACGATGATCTAAAAGAACAGTTGGGTGAGGCAGAGGAATATGCTGAGCAGCTAAAAGGCAAGATAGAGCAGCTTGAAGCTGAGAAAAGCACGAAATCGAATAAAATTACCGAGACCATCGTTGGTTTAGCAGGGATGTTTCTTGCGAGCAAACCGAATGCGCTTAGTGGTATTCCCTTGATCGGCGATCTTTTAGGAGGCAATAAGACCATTCCATTGCCAGTGGAAGAAACATCTGGAGCCACCGTTCAGGAAGAAGATAGTACAGCTACCTTTCAGAAAATGGTTACACCCAAAGCATTTACCGGAGATATAACGGAGGGAGATGAACAAAGCCTTAAGGATGCATTGAGTCCATTCTTTAAACCGGAATATATTGACAGGGTGGTGCAGATCATTCAATACCTGTTTATGCACAATTCCTTTGTTGACCAAACGATCACTGTTATGGAACATGCAATAAAGCAGGGTGACCAAACAAAAAAGGCAGCGTAATTCAATTTCAACTTTAAAATCAGACAATGGCACATTATACATTACCGATAACGATTGAAGCAAATTCCCAGGCTGAAGCCGAACAAAAATTGCAGCAATTGATACAAGCAGCAGCCTTGCCCAGGCGAACTGCCGTAACTAAAGCAGTAGGAAGCATATTAGTTGAAATGTTGGACTACTATATGGTTAAACATGCACCCGCTAAGGCTATTGATAAGTAAGGCAATATTGGGAAGTCGTTAAAAATCAGCAGGATAAAAAGTGAATGAAAACCTAATACTTAAAAATCATAGCACATTGATAATCAATTAGTTGTATTTTTGTATGGAGAGAAAAAGACAAAAAGAAATAGGCACGTTAATTGCACAAGACAGAGCAAAAGGTTACCAGCAAACTGATGTTTTCCCCGATAGAATTTCTATCGAACAATTCAGGGCGATATGGAATGATGACAGGGTTCAATACGATGATGAACAATTATTCAAAATCAGGGAATGGTTGTATGCCATGTGTAATGTCGCTCTCTCTGTTGCAGAAGAACAATTTGAAAACAGGAATAAAATTATAGAGCTAAAACCGGAAACAGATGAAGCAAAAGAAAGCCATTTTATACATCCGAGTGAGTACAGACGAGCAAGCTGAGAAAGGTCATAGTCTCGCCCATCAGGAAGAAATGCTTCGGAAATACTGCGCTATTAATAGCATCGAAATAGTTGCCTTTTATAAGGAAGACTATTCAGCTAAGACTTTTGACAGACCAGAGTTCAAAAATATCATTTCCGCTCTGCGTAAAAACAAAGGCATGGCTGATTTGTTGTTATTTCTGAAGTGGGATAGGTTTTCCCGAAATGCGCCGGAGGCATATACAATGATAAGCCAGCTTAATAAGCTTGGTGTAGAGCCGCAGGGAATAGAGCAGCCATTAAATATGGAGATACCGGAACAAAAATTCCTTCTGGCTTTATATCTGACCGCACCTGAAGTAGAGAATGACCGCAGGGCAATGAACATAACTGCCGGAATACGCAAAGCAATGAAGGATGGTCGGTACATGGGTTCTGCTCCTTACGGTTATAAGCACAGCCGTAACGAGAATAACAAACCCTGTATAGCCCCCAACCAAAAGGAGCAGGGCTTTGTTGAGACGGCGTTTGAAATGATGGCAAGTGGCAATTACCACATTGAAGAACTAAGGCATATTCTCAACAAGAAAGGTATGCCATTGGGAAGGACCCGCTTCTGGTGTATGTTGCGTAACCCTGTTTACATCGGCAAGGTTGCTGTTCCAGCGTATAAGCAGGAGTCGGGGATGGTAGTGAAGGGTACGCATGATGCGATTATTGCTGATGCTTTGTATTACGAGGTTCAGGATGTACTGGAAGGCCGTAAACGTAAGCTACCAAATTCACCCTTCTGCCAGCAGGATGAGTTACCATTGAGAGGATTTCTTACCTGTGCAAAATGTGGCAAGACACTTACGGGCAGTGCATCAAAAGGAAGAAGCGCACGATACTATTACTATCACTGCAAAAACAAATGCAATGAACGTTACCGGGCAAATGAGGCTAACGAGTGTTTTGAGCAGATGCTGGAGAATATTAGTCGCGAGGAGAAGTTGTATCGGTCTTGTGAATTGATAATGGCGGGTGCTAATAAAAAAAATGGGCAGGACAGATCAAACGAAGTACTTCAACAAAAGAAGGAATTAGAGACCTACAAAAAGCGATTGGATAATGCCCAAACCTTAATGCTTGATGGGGAACTTGACGCGGCAGATTATCGCAAAATCAAGGCAAAGTTAGAGCCGGAAATTGAAAAGGTTGCAGCAAGGATCGCACAGCTGAGTAAGAACGATAGCAATGGACGGGAAATAATAGAATTTGGTTTCTACTTTCTGCGGAATATGAGCAATCTCTTTACCAGTGCGACTTTGGACAAGAAACGATACATTCTTGGTTCGACCTTCCCGGAAAAATTGATTTATGAGAATGGCACCTATCGAACCGAAGCGGACGACAATGTTCTTGTCTTGATAGCCAATACAGGCAAGGATTTGGGAGGGAAAAAGAAAGGAAGGCGAGATTTATTTCGCCTTCCTTCCCGTAAAGTGGCCTTGCCAGGAATCGAACCTGGATCTGGAGCCCGTCCGAAAGGCGTTCAGCCGGGCGGGCTTCGGAAACTCTTATACTATCCATACTATCCACGTCCTGAACTGAGTTAATCAGAGCGGATATTGTATACAATGCATCCTATCGTATATGTATTTTTGTTTTTAGGAATCTTCTGCCTGTAGCTGATTTGAAGTATTTCTCTCTTGTTACTGCTTCCTCTTTTGTTGCAAACTCTTCAAAGTAAGCGACCTCGAAAGGAATATACGGCTTTATCGAAGTGGTTTGCCCTGAATTATGTTCCTTAAGTCGTATTTCAAGGTTTTGGCAATGACCTTTGTATAGATAGTCGTGGTTAATGCTTTTTAGAACATAAGCATAAAACATTGTTGTGTATTTTATGTGGCCTTGCCAGGAATCGAACCTGGATCTGGAGCTTCGGAAACTCTTATACTATCCATTGTACTACAAGGCCATGAAATTCAGGAAGCGCAAAGGTAATTATTTATAGTGTTCTGTCACTATCAGGTTTTTGGCGAATGAGGTTAGTTATTTCTTGCTGATTGTGGTTTGACAATGGCGGGCTTCGGAAACTCTTATACTATCCCCGTCCGAACGGGTTCATCCGGGCGGGCATTGTACTACAAAGGCCATGAAATTTTCGGAAGCGCAAAGGTAATTATTTATAGTCTTCTATTACTATCTGCTCTTTGCAAAAGAAATATTCCCGTGGGTCGTTTGATGCAACTACTATGAGCCGGTCTTTACCATATACTTCTATCCATTCCCGGTATTGTTCTATTCCTTTCTGGTCCAGGTTAGTGCATGGCTCATCCAGTAACAATATTGGCGTATCGGTGAAAATGGCCTGTGCCAGCTTCACTCTTTGCTTCATGCCCGATGAATAATCACCTATTGGTTTATCTGCGGTGTCCTTCAGCCCGGTTATTTCTATTATTTTATCTACTGTGAGGGTTGGTAAGGGCTTCTTAAATGAGAAGTGGAACTCTAAAAATTCCCTGAGTGTCAATTCTTCTACCAGTTCCTGTCCCGGTGCTGTAAAGCTGATATAGCTGAAGATGTTTTCTGGTTGTATAATAGTGCCGTGTGCATCATGAAAGAAAACTTTACCAAGCGAGGGGGTCTGCATGCCTGATATGATACGCAACAGGGTAGACTTGCCACAGCCATTAGGCCCCAGTAATGCATATGCACCCGGCGTGCTGAAAGAATAATTAACGTCTTTGAATATCCAGTAGCGCTGAAATCGTTTGCTGATATGCTCAAGGGATATTTTCATTAAGACGAAGATAAAACAATGTATAAAACAAAAGCCAGAAGATAGAAAACCTCGAGGCTTTTTAACTTCTGACTTTTAATTGCTGTGTGTACTAAGGCATATCTTCGCTATGGCGACGGATATAACCTTTCATGATGCCTCTGCCTGTTTCACGCACAAATGAAATGATCTCATCGCGCTCATCAGATACCGGTATCTCAGTTTCTATGATGCTCAGCGCCTTAGATACATTGTAGCCGCGTACAAAAAGAATACGGTAGATATCAAGTATATGGTTGATCTTTTCTATGGAGTAGCCACGACGTTTGAGGCCTACAGAGTTTACCCCTACATATGATAGTGGTTCACGTGCTGCCTTTACATATGGTGGTATATCCTTCCTCACCAGCGATCCGCCGGTAACGAATGCGTGAGACCCTATGCGAACGAATTGCTGCACAGCTGTAAGGCCTGCCAGTACCACACAATCGCCCACTATGATATGGCCTGCAAGAGTAGTATTATTTGAGAATATACAGTTGTTCCCTACTTCACAATCGTGTGCTATGTGGGTATAGGCCATGATAAGGCAGTTGTTGCCTATCTTGGTTGCATTCCTGTCGGATGTGCCCCTGTTGATTGTAACACACTCACGAATAGTAGTGTTATCGCCAATGATACAGATGGTATCTTCTCCTTTGAACTTCAGATCCTGCGGTATTGCCGATATTACGGAGCTTGGAAATATGCGCACATTTTTCCCGATGCGTGCTCCTTCCATTATTGTAACGTTAGAGCCTATCCATGTGCCTTCGCCTATCTCCACATTTTTGTGGATGGTAGTAAAAGGATCGATCTTCACGTTAGGCGCTATCTTTGAGTCCGGGTGGACGTAGGTAAGAGGGTGGATCATTTTTTATCTTTTCTTGAGATTTGCGCTACCAGTTCCGCCTCGGTAGCAAGTTTGTTTCCTACATATACCATTCCCCTCATTTCACATATACCACGGCGTATGGGGCTTAATAATTCCAGTTTCAGTATCAGCGTATCGCCGGGGCGAACTACATTCTTGAAACGTACTTTGTCAATTTTCAGGAAGTAAGTATTGTAATTTTCCGGGTCGCTGATGTTGTTCATTGCCAGTATTCCGCCTGTTTGTGCAAGGGCTTCTATCTGCAGTACGCCCGGCATTACAGGGTTTCCGGGGAAGTGACCCTGGAAAAACTCTTCATTGAACGTAGCATTTTTGATGCCTACTACATGTGTATCGCTCAGCTCTATGATCTTATCAACCAAAAGCATAGGGTACCTATGCGGTAGTATTTTGTTGATATGATTGATGTCATAGATTGCCTGCTGCGACGGATCGTAGTGTGGTATATCTGATAAGTGTTTGTTCTTCTTAATGTACTGCTTGATCTTTCTTGCAAATTCTACATTGGAAGCATGACCAGGCCTGCTGGCTATGATGTGCGCATTGATGGAATGGCCCACAAGTGCAAGGTCGCCAACTACATCCAGTAGCTTATGGCGTGCCGGCTCATTGGTGTAGTGCAACTGTATATTGTTCAGAATACCTTCCTGCTTTACTTCTATTTTTTGTTTGTTGAACACTATAGCCAGCCTGTTCAGCTCGTCCTGGCTTACTACCTTATCTACTACAACGATGGCATTGTTCAGGTCGCCGCCTTTTATCAGGTTGTTGTCCAGCAGGTATTCCAGCTCATGCAGGAAGCAGAATGTACGGCATGGGCCGATCTCTGTTCTGAAGTCAGAGAGCTGTTTCATACCGGCATGCTGTGTGCCCAGTACCGGTGAATTGAAATCTATCAATGCGGTGATCTGGTAGTTGGTAGATGGTACTGCCAGCATATCCACATTCTTCACCGGATCGTAGTAATGTATATTAGTATCAATAGAATAGACAACACGCTTAGCATCCTGTTCCTGAATACCAGCGCTTTCTATCGCATCCATAAATTGTTTTGCACTGCCATCCATGATAGGCACTTCAGGGCCATCCATCTCTATGAGTGCATTATCTATGCCCAAGCCTACAAGAGCTGCAAGGGTATGTTCTATGGTGCTTACGCGTGCGCCATTATGTTCTATAGTAGTGCCACGGCTTGTGTCTACTACGTAGTCCACGTCCGCTTTTACAATTGGTTTGTCAGCTATGTCCACACGCTGAAAACGGATGCCATAGCCCGGGTTAGCAGGTCTCATGGTCATCGTTACGTTGGCACCGGTGTGCAACCCTACGCCATGCAGCGTTACAGGCCCTTTTAATGTTTGCTGGTTCTGGCTGTTTTTCGCGTGCAAAGTTTCGATTTTTTTCCTTTCAGTATTGATTACAATTGCTTCGTTCACTTTTTATATTCCAGATTTTGGGTACTTAATAATGCGGTCAGTTCCTGAACTGTTTCTTCCAGTCTCATCAGTCTTTGTTGCAACTCAGGCAAATTTCTAAAAATTGCCTGACTTTTCAACGAACTTTTATAATCAAATGCCGGGGTGCTGTTTACCGTGGTGCCTTCACTTGTTATAGACTTTGACAGCCCGCTTTGAGCATTGATACGGGTGCCATCAGCTATATGTATATGACCTACTATGCCTACCTGTCCGCCAATAACACAGTTTTTGCCCACTTTTGTGCTACCTGAAACGCCTGTTTGCGCCGCAATCACGGTATGTTCACCTATTTCTACGTTATGCGCTATCATGATCAGGTTATCGAGCTTTACGCCTTTCCTGATAATGGTAGAACCCATAGTAGCGCGGTCTATAGTAGTATTAGCACCTATTTCCACATCGTCTTCAATGATCACATTGCCTATCTGTGGTATTTTTTTATACGTATTATCGCTCTGCGGGGCAAAGCCAAAGCCGTCGCCACCAACCACAGAGCCTGAGTGAAGCACTACTTTATTGCCCAGGTGGCATTCATCGTAGATCTTTACGCCTGAGTATATTTTTGAGTATGCTCCTATGGTCACATTGTTGCCGATATAGCAGCCTGGATATATTTTCACCCCACTGCCTATCACTGCGTTTTCACCTATATAGGTAAACGCACCTACGTATACATCGCTGGCTATTGATGCTGTAGGTGATATGTAAGATGGTTGTTCGATGCCCGACTTACTGTTGCCGGAGATCATTTCGTTGTATTTTTCCAGTAAAAAAGCGAAACCGCTGTAAGCATCCTTTACCCTGATAAGTGTTGAACTTACAGGCTTTGCAAGTTCAAGTGAGTCATTTACAATAACAATTGATGCTTTTGTAGTGTACAGGTACTCTTCGTACTTAGGATTAGCAATAAAACAGAGCGATCCGGGACCGGCCTCTTCTATTTTGGCTACATCACTTGCTTTACTATCCGGGTCTCCTTCCAATTTGCCTTGTATCAAGGTGGCTATCTGCTGCGCTGTAAACTGCATTTGCTATTAGTTTCTATTGTTCAGGTTATGAAACGAATGTTCTAATCACCATTCCTTTCAAGGCTGTTTGCTTATTGGATATAGCAAATGTAGTTTTTATGTACCGCCCGAGCAAGTGTTTGGTTAACTAATGAATCATCAATTTCTGTAATGTTTTTTATGCCCCCGTTTTTTGTCTCTATTTTGATCAGTTCGTCGTTAATATTGTACGTACTATTAGACGTAACGCCTTCAAACGCAAAATATTTCACTTCGTCCTCACTTAAATTAAGCAAATGACGTGCACTCTCCTTTTTATCTACCAAAATGCTTGCCAAAGATGAAGAACTGAACAAAACTTTATACAATTTCCTTAATATAAGCATTTCACACAGCGTAGATAGCACTTTATCCTTATGCGTCTGCCATACTTTAATAGAGACCATTACATCATTGTCAGCCAGCAGGCAGAATTGGTCCAGGTGTTCAGGGTTATTTTTGAAATCCTGCTCTGTCAGGTTTTTGGATAGAAAATATTTCAATGCGGGTGTGGCAAACAGGTCCTGGCCATCCATTACGAGCTCTTTTGCCCGTTTCAGGATATTGATAAGCAGCATTTCTGCGCCTAATACAGTTTTGTGCAGGTATACCTGCCAGTACATGAGCCTGCGCGCTATGATGAACTTTTCAACGGAATAAACGCCCTTTTCTTCCACCATCAACTCATTATCGCGTACGGTAAGCATCTGCAGTATACGGTCATAACCTATTACCCCTTCTGATACACCTGTATAGAAACTGTCCCTGTTCAGGTAGTCCATACGGTCTACGTCCAACTGGCTGGATACGAGCTGGTGCAGGTATTTGCTGGGGTAAGAATGGTCGAATATCTGTATCGCTTTCTGCAGGAGGCCGCCAAATTCCTTATCCATGCGCTCCATGATGAGGCGCGATAAGGTTTCGTGCGATACACCGCCTACAAGGGAATGCTCGAGCGAATGGGAAAATGGTCCATGCCCGATATCATGAAGCAATGCTGCCAGGCGTGCGGCAAGGCATTCTTCTTTGTCGGGAATAATGTTTTTTGTTTTTAGCTCATCGAGCGCTTTGCCTACCAGGTGGCATGCACCCAGTGAATGGGCAAAACGGGTATGCTCTGCACCGGGATATACCAGGTGGGCAAGTCCCATTTGTTTTATGTTACGCAGCCGCTGGAACCACGGGTGGTCTATTACTTTGATTATCTCAGGTTCCGGGAACCTGATAAACCCGTAAACAGGGTCATTTATGATCTTTACTTTAACACTCATTCAGCCCGCAAATTACCTCATTTTTTCCATTCACATCGGGCAGTGTTATGTATTAAAAAGACTTATTCGCCGTCATCTGTCGTATGACTGCTGCGCTCTATAATATCTGAGTCCCGGGCAGCTTTACTGCCACCCATTTCCAATCCACTACGTTCAGCGCTGGTTGGGTCGGCGGCATCACAGTCGTTAAAACCGTCCGGTTGTTTGAATCTGCGGGCCGGATCTATATTTAAGGTTTTATCTGCGTATACACGCCTCATGAAATAAGCCCATATAGGCAGGGCTGCTGCCGCACCTTGTCCCAGCGCTTCACTTCTGAAACGGAACTCACGATCATCGCAACCTACCCACGCACCTGCTATCAACTGCGGACAATAGCCTATGAACCATGCATCGGCCTGGTTGCTTGTAGTACCTGTTTTACCCGCAACGTCGTTCATGAGCTTATAACGGAAACGTAAACGACCGCCGGTACCATGATCTACTACTTCACGCATCAACTTCACCATTTTATAGGCAGTGTTGCCGTTGATGATCTCTTTTTGTACCGGTGCAAAATTTTTGATCAGCATGCCATTCTTATCTTCTATCTTGGTGATGAAGTACGGCTGTGTGTTCATGCCCCCGCTTGGGAACATGCTGTAAGCGCCCAGCATTTCATACAAAGAAATGTCGGACACGCCCAGGGCTACCGAAGGATATTTGTCCATCCTGCTCACGATACCGCATTTATGTGCAAAATCGACAAACGCATCTATGCCTACCTGTTTCAGCATGAACAATGCCGCATTATTGATGGATAGGGCTAATGCTCTTTTCATAGGTACCTGTGCCTCATAGCTGGCTTCCTTATCTGCATCATAAGCATGGGGCATGCTCGGGAAGTCGACAGGTAATGTGGATACATTATCGCAGGGCGAGTAGCCATTGTCTACCGCAAGGCAATAGAGCAGTGGCTTTATTGTAGAACCTACCTGCCTTTTTGTATTGATGTTTACGTGGTCGTACTGGAAGTAATTATGATCTATACCACCCACCCATGCTTTCACTTCTCCTGTAAATGGGTCCATAGCCAGGAAGCCGGATTGCAGGAATACCTTCATGTACTTAATGGAATCAATAGGGCTCATCACTGTGTCCTTGCTGCGGGTCTTTGTCCATGCAAATACTTTCATTTTTATAGGAATGCTCATGGCAGCTATTGCCTTTTCATGGGTCATATCCTGGCTGCGCAGGTACTGGTAATGGTCTGATGATTTTATTGCTGCATTCAGAATGTTCTGCACATTACCTGTCTTGGCCCAGATACTGCCGTCTTTATAGCCGCTTTGTGCAAGGAAAGTTTTTTGCAGTTCTGTAAGATGTTCCTGCATCGCTTCTTCAGCATAGCGCTGCATGCGTGTGTCCAGTGTGGTGTATATCTTCAATCCGTCTTTATAGATGTCATAAGGGGTTCCATCAGGCTTCTTCATGTCCTTACAGGCAAGTTTTACCTGCTGCTCTACTATCATACGGAAGTAAGGCGCTATACCATCATGATAATCTATTTTGTGATAATCCAGCGGTGTTTCATTGGCAGTCAGCTCATTATACTGGTCTTGTGATATGTAGTCTGACTTACGCATCTGGTCGAGTACGACATTGCGCCTTTCTTTTGCTTTACGGGGATGGCTGCGTGGGTTGTAAATGGTATTACCTTTCAGCATACCTACCAGCATTGCGGCCTCATCTATACTTACTTTGTCCGGTGTTTTATTGTAGAATGTAAGCGAGGCATTACGTATGCCATATACATTGTCGCCATAAGGTACCGTGTTGAGGTAAAGGGTAATGATCTCGTTCTTGGTAAGGTTACGTTCCAGTTTTACCGCAAGTACCCATTCTTTCAGCTTCATGAAAGGCAGGGTGAAGATACCGTCGCTTTTCCTGGGAAAGAGGTTCTTGGCGAGCTGCTGTGTAATAGTAGAAGAACCACGTTTTTTATGCATCAGCATATACATGGGGATAGCTACTGTTGCAAAAGGATCTATACCGGCATGCTCATAAAAACGCACATCTTCCGTGGCTATTAATGCATTGACGATGTTAGGCGATATTTCAGAGAACTTGCTGTTAGATCGGTCTGTAACATAATACCGGCCAATAAGCGCACCGTCAGCAGAATATACATCTGATGAAATAGCGCTCTGTGGATTTTCCAGCTCTGCAAGGGATGGCATGTAACCGACCAGACCATTTTCAATGGCTATGATAAGCAAGGTAAACGACACAAGGAACAGGATGAATGATATCCATAGTATCCTGATGGCGCGCTTTCCTTTATTATGGTGCTCCGGCAGATCGCCTGTTTTCTTCTTGTAAATATTTACCGGTCTGTTCTTGTCCAATGTATATTAAATGTATTCGTTAGTATATTGCCCGTATCCAGGATACAAGTACCTGGTACGGCGAATTTACACTTCTTTTTCATCTTCGTCAGGCATTGTAAAGAAACCTGCGCTTCTTACAGGGTTCAAAAAGCCAAAGAAACGCTTACTGAAACTGATCTTTTTACGTGCTGTTTGCAGGAATGGGGCTAAAAATGAGGCCACATATTGCTGTTCCGGTGGTGTAAGTGGCTGTTTGGCATACTTCTGTTTCAGGTACACATTCATAAAGCCGGCAAAAGATGTTCCTAACTGCGAGTCTATCACATCCTTTGCATATTGCATAGGGGTGCGGTTGCCACGGAATATGCCTGTCATATGCAGGTAGTAGGTAGCGGCGCGGTACGCCCAATACGATCTGTCATCTTTCGCATTTCTATACCTGAGTATAAAATAACGCAGTATCAGTTCCGGCATTAAAAGCAACAGCAGTATAAAGCCTCCGAGTATTGCTATAGCTGTCCAGAATATCTTTTGAACAGATACCGGTTTAGATAGTGCAGCTTCCTGCTGCTTTTCTTTTTGTTTGGCTACTTCCTTCTTTTTCAGGTACACCTCATCCATAGGAGTGGGGGCAGGGAAGCGTTTTATGGCCTGCATTCCGCTTTCTCCGGGAACCGGTTCCAGTTTTTTCAGCGCTTCGGCATAAGATACTGCTGTGCCTTCATCGCCTTTTTGTACATCTTTGAGCGGTATGGGCACACTGTCCTTATATACAACCCCTACCTTCATGTCCATATCTATGGTCATGGGCGTTGTCAGCTTGTATTCCTTGTCATGAAACACGAGTTGCTTTACAGACAGAAGCATGGTCTTTTTCAGAGTATCTACGCTTTCTACAATGCCGTCGGCTGCCAGCCATGCACGAGGTGGCTGCATAGGCGGTGTACCATCGGGTTGCGGGGTAGGGCGGTTCTCGTTATCATTACCTACTGTGGTATCAAAGTCGAGCCAGCCAAAGCCGGGGAAATAGACCTGCACCCATGCATGTGCCTGGTTGGCATAATACCAGTACCATCCTTTGTTCTTATCACTGCGGTCTTCTGTAAGGAAGCCTACCGCTATACGTGATGGTATACCCAGCGAACGGAGCATGAACAGGGTAGCGCCGGCAAAATATGCGCAGTACCCTTTATGATTGTCATTCAGGAAGTACAGCAGTTTTGATGCATTCGGAAGGTCAGGTATGCCGGGATTGTCGGTATAATGGTACAGGCGATCGCCGTTCTCATCTTTTGACAGGAAGTAGTTGCGGATGGCTATTACTTTATCAACAGGGGTTTTGGCAGAGTCGGTTATTTTATGTGCCAGTGTGCTGATAGAGTTGAATTTTTCATTGCCGGGCATGAAAGTATAATACTTCATAAAGCGGTTGTCTATCCCTTTGTAGTCTGTTACCTGGCGCAATACCTCGAATCGTTGTTCCTGGAATGCTTTGATCTGGGCATTGTCCTGCGCATTGTATACGAAATAAGCGCTGTTGAGCACAGATACATAACTCTTTGCACGGTATGCAGATTTGAACTCTCCCCTGAAATCCTTTTCAATAGCTATAGGTTGTACGAAATAGCCTACGTTAGGCGCAAGGTAGGTGGTAGACGATAGTTTTTTGGCGTATATCTCTACCTCTACGGTCTGGCGCAGTTTTGCCCCCAGGCTATTTCGGATCACTGATGAGTCCATCCTGGTGTAGAACAGTGGAATTTTAGACGGGTCCGGCTCAAAAAGGTCGTTGTAAGGGATCGTAGAGTCCCGCTCAAAGGTTTCTGTCAGTGTATCGAATTTGGTAAAGTAGAATGCTGTGAGGTAGAGTGGGTTGGGTATATCTGTGTTGGGAAAGTAATTGGCTATGTGCGCGCAGAACAATAATTCCTTGCTCCTGCTCAGTGAGCTGCTGAGCCGTGAATAATCTTTCAGGTCAAAAGAACCATCTTTATTTTCCTTCAGCATGCCACCCTTACCGGCCTTGCCGCCACCGCCATAGTTGGCCACGGTCTCTTTTATCTGCCCGCGCATCAGGTATACCACGCTGCTGAGTATAAGTGCCGATAGTACACTGAAAAATACCAACCGGCGGGTAAGGAACCACCAGAATTTCTGTGACTTGTCTTTATAGTTATATATCTGCTCTGCTGTAAAGATGATGTAAATAGAATAGAGCAGAGCAGGAGTAAAAGCCCGTAGCAAGCCATACACGGATGCAGAGTTGGCTTTCGCGATAAGCGCTATGCAGGCGGTAAGTAATAGCCCTGCGATAACAACAGACCAATACCGTAAACGTGTAAAGCCCCAGCCTACAAGACAACCGGTAGTGAACAGAATGGCAAATATCTGGAACTGACGTGCAATGAAAAAAGCATCGAACTCACCGCTTTCATATTTGTCCAGCCCTTTATAAATGGTGTATAGCCCAAGTATGAGCAGGATAAAAGGCACTAAGAAACGGAACCGGAATGAATAAAATACAGCGGCTATACTCATGCCTGCCGCCAGGTATACAGCCTGCTGAAATGCCTGGTTTTGTAGTATGGTGTAGTATTGGTTTACATTCAGCAGCAGGAAATAACTTACAACAGCCGTTGGCAGTATCAGGAAGATAAGTTTGGCCAATAACTCATTTACCGGTGCGGCACGTTGTATATTCATAAACTCAAAGCCCTGGAGGGCCTTTCTTTCACTTTTGAATAAGAGTATAAATATAGCAGAAAAAATACAGGAGGATTGTTAAAATACTTCCTTAGATCGTCATTAATCTATAAGAAGCTGCAGCTAGCGACTATTTGACATAGCATTGGCTATACTGTTGATAGCGAGTATGAGGAAAAATATAATAACTATATATAGCGTCCCGATAAGTATAAGCTCTACCAATGTTTCCGTGAGGGTATACGTGGTAGATGGTTTGTCATAAATATAATCGTGGACAAACAGGAGCGTGGTGATAGCGGAGGAAAGTATCAGTATCTTTTTGCTCCTGCGGGATATGCTGTATTTTTTGCCCGGCAGTAGTGAATGATACCCAAACAATAGCCAGCCAGCAAGGATGAAAAAGGAAATGGCTATGACCATAAAAGTAGTTTTGACAATAACGTGCCGGTTTTGGGTTTATTGTCTGTGGGCGCGGTTTTTTAGACCATATTATTTACCATGAATAAATCAATGATCATAACGGTAGTTGCCGTCTGGCTTTTGTGCGCTACGTATCTTTCCCTGGCCAAAATATATGATTATCCTTATGCAAATGCGGCTATGTATGGCACATGGATCGCCAGTGTATTGCTGCTCATGTGCATCGTCATATTCATAAGGAGGAACAACAAGTAAAGGACCGGATTTTACAGACCATATTCGTCTTTCATCTGGATGACAACTTGTGTAATTACCCTGTCCAGTTTTTCTATCATTTTGCCCAGCTCCGCGCTGTTCTCACCTCTTTCTGATGTTGCTTCTATCTGTACTATCTCAGTTTTCACCTCTGCTATGCCCAGGTTCAAAATAGATGGTTTCAGCATATGAGAATAGTACTTGATGGACGGAAGATCACCGTTGCCATAAGCCTCTACTATCTTTTTTACAGAAGGTGGTATCTCATTCACGAACAGCGTGAGCATTTTCATAATGAAATCATCATTGTTATTGCTCATCTCCATCAGCTTGGTCAGGTCGTACAATTTAACTTCCGGAGCTTCGGGCGGTGGTGGTGTGGTAATTTCCTGTACTGCTACCGGAACAACTTGTGGCTTGGCCGTGACTTTTGTTACTACCGTTATCCGTGGAACATCGGGTACTTCTTCAGGAGTGTTTGTTTTCAGCCATTTTGCAATCGGGTTCACCAGTTTCAGTTCATCATATGGCTTAAAGATATGGTCGTCCATACCTGCTTCTATAAACTGGTCCAGCTTGCCTTTTATGCCATTTGCAGTAAGCGCTATAATGGGTATTGTCGCATTGATCTCTTTCCTGATGATCTGTGTTGCCTGTATGCCGTCCATTACCGGCATCTGCACGTCCATTAGTATGATGTCAAACTGTTGTTTGCGCATCAGGTCTACTGCTATTGCGCCGTTCTCGGCTTCGGTGATCACCGCGCCATAGTCAGCAAGTATTGTCTTGGCAAGCAGCCTGTTCAGGCTGTTGTCCTCAACGAGCAGAATTCGCTTATTGTCTATGTTGCTTGTTTCGTTCTTTATAGTACGCTTTTTCTCTAATACCCTGGTGGTGCCTTTTTTGAGCGTAAAGATCAGCGTAATGGTAGTGCCTTTATCTTTTTTGCTGCGTACACTTATTACGCCATCCATTAGTTCCATCAGCTCTTTGCTGATGCTCATGCCAAGGCCCGTACCGCCAAATTTACGTACCACGGTCTCATCTTCCTGTGTGAATTTGTCAAAAATATTGTCGAGGTATTCTTCATTGATACCCACACCGGTATCCTCTATTTCTATCTGTATCTTTTGCCATGCCTCAGCGTCTTCAAGCAGGGTAGCGTGCATGCGCACATATCCCTGTTCTGTGAACTTGATCGCATTGCCCAGCATATTCATAAATACCTGGTTGATCCGGTAAGGATCGCCCATAAGGATCGGGTTTATCTTTTCATCGATCTTACAGGCCAGTTCCAGGCCTTTTTCTTCAGCCTTGTGTGTAAGTATGTTTATGGACTGCTGGCATGTCTGCGCAAAATTAAAACTGATATGCTCTATTGTTATTTTACCGGCCTCTATCTTAGAAAAATCAAGCAGGTCATTGACAACTGATAGCAGGTTTTCAGATGCACTTTCAATACCGTCCAGGTAGTTTCGTTGCTGGTCATCGAGCTTGCTTTTACTGAGTAGCTTACCGAGGCCTGTTATGGCATTCAGCGGTGTGCGTATCTCATGGCTCATGTTGGTCATAAAGCTGTCTTTCGACTTTGATAGCTTATCCGCCAGCATTCTTACTTCCTGTAGCTGCTGTTCCTGTATCTTCTTCTGGGTTACATCGTAGCTTATAGACAGGTATTTGTAAGGCTTGCCATGCTCATCAAGAAATGGAATGATAGTGGCTGAAACCCAAAAGTAAGTACCGTCTTTTGCTTTATTCTTAAACTCGCTCTGGTATATATCGCCTTTTGCGATCTTGTTCCACAGGTCTTTGATAAATTCTTTAGAGTGAAGCTCGGGGTTCAGGATACGATGGTCTTTGCCTATTATCTCTTCGCAGGAATAACTGGATATCTCACAAAATTTATCGTTCACGTAAGTGATGATACCGTCAAGCCCGAAGATGGATACCATTGAAGACTTGTCCAGTGCGTACTTGTAATCTATCAGGTCCTGGTCCGGTTGCAGTTCCTTTTCTTTGTTGGCGAGTGCCAGTTCTATTTTTTCATTTTGTTTATGTAGTTCGTATTTTGTTGTGATCTCTGTTCCCAGCGTGGTCAGTGCATCCTTTTGGTCGCTGGTAAAAGTTTTGGCTGCTTTGCCAAGAACGTATAACGCACCTATCTGCTTTCCTGCATTATTGATAAGCGGCAGACCGGCAAAAAAACGAATGAAAGGTGCGCCCGTTACCAGTGGGTCAGCTTTGTAAGTATCATTTGCGGTAGTGTCTTCTATAATATTGATAGGGCCACTGAGCACTACCTGCTGGCAGAATGCGATCTCCTGTGATGTCTCTCCTGTAGCAGGCCCCAGGCGTGTAATGAACGCCTGGCCATTGTCGCTGGTCAATGATATTAACGCTATCGGCGTCTGGCAGATAAAGGAAGCCAGCTTGGTGAGTGCATCTAATTCTGCTTGCGGGAGTGTGTTCATAAAAAGAATAATGCTTTAAAAGGCACTTTCATTTTGAGTATAGGGCAAAGGTATCTATAAAAAATGAGTGCTGACAAAAGCGTCAATGTCACTAACAGTTTGTCAGCACTTAATAAATTAATAAGTAGATGTTTAGTTAATAGTTGGTAAATAAAATGGCTATATAATGATCTCCTTATTCTGGATCATTTTATAGATGGTCGACTTGCCTATATCCAACTTGTCTGCCACATTCACCACGTTATTATCATACTTCTTCAGGAAGTGTTTGATAATGTCGTTCATGTATTCCTTCATCGTTTTCTCTTCAGATACGGATATTTCATCAGAAGAGGAAGATGCGAAATAAATGTCCTCATTCTTTATCTGCTCGCCATCGCTCATCACTGCAGACAGGTCCATAACTGCCTTTAGCTCCCTCACATTCCCCGGATAGTTGTACTTCATCAGTTTCTGCTGTGCTTCCGGCGATATGCTTATCGCTTTCAGCTTATTCGCTTTGCAGAATTCATCAAGGAAGTACTTGGCCAGCAACAATATGTCATTGCCTCTTTCCCGCAGTGGTGGCAGGTCTACAGGCAATCCCATGATCCTGTAAAACAGGTCTTCTCTGAAGGTGCCTTTCTTTACTTCTTCCAGCAGATTCTTATGGGTAGCTACTATTACACGTACATCAAGGCTTACTTTTTCGTTGCCGCCTACTCTTACGAGTTCACGCTCCTGCAGCACACGCAGTAGCTTACTTTGCAGGCTCAGGTCCAGTTCTGCTATTTCATCCAGGAATATTGTTCCCTTATTTGCTTCCTCAAACTTACCTGCCTTTCGGGCCATAGCTCCTGTAAACGCACCCTTCTCATGACCCAGCAATTCACTCTCTATAAGCTCACGTGGTATCGCAGCCATATTCACTGCCACAAAAGGTTTCTTCTTCCTTTCGGAATTATAGTGAATAGCTTTTGCCACTACTTCTTTACCTGTTCCGGTTTCACCTGTTATAGATACATTGATATTCGTTTTTGACGCTTTTTCCAGCAGGCCGAATATCTTGAGTAGAGCAGGGCTGTTGCCTTTTATAGACTTGAAGTCATACTTGTGTCCCAGCTCTTCTTTCAGCTCGCCCAGCTCTTCCTTCAGGTCATCTACTTCTCTCTTCAGCGATTGATGCTCTTTTATCCTTTTTACAGCATTCCATAGCAGCTCCTTGGTATTATCATCTTTGATGAAATAGTCAGATGCCCCTTTCTTCAACAGGTCTACGGCCGTGGTAATATCTTCCTGGCCGCTGATCACTATCACCGGGATCTCCGGGTTGTGCTGCTTTATTTTGCTTAGCAGGTCTACCCCGTTCGTATCAGGAAGGGAATAGTCAATGCTGATAAGCCCCGGTTTTTTCGATAGGTTGGCAAGACAGTCCTTACCTGTTGTATACCTGAATACTTCATGGTCAGGGTTGAGAGAAAGATGATATCCCAGTATTTCCCTGTACCACGGATCGTCTTCTACTATAAAAATTCGGAATTGTTCCATGACATGGAAATTTTCTATAAAATTATACAAATTCCATTCATCAGGAAATAATTTTTTGTCATTTGATGCTAAATAATGAATTCTGGTTTCCATATTTAGGAAAAAAAGTCCATTACATAGAATCTGGCATTCATAGTATTGTATGAAAATGATTGATAATCAATGAGATGTAATAGTGGCATGTAATTTGAAATTGTATCATCAAAGAATACAGCCATGAGAAAATTCGAAGATCTGAAAGTGTTTATAGTTGATGACGATCCTTTTTGCAGGATGATGTATCATCAGCACCTTTTAAACCTTGGGTTTAAAGAAAATTCCCTTTTCTCCAGCGGGCCTGAATGTATCAGCAAGCTGTCTGAAAAGCCGGACATTATTTTTATTGACTACGATATGAAACCATTCGACGGCCTTGAAACATTGCAGCTGATCAGGCAATATGATCCAAATATATACCTGCTTATGCTGTCGGCTCAAAAAGATATAAGGGTGGCTATCAATGCACTTAAGTATGGCGCCTTCGATTATATATCTAAAGGTAAAGATGACCTGAATATGATAACAAAGGCAGTGAACAATATTGCAGTGTCAAGAACAAAAGAACTTTATGAGGTGCTTGTGTGATATTTAGATGATATATTTTTTCTAAAAAGGGGCTATGCCCCTTTTGGTGTTTTTGTACATTAAAATCTGTTTGACAATAGTATAACAAGATTTTTATGAATTAGTTCAGAATGCCCTGTATTATGATTAATTTTGTTAACAAATCCATATAAAATTATAAATTTATTTACTATATTTATTTAGTTCCAATAAAGTAGCAAATATTTTTAATTTGTAACATATAAACGTAATAACTGCAATATGGTGAAACCGTTGGGAAATATAGCAAGTGTATATAGCCGTCTTTTTATAGTTGGTGTTCTTTTCTTTTTTTCAGGCTCAATGGCATTTGCGCAGGGCGACCTGTTGATCTCTCCGTTGAGAATAGTGTTTGAAGGCCCGAAAAAATCGGAAGAAATAAACCTGGCAAATGTAGGTAAGGATACTGCCAGCTATGTTATTTCTATTAAGGATTTCCGGATGACAGAGAACGGAGGTTTTGAAGAGATAACAGAGCCGGATTCAGGGCAAAATTTCGCCGGCAAATATTTACGTTTCTTTCCACGCAGGGTTACGCTGGCGCCTAACGAAGCGCAGGTGGTAAAATTACAACTGATAAAAACCAGTGAGCTTGCAGACGGTGAGTATCGCTCTCATTTATATTTCAGGTCGGTGCCAGATGAAAGGGCATTGGGCGAGAGCGCTAAGAAGAAAGATACGGGTGGCGTGAACGTAAGCCTCATACCTATATTCGGTATTACTACTCCGGTCATTATAAGGATAGGGGAAAACACAGCACAGGTGAAGCTGACCAATGTGTCATTTGAGAAGGCAACAGGCCCCACAGTGGCACCTAAGTTGAATTTTACGTTTATCCGTACCGGCAATATGTCTGTTTACGGTGACATGAAAATTGATTATATATCATTGGCCGGTAAGGTAACGCAGGCGAAATTAATTAAGGGTATTGGTGTGTATACGCCCAACACAATACGGCATATGAGCGTAGAACTGGATACTGATAATAATATAGTGTACAGCAAGGGCAAGCTACATATCACGTATACTTTGCAGACGGCTGATAAGTCGTTAAAGACAGTTGAATCGGAGATAGGCCTGAATTAAAGAGTGGAATCAGGCTATTGATAAAATGAGTAAAAAATACCGGATTGGGATGAGGAAAGCGTTACTTTTTATTATTTTATTGCTTTGTGGTGTTAGTTATAGTGGGTATGCTACTATTACGGTAACAGCAGCATCAGCCGCTATCTGCACCAACTATGCATCTACCGGCAGCGCACCACGCTTTACTACATTGGGAACAATGACTGTAAAAGAGGGCGCAAGCGCTGATCTTGGTAGTGTTTCGGGTTCGTGGTCTGTGGTATTGACTTTGACTGCGCCTACCGGGTGGCAATACAATTCGGCAGTTCTTCCTACACTTTCCTACACAATTTCAAAAAATATCACCAGTATCACCCGGGGAACTTTTTCTTCTTCTTCTCTTACTATAACAGTTTCAGGTTCCGGAAAAGGTCGGGTCGATGTGTTTACAATATCAGGCCTCCGGGTGCAGCCAACCAGTACATCTGCTGCTACAGGTAATATCAAGCCCTCCTATATAAGCGGTACAACGAAAACAATTACCACCAGTACTAATTTCGGTACGCTGTCCCGCACGACAGCAAGTAGTGGCACAGCATCAATAAGCATTTCCGCATCGCCATCAGGTACAATATGCTCAGGCACAAACGTAACTTTTACTGCTACGCCGGTAAACGGCGGTACTGCTCCTTCCTATCAGTGGAAACTGAATGGTGTTAATATCAGTGGAGCGACTGCCAGTACATATTCCAGCACTGGTCTTGCAAATGGCAACGCGATAACATGTGCCCTTGTCAGTAACTCATGTATCACATCTCCAACTGCAACTTCCGCTGCAATTACGATGTCCGTTAATCCAACACCTAATGTCAGTAACTTTACAGGAACATCTGCTTCGGCTGCATGTATTAATGGCTCTTCAACTATCACTATCAACTCAACAAGTCTGGGAGTTGGAACCTTTACCGTTACTTATGATCTCAGTGGTGTAAATACATCTGCCAATAATACTGCAACTTTAACTACCGGTAGCAGTTCAGGCACGTTTACGGCAACAGGTTTTCCAAATTCAGGCAGTACTACTATTACAGTTACTGATATAACCAGCAGTGCGGGTTGCAATGCTGTTGTGTCGGGCTCTAATACTGCAGCATTTACTGTTAATACATTACCTGCGGCTGTAACGGCCACAGGGTCGGGTACTTATTGCGGCAGTGCAACAATAACCGCTTCAAATGGAGGAAGCGGTACCATATATTATGAGAGTACAACATCATTGGGTACTTCTACGGTAACACCATCTTCTTCTCAATCAGTAAGTAGCACAGGTAATTATTATTTCAGGGCCCAGTCGTCAGCAGGGTGCTGGGGAAATGAAGATACAGTTAGTGTTGTCATTAATCCATTGCCATCAGCGATAACAGGTACAGCTACAGTATGTGCAGGCCTTACCACTGCTCTTACAGATGCAGGGGGAGGTACATGGAGCACCAGCAATGCAAATGCATCTGTAGGGCTGGCTACTGGTATCGTAACAGGTAATACTGCCGGTACGACTGTTGTCACTTATACTTTAAGTACGGGTTGTATTGCTACAACTGTTGTTACGGTTAATCCTACTCCTGCGGCTATCACAGGTGCTAAATACGTTTGTGCAGGCGCTACAATAGCATTAAGTGATGCCACAGCCAGTGGCACATGGACAAGCGGTAGTACAGCAGTTGCAACAATAAATTCATCAGCCCTGGTAACTGGTGTTACAACAGGGACATCGGTGGTTTCCTATACGTTGAGCACAGGCTGCGCTGTGAATACTACAGTAACCGTTAGTACAACTCCCGGGGCTATAGGTGGTAGTTCTGCGGTTTGTTCAGGATTGACCATTACACTTACTGATGCAGTGCCATATGGTACGTGGAGCAGTAGTAATACTACAGTAGCGGCAGTTGGTTCCAATACAGGTGTGGTAACCGGCGGTTCCAACGGTACGGCAACAATTACTTATTCTACCGGTTGCAGTACGCCAGTGACCAAAACTATCACTGTGGGTAACTCGCCTATTGGTGGTAATCTGTCTATATGTACATCAGGTACTACTACTTTGACAGATGCATTGCCGGGAGGTACGTGGACAAGCGCAAGCACTGCTATAGCAACTGTAGGGTCTTCAAGTGGTGTGGTAACAGGTGTTTCAGGCGGTACTGTGCTTATTTCTTATACAAATGGTTTGTGTGCTTCTACTGCCACAGTAACAGTTAATATCGCCCCAACGGCAATAGGTGGTACGGCAAGTGTTTGTACAGGCTTAACAACAACATTGACCGATGCAGTGCCATATGGTACATGGAGCAGCAATAATACGACTGTAGCTACTGTCGGCCTTACCACCGGATTGGTATCAGGACTCACCGCAGGCACAGCAAATATTTCTTATGCCACGGGATGCGGTACTGCAGTTGCAAAAACTGTAACCGTCAATGCATTGCCATCTTCTATAATCGGTACAATGTCTGTCTGTTCCGGGCTGACCACGGCTCTTACAGATGCCGGAGGCGGTACATGGACCAGCAGCAATACTACGGTAGCTACCGTAGTATCATCAACGGGTGTAGTTACAGGTGCAGCTTCAGGTACGGCTACGATCACTTATACACTCAGCACCGGTTGTATTGCAACAACTATTGTTACTGTTAATCCTCTGCCATCTGCAATATCAGGAACAAAGACAGTTTGCGCCGGCCTCACTACCACGCTTAGTGATGTGGGTGGCGGAATATGGAGCAGCGGCAGCACAGCTATTGCTGCTATAGGAACTTCAAATGGTGTGGCCACAGGTGTGGCAGCTGGTACCACAACAATAACCTATATACTCGCTACAGGTTGTATAGCTATGACAGTAATTACAGTTAACCCGTTGCCGGCAGCAATATCAGGTACAACCTCCGTATGTGTGTCGTCAACCACCACACTTAGTGATGCGGGAGGTGGTACATGGAGCAGCACAAGTACGGGTATAGCTACTATCAATTCATTAACAGGGGTTACGTCCGGTATAGCAGCCGGTACTTCCAGGATCACTTATGCATTAAGTACAGGCTGCATTATCACAACAACAGTTACAGTAAACCCCCTTCCGTCTGCAATAAGCGGTACACCTGTCGTATGTCCGGGTGCTACTACTACTTTGAGCGATGCCGGCGGCGGGACATGGACAAGCAGCAATACTGCTATAGCAACTATCGGGTCAGGATCGGGTATAGCAACGGGTGTGTCAGCAGGGACATCTGTTATCAGCTATAGTTTGTCCACAGGTTGTAAAAGAGGCACCACTTTAATTGTGGACCCATTACCAACACCCGGCGTAATAGCAGGCCCCACCTCGGTTTGCGAGGCAGATTTTATTACACTAAGCAGCGTAACAACAGGTGGTACGTGGGTAAGTAGCGATACCAATGCAGCAGTAATAGATTCTCTTACTGGTGATGTATCAGGAGAGAATGCAGGTACTGTCACAATAACATATACTATTACAAACAGCTGCGGAGATACAACTTCCACTTATGGCGTTACGGTAAATCCGCTGCCTGATGCAGGTTCCATATCCGGAAATACAGATGTTTGTAACGGGTCAACAACTACACTCACTAATACATCGGCAGGTGGAACATGGACGAGCGATAACACAGCTATAGCCACAGTTGGATCATCTACAGGGGTCGTCACAGGTGTTGCAGCAGGTACTGTAACTATGACGTATGAGGTCGCCAATGGCTGTGGGGTGGATGAGAATGATACAGATATTACTGTCTTAGCACTTCCTTCAGCCATATCAGGTACGAAGACCGTGTGTGCAGGATCGGCAACTACACTTAGTGATGCAGAAGGTGGTACCTGGAGTAGCAGTAATACAGCTATTGCAACTATAGGTACGTCGTCAGGTATAGTTACAGGTGTGGCGGCCGGTACCGCTACGATCACTTATACACTCAGTACGGGTTGTAATGTCACAACGGTGGTAACCGTCAATCCATCGCCTGCTGCTATATCCGGAACTAAACTGGTCTGTGTCGGGCTTACCACTACGCTCAGTGATGCCGGAGGTGGCACATGGAGCAGCAGTACTACTACGATAGCTACTATAGGCTCATCGACCGGTATTGCAACCGGCGTAGCTGCAGGTACATCAACTATTACGTATAAGATCGGCACAGGGTGTGCTGTTACTATTATATTAACGGTCAGTGCACTGCCATCAGCAATATCAGGCACTACTACTGTATGTACAGGTGCTGCCACTACACTTAACAATACTGGTGGGGGTACATGGAGCACAGCCAATACAGCTATTGCAACAGTAGGTTCCGGTTCAGGTATTGTCACTTCGGTATCAGTAGGTACGGCTGTTATTACTTATACACTCCCGGCGGGTTGTCTCACAACAACTACCGTTACTGTTAAAGCTGCACCTTCTCTTGCCAGTGCCACAAACAGTGGCCCGGTATGCGCAGGCGTAACATTGACATTAACAGCCAATACACCTTCCAATGTAACTGCTTATTCATGGTCCGGGCCGGTAACTATCACATCGGGAGGCACTACTGCTACGGCAACGGTATCTACTGTTACTACTACTGCAAGCGGAACCTATACCGTTACCGTAAGTAATGGTTCCGGTGCAGGCTGTAGTGTGAACTATACTACAGCTGCTACCGTGAATGTGACGCCAACAGCAGCACCAACAAATAATTCGCCGATATGTACCGGTGGCACAGTTACACTTACTGCTAATCCCGGAGGCAGTGCTAACAGGTATGTATGGAGCGGAAGTAACCTTTCTTCAACTACCGCACAAAACCCTACGGCTACGCCTACGGTCACAGCTACTTATTCTTTAACAGTTACATATAATACAGGCCTTTCCGGTTGCAGCCCCACAACAGTTTATACAACGACAGTTACTGTAAGTTCTGTACCTACTGCTGCCCCAACTAATAATGGGCCTAAATGCAGTGGTGGTACAGTTACCCTTACAGCTAACCCGGGTGGCAGTGCTAACCAGTACATATGGAGCGGCCCGAATCTTTCTTCTACTACTGCGCAGAACCCTACAGCTACAGCTACTGTTACTGCTACTTATTCTTTATCTGTTACGTACGGTACCGGAAATCCGGGCTGTAGTTCGTCGACTGTGTACACTACTACAGTATCAGTAACACCTAAAGGGTACTGGCAGGGTACAACTAATACAGACTGGGCTACGTCAGGCAACTGGTGTGGTGGTGTTCCCGCAATTACTACCGATGTGGTGATACCCGGTGGACTGGCCAATTATCCTGTGTTGAGCTCTGGTATTGGCTATGCAAAAAACCTTACACTGAATAGCAGCACTACATTGACCGTTACAAGCAGTACCTTACAGATAGCAGGCGCTATCTCTAACAGTGGTACGTTTGCAGCTACTGCAGGCACTATTGAGATGAATGGTTCTTCGGCACAAACCATACCTGCAAATGTGTTTGCATCTAATAAGATAAATAACCTGACAATAAACAACTCAGCAGGCGTAACGATAAATGGTACGTTGCAGGTGGCAGGTATTGTCAAAGCAACAAGCGGAAATCTTACAACAGGTGGCTACCTTACCCTGTTGTCCACTGCAACGCAAACTGCATTGATTGATGGGTCAGGTTCAGGTGACGTGCTGGGCAATGTGACCATGCAGTGCTACCTGGACACCGGCTATGGGTATAAATATATCAGTTCGCCTTTTAAGGCTGCTACACTCGGTGGGTTGTCTCCTTACATAAACTTCACTGATACCTTCCCTACATTCTATAGGTATGACGAAAACGTACAGTCTGCAGGGTGGTTCACAGACACTACCAAAACTGATACATTGAAAGTATTGCGTGGTTATGCAGGTAATTTCGGTTCGTCACTAGCAGCTAAAACAATAGCACTCACAGGGGTTGTCAACAATGGTTCCCTTTCATTTGCTATCTATAATCACAATGATACATTTACTCGCGGTTTCAACCTGGTGGGTAATCCATATCCTTCTCCTATCAACTGGACTGCAGCGTCAGGATGGACAAAGACAAATGTGGACAATGCAGTATACTACTTCAATACGAGTGATACCAACCAGTACACGGGTACCTACAGTTCTTATATAAGCGGTATATCAAGCGATGGCATTGCCAGCAATATAATACCAGCCATGCAGGGTTTCTTTGTTCACGTGTCTAATGGTTCATTCCCTGTTACAGGCAGCCTGGGTACTACAAATGCTGTGCGGGTAACCAATCTGTCACCCGGATTCCATAAGACAACAGCAACAGACAGACCGTTAATAAGACTGGAAGCAGGTTATGTAAATGATCCTAAGCATAAAGACCCTGTTGTCATTTACTATGATGATATGGCGGTCAATGAATTTGACAAAGAACGTGACGCAGTAAAGCTCTTGAACACAGACTACAATACGCCAAACTTGTATACGCTGTTAAATACTAATACTAAGCTGGCCATACAGGCAATGCCATTGCCCGCAACAGACAGCACACAGATAGTTCCATTAGGTTTACAGATAGAGAAAGACGGGCCTGTGACATTCAATTTAAGAACTATGGAATACCTTCCAGCCGGAATGCATGTTTATCTGTACGATGTAAAAACCGGTAAGGTGCAGGATATGGGTGCTGATGCAAATTACAGTACATCCATTGCGAAAGGTAGATATGACAATAGGTTCTTCCTGATGTTCACAAATAAAGAAAGGAACGAGATACCTGTTATTAATAGCGGACTGAATGCATACAGTTCAGGCGGAAAACTATTTGTATATCTTGTGAATGGTGAGGGAGATGTGGTCGTTAATAATATTATTGGACAGGTAATATGGAAAGAGCATATAACTAGTAATGGCTTCCATGAAATAAATTATAAGTTCAATACCGGGGTATATATTACTACTATGTTATCCAATATGGGCAGGCAGTCTAAGAAATTATTTATAGGAAAAGAATGACGCGAATAAATACAGGTACTATGAATTATAAAAGGGCTGCATTAAGGCTTGTGTGCATCATTGCATTACTTGCCTGTTATGTGCAGGGGAGCGCCCAGGTGCATCCCCCGCGCCCTATATCCGTTTATTATAATCCCGCTTACGGTTTACGCTTCGGGGCAATATTTTTAACCCCTTCCGGCGGTACGCTTACTGTATGGCCCGACAATTCCCGAACATCTACAGGCGCTGTATTGCCTGCTAATCTTGGTTTTATATACGGTGCAGCAAATTTTGAGATACATGCCAATCCTGGTACAATAATATCTATTGTAAATGGGCCTGATGTTACGCTTACAGGTAGCAACGGTGGTTCTATGTCATTGCATATAGGTAATAGCAGTCCTGCTTCTCCGTTCATCACCACCGTTACTCCACCGGCTTATACTACGGTCACTGTAGGTGGTGTGCTTACTGTAGGTAGCCCCACATCCAACCCTGAAGGTACATACAGCGGTTATTTTTTAGTAACTTTCATGCAGGAATAAGCAAAAGATCAAACCAGGGAAAAGTTAATGGCTTATAAGATAGTGGTCTCTTTTATTAAACACAGTGTGCGTACAATGAAAATATCGTACCTGGTAGCCGCTATCTGTCTGCTATTGTGTGTGCTGTTGTCCCGGGTTGGTTACGCACAAAAAGACGATGCACGGGCCGAGGAGGAAATAACAGTAACATTAGAAGTGAAGGGGTTGGGCGTTGAAGAGGCCCCGGCACTTATCAGGGACAAAGAAATATTTCTGTCAGTAAATAACCTGTTCGATTTTCTGAAGGTGAAATATGTTCCTTCTACTGCTTTCGATTCCGTTAATGGATTTTACATTAATGAGCAGGACGTTTATGTTATCGACAAAGCCAATAACAGGATAGTCTTTAAAAATAAAATTTTTCCGTTACAGCCTGACGATCTCCTTGTTGTAGATGGTGTTTATTACCTCGACCTGAAATATTTCAAAACGGTATTTGGCCTTGATGGCGTGTTTAATTTTCGCAGGTTATGGGTTAGCATTACTTCCAATACAGAACTCCCTGCAATACGTGAAGCGCGTCTGGAGCTGATGCGTAAAAATGTGAGCCGGTTGAAAGGAGAGTTGAAGGCAGATACTACGATCAAACGGGAGTATCCTGTATTTCACCTGGGTGCTGCCGACTGGGCCGTATATTCTACCCAGCAATCTCTTGCTGCCAGCGATACCAGGGCTACGCTGGGTCTTGGTGGCATGATAGCTGGTGGTGAAGCAAATGCTTCGCTCAGTTATTACAGTGGTCAGCAGTTTACAGAGAAGCAACAGTTTTACCAGTGGCGCTTTGTGAATAATGATAATCCTGTAGTGCGCCAGGTGGTGGCAGGGAAAATATTTACACAGTCCATATCCAGCTTGTATGCACCACTGGTAGGTGTCCAGGTCAACAATACACCGACCATTCAGCGCCATGGTTATGGTACCTATACCATGAGTAACACTACGGAGCCGGGATGGATAGTGGAATTGTATATCAACGAAGTACTGATAGACTATAAAAAGGCTGACGCGTCAGGGTTCTACACTTTTGACGTGCCGCTCATTTATGGATATTCTGTTGTAAAGCTTCGTTTTTACGGGCCATATGGCGAGGAGCCTACCAGCCAGCAATACATAAGTATACCGTTCAATTTTTTACCTGCACATGAGTTTGAATATTCCGCTACAGGAGGTATTGTAGAAGATGGTCTGAATAGTAAGTACTCCCGTGTCAGCGGCAATTATGGTTTGTCAAATCATATTACTGTAGGTGGTGGTATGGAATACCTTTCTTCGATTACCTCAAGCCCGGAGATCCCTTTTCTGAAGGCCTCGGCGAGGCTTACAACGAATTTTTTAGTGTCGGGTGAATACGCATATAACGTACGCAGCCGTGGTATCATTTCTTACAGAATGCCATCAAATGTGCAGTTTGATATAGATTATACCAAGTATGCAAAAGGACAGACAGCGATATTTTACAATTACCTGGAAGAAAAAAGAGCTTCAGTTACAGTACCTATCCGCATGCCGGGTGCGTCTGTGTTCTCCCGTATTGCAATTGATCAGATAACGCTACCCACTTCAAAATATACAAACGCTGAACTGGCTTTCTCAGGTTCTGTGCATAGGGTAGGGCTTAATCTCACCAGTTATGCGTCTGTTAGTTCAGCGTCAGATGCGTTTGTATACAGCATTTTTTCTGTGTCATTTATGCTGCCGAAAAAGATATTCTTTACATCGCAGGCGCAGTATAACTACAAGCAAACCAGGGTCGACTTTATGAAGGTCACACTGGAGCGGAATTTTATAGGCAAAAGCTTTCTTAATCTTTCTTACCAGGAATATTTTGCCAGCAATAACAGGAACCTGTTGATTGGCTTCAGGTACGATCTGTCTTTTGCAAGGATCAACCTGTCTGCATTACAGGGCAATAAGAATACCTATAGCAGGGTTGAGTCCGCTTCAGGTAGTTTCCTGATCGACGGCAAGACAAATTATATAAATGCAAACAATCGTAGCAATGTAGGAAGGGGTGGAATAGTAGTGCGGCCATTCCTTGATCTTAACTGTAATGGTATATGGGACAAAGGAGAGCCAAAAGCACCCGGCCTCAAACTACGCATAAATGGCGGGCGTACCAGCTATGATACGCGTGATACTACGGTGCGCATCTTTGATCTTGAGCCATATAATAATTACTATATTGAACTGGATCGTAACAGCTTTGATTATGTATCATGGCAGATAAAGAATAAGACAATTAAGGTAACGATCACGCCAAACAATTTTACAGAAGTGCAGGTAGCTGTATCTGTTTACGGTGAGGCTTCAGGCACAGTAACCCTCATTGATAAGAATGGCAAAAAACCTAAAGGCCAGGGCCGAATTGTTGTAAATATTTACAATGATAAGTCTGAACTCGTTGCCCATACCCTTACGGAATCCGATGGGTTCTTTAATTACCTGGGTCTTGCACCGGGTGCTTATACTGCTCAGCTCGATTCTGTGCAGCTGCACAAGCTGCATATGACAGCCACTCCGTTGTCTATTCCTTTGAATGTAAGGTTTATGAAAGAAGGTGATTATGTAGATAATCTTGATTTTAAGCTCAATTCTGACATTGCCGATAACTCCAAACAAAAGGCTCCCGAAACAAATGGTGCAAAAGAGAAGTAACATATTTGCGCCACTCACCTCATGAGGGGGATAATTGTTGCGGATTATTGAAGTCTTCTTTGATTTTATATTTTTGATGGACACAAAAGTGGTCTATGAAAGCAACATTAATAATTCTCTTTTCTTTGATACTTCTTAAGGGTTCTGCCAATGCGCAAAAAACTTCGTTGTTAGGCAAGCAGGCTGAGATACCTTTTGTGCTTGGTAAGGTGAATAAGATAAGGTCTGCAATACTGGGCGAAGAAAGAACATTGAATATTTATTTGCCCGGCGATTATAATAAAGATGCTGTTATAAAATATCCTGTCATCTACCTGCTTGATGGATCTGCAGACGAAGATTTTATTCATATAGTCGGCCTGGTACAGTTCCTGAATATGATACAGGTGCTGCCTGCATCAATTGTTGTAGGTATTGGTAATGTAGACAGAAGAAAAGACTTTACATTTCCCTCTACAGTAGCAGACGATCGTAAGCTGGTTCCTACATCAGGTGGTTCTGCTAAGTTTATATCCTTCATTGAAAAAGAGCTGCAGCCGTATATAGCAAAGACATACAGAACGAATGGCGAAAGAACGATCATTGGACAATCGCTGGGTGGATTGCTGGCTACTGAGATATTATTGAAGAGACCAGGCCTGTTCGATCGGTATATAATTGTTAGCCCTAGCTTATGGTGGGATAATGAATCTCTGCTGATCCGGTCTGAATCCTTGTTAAGCAGCCATGACTATAAAGGAAAGATCGCGTACGTGTCGGTAGGTAGCGAAGGAGAACAAATGGTAGGCGATGCCAACAAGTTGGTAGATAACCTTCGTAATGTTTCAGGTTTGAAAGTTATTGCTGCACCGTTATCGGAAGAGAATCACCTGACCATACTTCATCGTAGTGTGTACAAGGCATTTGAAGAGCTTAATAAGAAATAATATTGTTTCATTAGCTTTGTGCCCGACCTTAAATACACAAAATGAAAAATACACTTGCAATTATTGCCATAGTATGTATTGCTCTTTTTACTGCCTGCAATGACAATAGCAGCTCTGCGTCTGGATCTGCAGCTACAACTAACGCTGATGCGAACGGAAATGCCGGTAATACACAGGCTCCTACTGATGCAACAGACAGGGGTAGAGTGCTTTACCAGGAAAAATGTATGGCATGCCATGGTATGACAGGCGACGCACAGAGCAATAATGCTGCAAATCTGCCGCATAGTATTTTAGATAGCCTGTCAATAACTGAGACGATAAAAAATGGTCGTGGCACCATGCCTATGTTCAAAGATGCTATCGCAGATTCAGACATAGCTCATCTTACTGTATATGTAAAGGGGCTGAGAAAGTGACATGAAGCAGGTCATTTAATATATTATAAGGCATTACAGACTATTAGACCTACCTTTACCTAAAATGCAGGTAATGGAAAACGAAGAAGTTGCAATCGCATTCGATGAGAATGTAATTAACGCACTAAGACATGTAGTGATTAAAGACAAGCCGGGTAATGCATATAAGTATTCAAAGCAAACAGGTCAGCTTATTGCTTTGAAAGGCCCTTTTGATGTGTACATTACACTGGGTTATGTAGGTTATCCAAAGGTTAAAGTGATGCTTACTGTTGATGATACAACAAAGCGTGCTCATCTGCTCAAATCGTGTGTGCTTGCAAATGATATACAGATCGAGAACAATCCTAAAAGGCGCAGAGACCTTTTTTCTAAGGAATATGAGTATGTGAATAAAGAAGACCTGGAACTGAACATAAAGACCCACTTCATAGACCTGTTGAAAAACGTAAGGGACGAATTGAAGAACTGATCATTTCATAAATAATCATAAAAGCAGAAAGCCTCACTATTGTGAGGCTTTCTGCTTTTATGAAGTGCATTTTTTGACATTTAATGTTCTTATTTTGCAAATCGGTTAGAACAGGATTGTAATATTTAGTAGTTTGGTACGTAAATCTATCTGGGATAAAAAAGTATCGATGCAGCAAAAAAGTGTCAAAGAAAAAAAAGTCCGCGAGGTGAAACAGGCTGGACCTTCGTTCAGCATTGGGAATATAATGTTGTATATAATTCCCATAGTCATCGTTACGTTCTTTGCTTTTACGCCGGCCTTGAAAAATAGTTTTACTAACTGGGATGATAATGGCTATGTTTTTGAAAACATACATCTTGGTAAGCCTCTGTCTGAAGCAATAGCATTTTTTTTCGGGCCGCATTATTTTGTGGGTACCTATATACCACTTACAATGATCGTGTATGCGTTAGAGCTTCACGCGGCAGGTATGGAACCACAACTCTTTCATGAAGTAAATGTACTGCTTCATTTATTGAATGTTGTTCTTGTCTTCCTCTTCATTTATTTGCTGAGTGGCAGGAAGATGTTTGTGGCGGCTATTGTGGCACTTTTCTTTGGCGTACATCCTATGCATGTGGAGTCAGTAGCATGGGTGGCAGAGCTGAAAGATGTATTGTATACCTGTTTCTTTATTGCTGGGCTGATCGCATATTGTAAGTATTTGGAAACGACTAACAAAGAACCGGTAGCAGGAAGCGAGTCAGAAGCCAGCCGGAAACTGCAATGGATACTGCTTTCATTCTTTTTCTTTCTGTTGTCTGTATTCTCTAAGCCATCTGCTATTGTCTTTCCTTTGGTTTTACTGTTGCTTGATTTTTATACCAGGCGGAGATTTGATAAATGGGCTTGGATAGAAAAAGCACCATTTTTTGTTATAGCATTGGTTATGGGCATTGTGGCCATTAAGGCACAGCAGGCTGACCGGTTGTTGCACGATTACTATCCCGTCTCTCAGCGAATATTTTTTGCTGCCTATGCTTACCTGTCCTATTTGTTCAAATTTATCCTTCCTGTACATCTGTCAAATTATTACCCGTATCCGCAATTGGTTGATGGTCATTTGCCTTATTGGCTCTATGCAACGCCTGTTGTTATTGCAGCATTAGGCTATATTATTTACAGAACATTAAGCTCAACCAGGTTGATTGCCTTCGGCTTCCTTTTTTTTACTGTAAATGTATTGCTGGTATTGCAGCTGGTGTCTGTTGGCGATGCGGTTATGGCAGATCGTTATACCTATGTGTCATACATAGGGTTGCTGTTTATGGTAGCTATGGGTATTCATAGCCTGTATAATAATCCTGCATGGCAGCGTTACAAGTCTGCGGTTACTGCTGTTATTGTTGTGCTTGCCCTTGCCTGCTCTTACGTCACTTATGGGCGGTGCAGTGTGTGGGAAAATAACGATACTATAGCAGATGATTTGCTGGAAAAATACCCTGATGACCGGCTTGCGCTCAACAATAAAGGTTATCTTTTGTTTTATAAGAAACGGTACGATGAATCCATAACGCTCTTTAAAAAGGCCATACAGGAAAAGCCGGACTATATCATGGCTTATATTAACCTGGCCAATTCATACATGGCGCTCAAAGATAACGTCACCGCATTGCAGGTCATCACCGCGGCGCTGGTGTATGCACCGCATGACTTTAATCTCTTAAATACTAAAGGTATGCTCCTTATCAGGCAGGGTCAGTATGCCGAAGGCTTAAGTTATTATCAACGTTCGTTCGAAATAAAAAAAGATAATGTTGATGTCTACATGTACCAGTCACAATATTATTACTCCATAAAAGACTATGACAATGATATAAAGGCGCTGGATACCGGTTTGAAGTACGTTCCTGATCATTACCTTTTATTGAACAATAAGGGTTATGCGCTTTTTCTAAAGGGTAACTATAAAGAGGCAATAGATTGTTTTAATGCTTCGCTGCGGCAAAAACCGGACTATGATGTGGCATCTGTAAATTTATCAAATTGCTACAAGGCAATGAATGACTTATCTAAGAAGTAAAATGCGCCATCAAGGTGTAGCATTTTGGCGGTATAATTGACCACCGGAGATTAATAAGCGTGTTGTGCAAGCCTATTA
>JAOQAP010000139.1 GCA_025963465.1 Flavipsychrobacter sp.
CCAGATCGTCATCAATAGAATGAACATAACTGACTCCATAAAAATAGCTATTAATGGGCTAGAGGCGTTAAAGTTTCTAAGAGACGAAAACGAGGTTACGCCCGAATTGATCTTTCTGGACATTAACATGCCGAAAATGAACGGATGGGAATTCCTTGAAGAGTATAAGCATTTAGACAAACAGCAAAAGGCAAGAATCACGATACTGATGCTGACGACCTCGGCCAACCCGGCTGACATTAAAAAAGCACAGGAAATAGAAGATGTCACCGGCTATAAGACCAAACCACTGTCTGTTGAAATGCTTACCGAAATATTTGAAAAGTATTTTCCGGAATATCTCTAAAAAATTGAATTAGCAGGGATTTACTACTAAAGGAATTCTTATTACTAAAATGGCGTAATCACTTTTTGTGAAATAGTATCATTAAAATGTTTTTTCATGGCTATAGATTTTACCTTTAATTTAATAATGGGCTAACCGTTCTTTTATGTCTAAGCGTGTTGAATAATGAATTCTTTCTAAAAGGTTACAATAAATTCACTACCCTCGCCGACTTTGCTTTGGACATCTATATTTCCACCTAAAGATTCGATTTGTGTCTTAGTGATATAAAGCCCTATTCCTTTACTTTCATATCCCGAGTGAAACACCTGATTTAATTTAAATAACCTTGAACTGTATTTTTCCAAATTAATACCCAGGCCGTTATCCTTTACAGACAATACCTGTTTTGAATTCAGCATGTAAGTAGAAATAGTTATTACTAAAGGGCGATCATCTTTGGAAAATTTAAGTGAATTATTTATTAAATTGTACAAGATACTTTCCATGTAGTGTGCGGGATAAAGTATAGTTTCAATTTCTAAATCAAAGTTGATTATGGCGTTTTTTTGGTGAATGAAGCCATGAAGCTGGTGTGTAATCTTTTGGACAATAGTAACAATACCGCAGGCATTATATTGTATGCTGGTGTTCAGCTGAATATCTGTTACCTTCATCAATGTATTTAATGTGTTCAATAGAGATGAACTACCTTCATGTATAAATTGTATAGCTTCATCAGCAGTGAACACATCATGGATATCGTCGCTTAAAGTAGATTCCTTATTTGCCTTTTTTTGTAAAACCTCTGCAAGCATTTTTATATTACCCCCAGCACCACGTAGATTATGCGCAATCATATGTATTGTTCCTTCAAGTTCTTTGATTTTGTTATTAAGATTCGATTCTAAAGCTGCCGTCTCTACATTCATCATTTCTACACTTCCCATTTTATATGTTTTCCTTTCTACCTTAAAAGAGTATGCCATAATTTTCATTTTTAATTAATACTTTACTATGTATTAAAGTCAAATTGTTATATAATATGTGGAGTTACAATATTTAATTCCAGATGATATACACTGTGCATGCATTGGTTGATAACAAAAAAAATTACTAATATATATGATACCGAAAAAGTAGGTTTTTTCTATTCAACACTAGATCAATATTATTCCCCAATAGGTTGACTAGTTCCTATGCAGTTTTGAAACCAAAAGATTCAATTCGGTGCAAGATGGACTATAAGTGAAACACTGTCAAGTGACGGTTGCTTGTATTTTAAAGGGCTAAATTAAATCGGAGTGGCTCCTTTATGTATACTCAAAAGAAAGAGGTTTAGAGCAACAGCTTTTTAAATTCCTCAATTAACCTGCATTTTTGCTGAGAGATCAATATAATTTCTCTTTTCAATTTAAATAATTCAGAAATATCGGATGGGGGCGCATTAGCAATTTATTTACCAAGGTCTTGTATCACTCTTTTCCTTTACCAGTAATTTTGCTATGAAGGGCTTTTATTTGGTCGTTGATCATACATTTCACATTTTGTAGAATCGGAAAATAGTAATAGTTATTTACGTCTGTTTGGTCGACTGTGCGATTAATATTAGGTTAGTAGTTGACAATTCTTTCCAGTAATTAGTAAACTAATTTTTATGATAGTTGGCCTATGTGCTCAACATTTGTAGATATTTCAGCAATGTACCGATGGTATAAAACTTGCCCCAATTTAAACTCTAGTTCCATTATTTCGGGAGGAATAATGTTATTGTAATTATGAATAATAAAATTGTGCTCATAAATATCTAACGCTAAGTTTATCTCATAAACATTTTCCAATGCTTCAACGTACAAAATATATTCGCTTACTGGATTTTGATTTGCTGGAATAGCGTTGCATTTATATGACAACCCATCCAAAGAGACGTTAAACTGTATGTTTTCCATTTTTACAATAAGTTTCAAACTAAATACAATCTGATTAGTTAATGAGGGTAGTTGCGATACCCAAACAATCTTCTGCCCAACTCTATTAAAACAGTAAGAATTGTTGCTCCTGCTGTTGCCGTAATAGTCTTATTGATCCAGATGTTGTCTGTGATATTCAGACTAGTTCCAAATAATTTATACCCAATATAACCTCCAATAATTCCGATTAGAATATCAAGGAAAAGGCTCCCGCTATCTGAGTTCACAATTGCCGCTGCAATCCATCCTGCTATTGCGCCGATTAAACAAATAATAAGTATCTCTTTCATAAACTGTATTTTTAGATGGTGAAATATAATTTATCTACTGGTATCAAATAAACATTGTGCCATGGTAGGATGAAGATGCTAAACCCAAACTAGTCCAAACTTTTATCAATATTATTTTCCAACAGGTTGACTAATTCCTTTGAAGGGGTATAGCCGGAAAGGACTAATTCATTTTCGGTATTCAACCAATCAAAATATTTAGGGTGAAATACCCATTCATAGTGATTTGTTACAACCCTTGCGCCTTTATATACCTTTACTGTCTTAGGCTGGTCGAAACCAACCTTTCAAAGATTCGCAGGCCCTTCATGGCTTCAAAAATATTATACAATGCTGCTCATGTATAAGGCTGTTATCTCGGTTTTTTGAACGGTTCTTAATATCCGGTTCGGTAAATATTTTGCTGCCATATTTGATTATTTCAACCAAGCTACTTTCTAAGTCCTTTACTGGCCTTATATCCTGACATTTGCGGATAGCCCAATTATTTTTCCATTTTGCCAGCCATTCCTGTATAATTATTTCACCCATTTCTTTTGTCGCTACAATTATATGTAGGTGTGGGTTGTATGTATGTGCAGTGTGGTTGTAATTGCTCTCCAGCGACTTTATACCCATTAGTTTTACGCCTGTACCCCTTTGCGCTCTTTTCCTATATCGGGAGGTTATACACCTAAAACCTTCTATCATTTTTGAAATACCCGCCTTAACATATTGGCCTTAACTGATTTTACAGTAAGCGTAACGAAATAGGGTGCTTCCCATTGTTTAATTGTTGGCAAGTACCTGTTGATTATATCTGCTTTGCGAATACTGCAACATAAAGTGCAATTCCGGTTCTTACAATACTTACCGTAAAACCTGCCGTCAATGGTTATTAGTTTGTTTTGGCAGTGGTAAGTATTCCAAAGGGATTTTTGCTTTTCGGTATCTTCTTTCTTTACGGCAATGTCAATAAGGCTTAATGCCATTGTTTGGGTAATCAATTTTCTTTTAGCTCTACTTTTTAATACTTTATCATTACCTAACTCCGAACCGTTCCCAGTAATGATTGCAGCATTATCCCCTACATAGTCTGTCCCGCTTTGTGCTAATGTATAAAGCCACATTAACAGGGCTTTTGCATTCTATTCTATAAATTTATTAATTTATTAATTCTTTACTTTGTAGTGGTTACTTTCCGATACAAAACTTAGAAAAGATATAATCCAGTTTGTCTTCAGTGGTCACTTCTCCGGTTATCTCACCCAGGTAGTGCAGGCAGGTGCGTATATCCAGGGATATAAGGTCGCCGGGTATGTTATTGTCCAGTCCTGCTTTTATAGCGGTTAGTGAGGTCATTACCTGCTGCAGTGCGCCGTAGTGACGTGCATTTGTAATAATAGTACCTTCCTGGTTTATCCTGCCCTCTGCTACCAGCGCAAACAGCGCACTTTTCAGCTCATGTATATTCTCTTTGTTCTTTGCAGATATGTATATCGTATCACCATCTGCAAAAGCAGCTTCATCAGTCTTACTGTCTGCATGCGGTAATTTGGAATTTGGGATTTGGGATTTGGGATTTGGAATTTCGAATCTGGAATTTGGCGTCTGTGCTATATCAGCCTTATTACCTACATGCAGTATTTTGGAATTTGTATTTTGTATTTTGGAATTTGGAGTGAGGTCTGTCAGATCAAACAAGTGTATCACGATATCTGCCTTGCTCATGGCATCCATGCTGCGCTCCATGCCTTTCAGTTCTATGGTGTCCAGGCTGTGCTCACGTATACCTGCCGTATCTATCAGGCGGAACAGGATACCGTTTATGTTCAGTGTTTCTTCTATGGTGTCACGGGTGGTGCCCGCTATCTCGCTTACTATGGCGCGCTCTTCATTCAGCAACGCATTCAGCAGCGTACTTTTACCTGCATTGGGCTTGCCTATAATAGCCACGCTCACCCCGTTCTTTATCACATTGCCCAGCTTAAAGGATTGCAGCAATGCATCTGTAGCATTTGTGAGCTGTGCTATAAGCGCATAAAATTGTGTCCTGTCGGCAAACTCTACATCTTCCTCGCTAAAGTCTAGCTCCAGTTCAATAAGTGCGCTGAATTTGATGAGCTGTTCACGCATATCTTTCAGGTCTTCGCTGAATCCACCACGCAGGTTATGTATAGCCGCTTTATGTGCAGAACTGCTCTGGCTCGCGATCAGGTCAGCAACGGCTTCTGCCTGCGTCAGGTCTAGCTTGCCGTTGAGGAATGCTCGTAACGTAAATTCTCCCGGTTTTGCCATTCTTGCGCCATGTTCCATGCACAGGTTCATCACCTGTTTCAGCACATAGCCAGACCCGTGACAGCTGATCTCTATAATGTCTTCTCCTGTGTAACTTTTAGGCCCTTTATAGATGCTGGCCACTACCTCGTCTACCACCTTTGCGCCATCCATTATTTTCCCGAAGTGCAGTGTATGCGTCGCCTGTTTGGTTAGGTCTTTACCCGAAAAAAGCTGGTTCACTATACTTATTGCTTCGCTGCCGCTCAGGCGTATCATGCCTATGGCACCTTCACCGGGTGGAGTTGCTATTGCCGCTATGGTATCAGTCAGGTTGGTCATCAGGCAACAAAAATAACCTCAATGTATGACGTAACCATGAATCTTATTAATTTTAGCGTAAACAATGATATAAGGCTATATGAGGGTCATTATTCAACGGGTTTCCACAGCAAGTGTCACCATTCATGGCAATGAAACAGCAGCTATAGGCATAGGATTCATGATACTACTGGGTATTGAAACGGAAGATACCAGGGAAGATGCTGAATGGCTATGCGGCAAAATAGCGCAGCTGCGTGTATTCGCAGATGAGCAGGGACTGATGAATAAAGATATAAAAGAGATAAACGGCGATATACTGGTGGTAAGCCAGTTTACCTTGCATGCCTCATATAAAAAAGGCAATCGCCCCTCATTTATCAAAGCAGCCCGCCCGGAGCAGGCAATACCATTGTACGAATACTTCAATACCGAACTATCAGCAAAGCTTGGCCGCCCGGTTGCCACAGGCACTTTTGGTGCAGATATGAAAGTGATGCTGGTGAATGATGGCCCGGTGACCATTATAATGGATAGCAGGAATAAGGAGTAAAACCCCTCCGCCCCTGAAGGGGGACTTCTCTTTTTATCTTATAATTCATATTGGAAGCCTCTTTATTTTACCTTAATTTTATTTAATAAATTCAGATCGATTTTGGAAACAGATAATGAAGAGAAAGCCCCGGAACAAGGTCCCGCTATTTCTGCGGGAGGGGCTGGGGGTGCTGATACACATTTTATTAAAGAAGCACTGAAACAGGCTAAGATAGCCTACGAAGCAGGGGAGGTGCCGGTGGGTGCTGTGGTGGTGTGGGACAATAAGATCATCTCCCGTGGCCACAACCAGGTAGAACAACTGAATGACAGCACTGCCCATGCCGAAATGATAGCGCTCACCTCTGCGTTCAGCCAGCTGGGTAGTAAATACCTGCCTGAGGCTACATTATACGTTACTGTTGAGCCCTGTCTTATGTGCGCTGGCGCTATCTACTGGTCTAAACTGAAACGTATAGTATATGGCGCAGAAGATATAAAGAACGGCTACAGAAAAACAACAGGCACAAACTGGCCATTCCACCCCAAGGCAGAACTGGCAACAGGTGTTATGGCCGATGAATGCGCGCAACTAATGAAAGACTTTTTTCTGGCCAGAAGATAAATACTAAATGGACCTTTACAACTGGCATAAAATAGATACTACAGCTCTTATAGAGCATAAGCTTACCGAAATGCTGGTGGCTGGCAAGCGTATTGGTGTGCTTAGAAGAAATGATGCTGTTTACGCTTTCACCGCTGCATGCCCTCACCAGGGCGCGCCGCTGTGCGATGGCTGGCTTGACGGGCAGGGGCGAATAGTTTGTCCCATGCACAAATTTCGCTTCGACCCGCAGACCGGTCGCAATACTACCGGTGAAGGGTACAAGTTATTTACTTACCCTATAGAAATAAGAGATAATGAAGTGTACGTAGGATTCTTGCCGTAACTTTATTGTGTCATTTTAATTAAGCATTTATGATTCATCCTCCTTTCCTAAAAACCGGTTCTGTTGTTGGTATTACATGTCCTTCCGGCTATGTATCGCAGGATAGGGTAGCGTATGCGGTCAAGGTGCTTGGCCACTGGGGTTTTACTGTAAAAGAAGGAAAGACCATTGGCTCCGAACATTTTTATTTCTCCGGTACAGACGATCAGCGCCTTGCTGATCTGCAGCATATGATGGATGATCCGCAGATAGAGGCCATCATCATGGGGCGTGGCGGTTACGGGCTCAGCCGCATTCTCGACAGGCTCGATTTTACAAAATTCCTGCGCCACCCAAAGTGGATATGTGGGTTTAGTGATATTACAGCATTGCATAGTCACCTGCAGTCGCGCTATTTTATGCCGTCACTGCACAGCCCTATGTGCGGCGCCTTTAAGCCGGAAACAGAGCAGGAGGAATACCTGAAAACATTTTATGCAGCCCTTACAGGCGAGTCCATATACTACCATGCACCTCATTCTCGGTTTAACCGTACAGGCAAATCAGAAGGTGTCCTGACAGGCGGTAATTTATCATTGATCGTGCACCTCATGGGCTCTGCATCAGAGGTTGATACAGAGGAGAAGATACTGTTCATAGAGGATATAGGAGAGCATCTTTATAAGGTAGACCGTATGTTGCTCACGCTGAAACGTGCAGGTAAACTGGATCATCTGAAGGGGCTGATAATCGGCGGCTTTACCGATATGGAAGACACAGAGCGACCATTCGGCCAGACACTGGAAGAGATAATATGGGATAAGGTAAAAGAGTATAACTATCCGGTTTGTTTCAATTTCCCTGCCGGTCACCAGGATATCAATTATACACTTACGCTGGGCATGTCGCACAAACTGATAGTTACGGAAACCTGTGGCACCCTGGAGCTGAAACGATAGCTTAAACAGCTTCTTTCCACGCCTTCATACCGCCTGCAAGATTGATGAGGTTATGAAAGCCTGCAGTTTCCAGCCGTTGTATAGCTATTACGCTCCTGATGCCTTTTTCACAATACAGTACCACCTCCTTGTCTTTGGGTAACTGTTCCAGGCTGCTCATTAGTTCTCCCATAGGTATATGTATGCCACCTATATTGTACAGCTCCCGCTCCCATTCTTCCCGCACGTCTACAAGCAGGAGCGCCTTGCCTATATCCAGCCACATCTTTAGCTCATTGGGTGATATTTGTTTCATATACCGGGAGTATGCGTTGGCGGGTTTGCCTCATTGCTGGCAATTATTTTCTCTGCCAGCAGTTCATCGTCTATCCCATCCGGAATAAAGAATAGCAGTGGCATGACGCAGAAACAAGCATATGCGCCGTATATAGACCAGAAAGACATGGGTATGGAAAGCAGATAAGCGCCCATACCTATAAAGTTCTTTATCCTCGCCCGCCTGTTTACTTTGTCTATAGTTTTATTGAGTGTCTTTTCTCTTTTAATATACATGAGGCTGTTGCGTATGGCATAGCCACGAAGCAGGGTGAGCGCAAAGGCCGCCATGAACAATATTGCACCATATGTAGCGGTGGAGTAGGAGAGTGTCGGGTTAAGCCCAAGCATATTGGTAGGGAAAGGGATAAGGCTCAGCCAGAACAACAGGTGCAGGTTCAGCCACAGGAATTTTTCATCTACCTTCTGTATCAGGTGCAGCAGGTGGTGATGGTTCAGCCACATAATGCCAAGCACTACAAAGCTGAACAGGTAAGAGATAAACTGCGGCAACAGTAACCACAGCTGTTTCAATTCCATTTTATTGGTCAGGTGCACACCTTCAGGCAGCTTTATATCAAATACCATCACAGTGATCACTATGGATATGACACAATCGCTGAATGCCTCTACCCTGTTGGTCGTTATATTCATAGCGTTACCTTATACAGCGTAAAGTTAATAGAAAAAGCAGTTGTAACTATTCAGTAGGAGCGGTAAGTGCTGCCCATAGCATATCCTTCAGTTCGACTATACCCTGGTTGGCCATTGAAGATATGAACACATGTGGTATGTCTGTCGGCAATGTTTTGGCTATTTCTTCTTTCAGTTCATCATCCAGCATTTCGCTCTTGCTCACGGCCAGTATCATGCGCTTGTGTAGCAGTTCTTCATTGTACTCCTTCAGTTCGTTATACAATATAGCATATTCCTTTGCGAGGTCATTGCTGTCTGCAGGTATCAGGAAGAGCAATACAGAGTTGCGCTCTATATGCCTCAGGAATCGATGCCCTAATCCTTTTCCTTCGGCAGCACCTTCAATAATACCCGGAAGGTCGGCCATGCAGAAAGACTTATTGTCCCTGTATGATACAATGCCAAGCTGTGGTGTAAGTGTGGTAAATGCGTAATTGGCTATCTTAGGTTTTGCAGCGCTCACTACAGACAGCAGTGTAGACTTACCTGCATTAGGGAAACCTACCAGTCCTACATCTGCAAGTATCTTCAGCTCCAGCTGCTTCCAGCCTTCGCTGCCCATTTCGCCTGGTTGTGCGTATTCAGGTGCCTGGTTGGTGGCTGATGCGAAATTGGTATTACCCAGTCCGCCTCGTCCGCCTTTTATCCATATCACTTCCTGCCCTTCTTCCAGTATCTCTATTTCCTGTTCTCCTGTCTCCTCATCCCGAGCCACAGTGCCCAGGGGTACTTCTATTATTATATCCGCTCCATCATGGCCGGTAGAGTTGTTCTTCCTGCCCGGTTCCCCATCCTTTGCCAGGACGGTTTTATAATAGCGCATGTGCAGCAGTGTCCATAACTGCGAGTTGCCTCTGAGTATTATATGCCCGCCACGGCCACCATTGCCACCATCGGGGCCTGCCATCGCATCCATTTTATTTCTTTCAAAATGGGCACTGCCTGCACCGCCCTTTCCGGAACGGCAAAATATACGTATCTGGTCTACAAAATTTCCTCTCTCCACTATGTTACGGGTAATATATACTTGTTGATGTGCTTTGCGAGCGCTTTAAATGTTTCTTCTATCGTGTTACTGCCTACCACAGTTTCCAGCTTGCCGTATGAGTTGTAGTAATTGGCTACAGGCGTGGTTTTCAGGTGGTATTCTTTTATGCGCTTGGTGATCACCTCTTCTGTATCATCACTGCGGCCCGATGTTTCACCACGGCCTACAAGGCGCTTGATGAGATCTGCCTCAGGAACTTCCAGCGATAATACCAGGTGTATCTTCGTATTCTTAAATTCAAGTAGCTTATCCAGCGCTTCTGCCTGTGTGCGTGTACGTGGGAATCCGTCAAATACGAAACCACGTGCATCCGGCATTTCATCTATCTTGCCGCTGATCATTCCTATTACTACCTCATCAGGTACCAGCATTCCCTGGTCCATATATTTTTTGGCTTCTGTGCCTAGTGGTGTATGCCTGCTCACCTCATCGCGCAGCAGGTCGCCGGTAGAAATATGCAGCAGGTTATAGTTGGTTACGATATTTTCAGACTGTGTGCCTTTGCCACTCCCGGGAGGGCCAAATAAAACTAAATTGAACATGAACAAAAAATTGTTTACCGCGCAAAAATAACCATACTTAACGAATAGTAAGGAACTATTTAATTAACTTATTGATATGATAATGGCTATTTTGCATAGAATATAGAAGATTATACTATGAAAAGAGACAAATGAATAAATATTTGACTCTAACATGCTTCAGGAAATCCTTGTCAGGAAATCACAGTTCAAAAGTGAATCAACATCATGAGAATCCATTAATCAGGAAAATCAAGGTTCAAAACGTTGCATCATTTTATGTTCACCTGGTGCCAATCCATCTAATGTCACATTACCTATCGAATAACGTATCAGTCGCAGTGTAGGAAATCCTGTTGCCGCTGTCATTTTTCTCACCTGCCTGTTCTTACCTTCTGTAAGTGTCAGAGATATCCATGATGTCGGTATACTTTTTCTGAAACGAACAGGTGGATTTCTTTCAGCTACATCTGGTTGCTCTTTGAAAATTTGTGCCTTTGCTTTTTTAGTCCGGTAATGTTTGCCGTCTACAGTGATCGTTACTCCGCTTTCTAATTGGCTTATTGCTTCGTTGGTTATTTCACCTTCTACTTGTACCCAATAAGTTCGTGGATGTGCAAAAGAAGGATCGAGTAATTGATGAGTAAGCGGCTTATCATCTGTGAGCAATAGCAGTCCTTCGCTATCATAGTCAAGTCGTCCTACAGGATAAATATTTTTGGGTATCTGCCTGAAAAAGTCGGAAAGTGTGCGTTTATCTCCTTCTGCAGAAAATTGCGTAAGTACCTGGAATGGCTTGTGAAAAATATAGTACTTAGGCATAAGCAAAAATGTTGTCGTCCGAAAGCTGCACTGGTAAAGCCTTTCACGTAGGGGCAAAAAAAAGTCCGGCGAGGTTGTGGACTGCCGGACTCTATAAAGGATGGGTTAGTAAGCACAATCCTTACACAATATTAAAAAGAATTTTCGCTACTAAAAAAAATATTTTTAATTTTTTTTAGAATGTTGAAAAGATGTTGACAACTTACTTGCTTATCATCTCGCATGATAGTGCAATGTTGGTGATGATTTGTTATCACATTGTGAGGTTAGTACAAAGCAAGAAGAGCTGCACATCATGCAGCTCTTCTTGCTTTATCTAGTATCCGTAATCAACCATCCAGTATCCAGAAACCAGCATCCAGTATCCAGCGCCTACCAGTCCTTCTGCATTTTTACAGGTACTCCTTTTTCTTTTTTCATCTTGTCCTGTAGCTTCTTCTCTTCCTGTTGCAGCGCGTTCAGCAGTTGGTCTGCCTGTTGTTGCGATAGCTTGCTTGGCTGGCTTTGTGGTTGCTGGTCTTTCTTTTGTTCATCCTTTTTATCCTGGTCGTTCTTCTGATCTTTGTCTTTCTGGTCTTTTTTGTCCTGGTCCTTTTTATCCTGGTCTTTCTTCTGGTCTTTTTTATCCTTGTCTTTATCTTTTTTGTCTTGCTTTTTGTCCTTATCCTGCTGCTGTTGTTTCTTAAGCATCTGCTCTGCATAAGACAGGTTATACTTGGCGTCAGCGTCCTGCGGGTTATTACGCAGGGTTTGCTTGTAGGCATCTACTGCTTCTTCCCATTTTTGCTGAGACATGTAACTGTTGCCTATATTATAGTTTGCCGCAGCCTTGCCTGTTTTATCCTTGCTTAGCTTGGCTGTAGCCGCCAGTAGCTTTCTGGATGAATCATATTGTTTCTGCTGGTACAGGGAATTGCCCAGGTTAAAAAGACCTGAAGGGTTATTCGGGTCTTTTGCAAGGGCCTTGGTATAGTCTGCCGCAGCCTCTTTGTAGCGTTGCTGCTCATAAAGGCTGTTGCCCTGCAGTATATACCTGTTGGTCTGGGCCGCTACCGTATTATACACAGCAACAGCTACAACCAACAGGAACGCAATACGCAACCCACCCACATTAAGCCATTTATCGGATAACACGGACTCATTGCCGAATTGCCGAATTGTCACATTGCCACATTTATTATTTTGCTTCATTTTTCTTTCTTTTAACGCCCGGTAGCAGCCATTCAATAATAAGGGCTATGAACCCGGCTAAAAGGAAATACTGGAAATAACTTGTAAAGTCGGTATACACCACTGATCCCATGTTCTTCTGTTCCATGCCTTCCAGGTTAGTGGTCAGCCTGTCGGCCACATCATCTGTGTTTTGCAGCAGGCTATAAGTACCATGGCCTGCCATAGCTATAGCGCGTAATGCTTCTTCATTTAGCTTGCTGACCACAGGGTAGCCGTTCTCATCCAGTTTCAATGCCTTTGTAGCAGGGTCATACAGCGTAGTGCCCTGCGGCGATCCTATGCCTACTGTGTGTACTATTACACCGGCATCAGCAGCCTGTCTTACTTTTTCTATTGCCTGCTCATCATGGTCTTCACCGTCAGATATGATGATGAGCGATTTGAACTTCCTTTCTTTCTGCGAAAAAGACTGCATGCTCATATCTACAGCATCACCTATCATAGTACCTTGTGTAGGCACCATATCCGGCGTTACGTTCTGCAGCATCATTTTTACTGCGCTGTAGTCCACTGTAAGTGGTACTTGTAAATAAGCCTTCCCCGCAAATATGATCAGCGCTATGCGGTCATTCTGCATTTTCTCGGTCATGCGCATGATCAGTTGCTTGGCGCGGGTCAGCCTGTCCGGCTGTATATCTTTTGCCAGCATGCTCTTGCTCACGTCCAGGGCTACTATCACATCTACGCCTTTGCGCTGTACCTTTTCTGTTTTATCGCCCATGCGCAGGTTGGCCCATCCTATTATTACAGATGCCAGCGCTATAGATAGCAGTATGAACTTAAATGTATTTCTACCGGCTATAAAGCCGCGTATCTGTTCGCTGATCAGTTGTTCGCTGCCCAGTTTAGCCAGTTTTCGTTTTCTCCAGTATATGGCGGCTATATACAAAACCACAAGTAGCGGCAGCAGCCCCAGGAAGTACAGGTAGTCTATGTGTTGAAATTGGAACATAAAATTAAGTACGCAAATTTAATCGTGTACAACATTAATACAATAATAAAGGAATGTGATTTTAATTTTCTTTAACAGAAATCAGGAATTTAACGGAGAGGTGGCTTATTCCTTGATATTTACCTTGCGTTTAGGCTTTTCCACGTCTTCTACACCTATCAGTAATGCCCATGCTTCCAGTCCCACCACCCGTTCACACACCAGCTTCATAATGCCGGCCATAGGTATGAACAGGAACATGCCCGGGATACCCCACAGGAATTCACCTACTATAACGGCTATAATGGTAATAAACGGGTTCATCTTTACCCTTCCACCCACTATGCGGGGAAACAATACATTAGCATCCAGCAGGTGAACTATTGTTAGCCCTATAGCTACTTCCAGTACTTTATTCCCGCTACTGTTCGCAAATGTGACCAGCATGCTTATTGCTGCAGCTGTATAAATGCCCAGGTAGGGGATCACGTTCAGCAATGCGGTCATCACCCCCAGCAACAGCGCATAAGGCACACCCATTACCATGAACATGGTCGAGGTCACGATACCGATAAGTAGCATTTCTACTACCAGGCCCTGTACGTAGGCGTTGATCATGCTTTTTGTTTGCAGTATCACTTCATTCACCTTGTCCCTGTTCGGCGGGCTGAACAAATGCAGTGCAAAGCGTTTTAGCAGGCGCCGGTGATACAGCATAAAAAAAGTAAAGATCACGACGAATATAACTAGCAGCAGCAGGCCTGTAAGGGATAGCAGCACATTACTGGCTGAGTGAGCAAGGTTTTCAAGCATGCTGTTCACCGACTTGTCCATGTATTCTGATTGCTGCAAACTGGTAATATGCATCTTATACGACATCCAGTTTTGCAGACTGTCAAACATTTCTATGAATCTTTTTCTCAGCAGGGGGACGTCGCTGGAAAAACTAACTATCTGTATCGTGAGAAAATAAATGAACCCCGCCATAGCTGCAACAAAAAGGATTACCGACAGCAATGCCGCCCACACTCTTCCGAAATGAAGTTTTGTTTCGAGGAATTTTGTAAGCGGGTATAATAATATGGAGACAAGGAGGGCAAAGATCAGGGGAATGAATATCCTGCTGGCTGCGCTCAGTATAAAAAATACAAGTACCACTGCCAGCAGTGTGAGTGCCAGCCGCGCATAAAATGGAAGCTTTACCGTACCCATAATCTATAATAAGCAATTTAATATCAAACCTAATAGAATTGTGCCATAACACAAAATGATTCGGGTTAATTGGCCATTAACTGTAAATATTCGGATACAAGTGTGCTGTATTCGGGCCTTTTTCTCTTATTTTGCTTGTAGTTACGTGTACTACCAATAATGAAACGTTTTTTCCAGAAGGGGCTTATAGAGGCAGGATGCGATGAAGCAGGGCGGGGTTGCCTTGCAGGCCCTGTATTTGCCGCTGCTGTGATATTGCCACCTAAATTCTCCCACCCTTTGCTCAACGATAGTAAGCAGGTAACAGAAGAGGATCGCAACAAGCTTCGCCCCATAATAGAAAGGAAAGCTTTGGCATGGGCGGTAGCAATGGTAGACCATGAAGAAATAGACCGTATCAACATTCTTAAAGCATCATTTAAGGCCATGCACCTGGCTATAGACCAGCTGCAGCAAAAGCCCGACCTGTTGCTGATAGACGGCCATATGTTTTCCCCTTACTTCGGTATTGTTCACCAGTGCGTAATAGGTGGCGATGCTATTTATTCGGCTATAGCTGCTGCAAGTATATTGGCCAAGACGCACAGGGATGAGTACATGCAACGTCTTCATGCCGAATTTCCGCATTACGGCTGGAATGAAAATAAAGGTTACGGTACTGTAGTGCACAGGAAAGGGATCAACGATAACGGTATCTCTCCGTATCACCGTAAGACCTTCGGTATCTGTAAAGAATTTGCAGAAAAAGAAGCTGAAACTACTACTGTTTAGCCGGCAGGTCATTTTTGTTTCGTCACACTTACTATCACATCAGACTCTTCTTTTGCCCGCTCTACCAGCACTGGCGTATGTGTGCTTAGTGATTCTTTGAGCAATATCATGTACTCAGGGTTAGCATTATTAGGCAGTTTATAAAACCTTGCAGATTGAAGGAACGACACCCTTACAAAAGCATCCCCTTTATTCTCTGGCCGTATAGCTGCCACGGTCATAGCATGTACTACACCCTTCTTTTTTGCTTTTTTACCTTTTGCCAGCGCACACGAATGTAGCGACAGGCACAAAAGTAATAAGCTCAACAGGCGAAGAACGCGTGTTGAGCTTAAATATGATGTATTAGTATTGTTTATGGACATGTTTTTAACGGGCTGTAGCTTACCATGGTACTGTTAGTGCTCAGATACAACGGGTCAGTATCAAATGAATAGCCTGTTCCATCTGCAGGTGTGTAAGATGCTGTTGGCTGTATATTGATCATACTTACGTGGGGTACATCGCCTGTTGGTACACATGCCGGGTTTTCCTGGGCATGCAGCCACGTAGCTAATAATACAGGTTGGTCGAACATGGCAGCGTCAAACACATAAGCCTTTGTGCCTGATGGCGTTTTTACATTTACTATTGGTGCCACATGGTACCACCAGTTCACACAGCAGCCGCCCCATTTCTGTGCCTGCACACAAAGCTCATCATTGCCTGCATTGGCAAAGCTGAATATTTTGTGGGTAGCATAGTGGTATTTGTTATTGATGATCCAGCACATCTTGTGTGCCCTGGCATAGCAGCCATCTTGGCAATACTGGAAAGAGATACATTGGTCTATGCCGTAAGGGCCTGCAAGGGCGCATGCCTGGTGTGTTATAAAGTCAAACATCAGCTGTGCGGTGGCCATATCAGGTATTACACTGGTAAGGCTATCCGTAGTGGTATTAAGCATCGCAGCAGCCGGCAGGTCATTCACCACTTTATCTGTCATGTGTTCAAGATCTACAGTTATTGCAGTGGTCTTGTCAGTGGTAGTTACGCTTTTTGAAATCCCTTTTTGTGCCGCAGTGGCCATCTGTATTACTTTGCCCTGCCATGGATCAAAGGTTACCTGTATTGTCTTCTTTCCTTCAAAAGCTGTTTGAAGGTTGGCGAGTAGTGTTGCGTCAGTTACGCTGAAAACTTCTGCCAGCTGGTTGAACATGATCTTCGAAACAGTTCCGTCGCCCGATTTGCGGATCTTTGCAATTGTTACCGTTTGCGTCAGTGTCCTGGTTTGTGGTGTCGTTGTTTTTACAGATGCTGCATCCGTTGTTTGTGCAGTGCTATTCGTAGTCGTCTTGCTTTTATTGCACGAATTAGACAGGGCCAATGTGCCCGCAATGACCAGTGAATAGAATAACGTTGTCAGCAGTACCTGCTTACCTGTTCTGATTTTTTTCATTACACTCTTTTATTGGAATGATATCACGCGCTCCTGCCTTTCACAATACAAACAATACCCGCGCTCACACAAAGTACATATTTTATTATAGTTAGCCAAAATTAATGTTTGATGGGTGCCTTGCCTTAATTTTTCAGTTATTTGATCAATAAGATATTCCCTATCTTGGGGTAATGATCACATATCCTGACTTTGAAAAAGTGGACATTAGAGTTGGCTGCATCTTAAGCGTTGAGGATTTCCCTCAGGCGCGAAAACCAGCCTATAAATTAACAATTGACTTTGGTACAGAAATAGGAATAAAAAGGTCTTCTGCCCAGGTTGTAACGCGTCATAACAAAGAAGAACTCACCGGCAGCTTAGTGCTCGCGGTCGTAAACTTCCCAACGAAACAGATCGGCCCGTTCATGTCAGAAGTACTGACATTAGGTGTTGCTGATGAAAATGGTGATGTAGTACTGATCAGGCCGGCTATGGAAGTGCCACTTGGTAGCCGGATGTTTTAATAACAAAATTCAAACCAGGTCACTGCCTTTTTGATGTAGTGTTAATATCATTTTATTAGAAAATATTAAATAATAGTCTTAGCTTTCCATTAATAATACTGCTCACTTTTCAATTTCAGAGATGAAACGATTACTTATGCTGGTTAGCGCTGCGTTGTGTATGAACGCTGCTTTAGCCCAACATGCAAAACCTGCTTTACATTCGCTGACGCATACTCATATGCTTTCTGCATTATTGGGTCAGGGTAGCGCCACCGCTTCTGCGGCTAAAACTACCGGAGGTGTTCCTATGTCAAGGGTTATTGCGCAGAGCACCTGGGACAATACGCTTTTTTCTTTATCCGATTCTGTTAAGCTTGGATACAGTAGTGGTAGTCACTATTCCATTTACGATTACAATTCCATGCTTTATCCGTACAACTACCAGTATAATGCAACTCCTGTTTTTAATAATGGCGAAGGGATTTTTGGTAAGCCACAGGCATTGTATGACACTTTCAACCGCTGGACGATAAACCCCAACACATTGACATATGGCTTCTACGAAACAGCCTATGCCACTTATAATGCAAACACATGCCTCACCAGCTACCTTGATCTTTTTGCAGACTCTGTCTTTAATCCCAATATGCGTTATGACAATAAGTTCAACGCTGCGAAAAATATTGATACCGGCTACGCATATATCTGGAAGGGTGGTGTAGCAAAAAATACATTCAGGCAGTTTTATACTTATAATACAGCCGGCAAGCTTACAGGAGATACGACCTACGAGCTTCATCTTGGCGTATGGCGCATGGCGGCAAAGACTGCTTATACTTATAACACATCGAACGATCTTACACAGATAGATAACTATGCAAATACTACTGATACCAGCTTCCTCTTACCATTGGTAGAAAAATATAAGTACACCAATACCTATGATGCCAGCCATAGATTGCTTACCATAGCCAGCAGTTTTTACGATGGCACCACACTGGCTCCATATATCATAGATACATTTGCTTACACTGGTACTGCGCCTTATCACAGTACATGGAAAGAGCACCAGTGGGATCCTATTAACGGTTATTGGGCACCCATGTTCTTTATGCACAAAGTGATCAATACTACTACGTCATTGCCTGATACTGTTTTTATTGATGGATTCGATAGTTTGTTAAATTCATGGATACCGCAATCAAAGTATGTAATGACTTACAATACAGACAAAAATCCCATAAAACTATTCGACTACGAATATGATTTCACAGCTTTCCCTGCCACACCTGATTTTATTACTACCTACTATTACGGCGCTTACACAAACACCGCCGGTACAAATAACATTGTAAAAACAGCAGATAATTTAAAGATATTTCCAAACCCCGCTTCCGGCGATATTACCATATCAGGCCTTGATGTTTCTGTTAATGCCCCTGTTGTCATATCGCTGATGAATGTAAGCGGGCAAGTAGTTAGCCGCACTGGTATGCAATGGCAGAACGAAGCTCATGTATCTATGCGTGAGCTAACGCCCGGAGTATACTGGGTTGTAGTGCATGATGGTGACGGCAATATATATGGCCGTCGGTCCGTAGTGCGCCAATAGTACTATAATAATCGTATTTTTGAGCATGGTCAGGTCCTCCATCGCTAATGTCCCTATAAAGAAAGTTACAGCGTCTGACATCATTGATACCAATGATGTGCTTGCTGCTGAGGAGCCTATGGAGATAAGGCTGGATTACCGTTCTTCCGGAAAGCGAATAGTGAAAAGCATATCTGTCACCATGCGTACTCCCGGCCACGATTTTGATCTGGCTACCGGCTTTCTTTACACAGAAGGTATTATCACGTCAGCTGCTGATATTGTTTCGGTAAAACATGCTTCTGAACAGAACGATAATGTAGTACAGGTAACATTGAACGATACGGTACAACCTGACATCAGCCGCCTGGAACGTAATTTTTATACTACCTCCAGTTGTGGTGTTTGCGGCAAAGCATCGATCGAAGCTGTATTCGCAGCCTGCAATATTCTCGATATAAAAGATGAGTTACGCTTTATCGCAGCTACCATATATACATTACCCGATATCCTTCGCGCCCACCAGGATGTATTTCAGCATACCGGCGGACTTCATGCATGTGCATTGTTTGACACCGCAGGTAGCCTTGTCCTCACCCGCGAAGATGTAGGTCGGCACAATGCGCTCGATAAGCTGATCGGTGAGGCGCTTCATAAGAATATGCTGCCGTTGAACAGCCATTTATTATTGCTCAGCGGGCGTGCCAGTTTCGAGTTGTTACAAAAAGCTGCTATGGCAGGCATCAAAATGGTCGCTGCAGTAGGTGCTCCATCCAGCCTTGCTGTTCAGATGGCAGAAGAATGGGGTATTACGCTCATTGGCTTCCTGCGTGGTGAGCGGTTCAATATTTATTCTGCACCGGAAAGGGTCGTCATGTGATCCAATAGCCCCGTCCTTTAGGGCGGCGGGCTGAAATAAATAATACAGGCTTTAGCCAAAATTACCCGAACTGCCGTGTTTCCTTACGTTTCAAAAAACCGTTAACTTTGACATTATGAAGATCCGTATAAAAGGCAACTCTATCCGGGTGCGTCTTTCCCGTCCCGAGGTAGATCAGTTTGGCGCAGAAGGTTACCTGGAAGAAAGAACAGAATTCGGTACCAATGCATTTACATATGCATTGCAAACCATGCCGGACGGCACTGGTCTTTCTGCTTCTTTTGCAGAGGGCAAGATCACCATGCATGTACCAGCTTCATTAACGCGCGAATGGGTAACAACAGAAACCGTAGGCTATAATAATAACATGGAGATCGGCAACGGAGACCAACTGTTTCTCCTGCTCGAAAAAGATTTTAAATGTATCGATGCGCCTGCTTACGAAGATCAGTCAGATAATTACGAACACCCGAAGACTACCTGCTAGATATAGTTTGTTGCTTACATTTGTGCAATTGCGTATGTGTTCCTATCTTGGCAAAACAATATGCCCGGTCTGCAGCTAAAAAACTTCTTTGTCAACAACCCCTTAGGGCGGCTGCTGATGCGCATATTCATTCATTTCGATACAGTTCCTGCAGCTATCAGGGTAGAGCATTACAGGTTTTACATTATCTCAAATATCGCTTACACTGTTGGTTGGGGTATACACCTCGATTGGTTTTTTGTATTCCTGTGCATGGGGCAATACCGCATGGCCGCTATACAGGTAGTAAGTATTACTGCTCACGTCTGTGCTATCATACTCAATCGTAAAGGGCGGCACCAGGCAGCTATGATGATCGGCATGCTGGAGGTTGTTGGTCACCAGGTACTGGCTGTATACCTGTTAGGGTGGGATGCAGGTTTTCAGTACATCATACCCGCTATAGCAGTATTCCCTTTCTTAAAGCATGATGGTAGCCTTATTATCAAATCCTTACTGGTCTTGTGTTGCATGTCCAGTTTCCTGTATCTCGAGGTGTTCTTTAAACATGCCGTTCCCGTATACACATTAAGTCATGCGGCTATCAATGGTTTTAATTACTCGAACATTATTTTCTGTTTCATATTTCTAGCTACATGGGGTGTCTTCATCACCATCGCCATACATCGCAGCGAGGCTATATTGGTGGAAGAAAAAAAGCGTTCCGATGATCTGTTACTTAATATTCTTCCCGCAGAAGTTGCTGAAGAGCTCAAAGAAAAAGGATCGGCTGCAGCCAAATACTTCGACAACGTCACGGTCATGTTCACCGACTTTGTCAATTTCACAAATGTCAGCGAGCGCATGGCTCCGCAGCAACTGATAGATGAGCTCGACACCTGCTTCAAAGCATTCGATGGCATTATTGGCAAATACATGATCGAAAAGATAAAAACGATCGGAGATGCCTACCTGGCTGTAGCCGGCCTGCCCAAAGCTGACGATCTGCATGCAGTGCATACCATCAGGGCTGCTATGGAGATCAATGAATTCATCAATACCCGCAGGAAAGTAATGGGCGACAATGCCTTTGAGATACGTATAGGTATACATACAGGTAGTGTTGTTGCCGGTATTGTTGGTGTTAAAAAATTCGCTTACGATATATGGGGCGATACGGTAAACGTAGCCGCAAGAATGGAGCAGAATTCCGAAAAAGGCAGGGTAAATATATCCGGTGCGACATTTGAACTGGTCAGAAACCGTTTTAACTGCGAATACCGCGGCAAAATAATCGCCAAGAACAAAGGTGAGCTGGATATGTACTTTGTCAACGAAGAAATAACCGAATTACTGCTCGACTTACACTATCCCCAACCAGCCTTTAAAGCATAATATGGCCCAGGTACACTACTCCTTAGCGGTCTTAAACTAAACATGGGAACTGCGTCTTTGCGCCTTTGCGAGAGATATCTTCCCGCCCTTTTTGCCCCATAATTGTTATATTTGTATCTGCCTATTTCAGTTATTATGGATAATAAGAATAAGAACCTTCCCAATGCCGAAAATCCGGAAGAATTCCTGGATATGAAGTTGTCTAAGCCAAAGGTAGTTGCAGCCGGATTCAGTGCTGTGCTTTCCAGCGCTAAGCACGTATTCAGCGAAATGAATGTAGGTAGGGGATTGAAGGCGCTGGCAGCGCTCAACCAGAAGGATGGTTTCGATTGTCCCGGTTGTGCATGGCCCGATCCTGATGGGCATCGTTCTTCCATAGCTGAGTATTGCGAAAATGGCGCTAAGGCAGTAGCCGAAGAGGCCACTACAAAAAAGCTCACCGCAAAGTTCTTTGCGGATAATTCCGTTATGGATCTCGCAAAGCTGAACGATTACGAGATAGGGAAAAAAGGTCGTGTGGCAGAGCCAATGTACCTGCCTGAAGGCGCAACACATTACCAGCCAATAACCTGGGATAACGCGTTCAAAAAAATAGCTCAACACCTCAATAAGCTTAGATCACCCGACGAAGCTATATTTTATACATCGGGTCGTACCAGCAATGAGGCTGCTTTCCTCTACCAGTTATTTGTCAGGGAATACGGCACCAACAACCTGCCCGACTGTTCCAACATGTGCCATGAATCAAGTGGCGTAGCGCTCAATGAATCAGTAGGTATAGGTAAAGGATCTGTTACCCTTGAAGACTTTTATGAGTCAGAGGTTATTATCATACTTGGTCAGAATCCCGGTACCAACCATCCCCGCATGCTTTCCGCTTTACAGACAGCGAAGGAGAATGGAGCAACTATAATCTCTGTTAATCCATTACCGGAAACAGGTCTTATCAGTTTCACTAATCCGCAAACGGTAAAGGGCGCATTAGGAATCAAAGCAAAGCTCACCGATATATTCCTGCAGGTGAAGCTGAACGGCGATATGGCATTACTGAAAGCTATAGAGTTGCTAATGCTGGAAGCTGAAGAAAAGAACCCGGGCAGTGTTTTCGATCATGACTTTATAAAAGCGAATACTACGGGCTATACCGAGTTTATAGACGGTATAAAGAAATACAAAGTACAGGAGCTGGCCGATGCCGCAGGTATATCCATGGAGCAGGTTCGCCAGACTGCTGATGTGCTGATAGGCAAAAAGAAGATAATAGCCTGCTGGGCTATGGGGCTTACACAGCATAAGAACGCCGTGAATACCATACGTGAGGTGGTAAATCTCCTGTTGCTGAAAGGCAGTATAGCCAAGCCCGGTGCAGGTACATGCCCCGTACGTGGGCACAGCAATGTGCAGGGCGACCGTACCATGGGCATCTACGAAAAACCATCAGAGAAATTCCTGGATAAACTGAAAGCTACTTACGGCTTTGAGCCACCACGCCATCATGGTTATGATGTGGTAGATGCCATACATGCCATGCACAAGGAAAAAGGCAAAGTGTTCATCGCCATGGGCGGTAACTTCCTTTCCGCAACCCCTGATACTGACTACACGGCAGATGCCATGAGGAAATGTGATCTTACGGTACATGTGTCCACCAAGCTCAATCGTAGTCATCTTATTCATGGTAAGGAAGCCCTTATATTGCCATGCTATGGCCGTAGTGATAAAGATATCATGAACGGCAAAGAGCAATTCGTAAGCTGCGAGAACTCCATGGGTGTGGTGCAGATGTCGAAGGGTAACCTGAAACCAATATCTGACAACCTGCTGAGTGAGCCGGTAATCGTAACCCGTATGGCAAAAGCCACATTCGGTGATCGTTCAAAGATCAACTGGAGCCTGTACGAAGAAGACTATGATTTTATTCGTAACGATATAGAGCTTACTATTCCCGGCTTTGATAATTACAATCAGCGGGTACGCATACTGGGTGGGTTCTACCTGCCAAATGGTGCACGAGAAGGCAAATTCAACACGCTCACAGGTAAGGCCAATTTCAATGTATCAGAAGTGACCTTCCCTAAGCTGGCAGATGATGAATTGATGATGCAGACCCTCCGCAGCCACGACCAGTTCAATACCACCATCTATGGCCTGAATGACCGCTATCGTGGGATTACCAATGAGCGCCGTATCATCTTCATGAATGAAAAAGATATTGCCCGTCTTGGTTTTAAAGCAGGAGATGTGGTTGATCTGTTCAACTATCACAATAATATTGAACGCGTAGCGCACAAGTTCATCATAGTAGCTTTTAGTATACCGGAGCAGTGTACGGCTACTTACTTCCCTGAAACTAACGTGTTGGTGCCGATTGGCAGCACCGCAGACAAGAGCAATACGCCTACATCAAAGATGATCATACTCAAGATCAGGAAACATAAGGAGACAAAAGCATAATAGTTTATTACAACGTAGACCCACAATGCTTGCGGCTCTCACTCGCGTCATTGCGACGAAGGAAGCAATCTCAAGAAATTAGTATTAATTATTGGGTGGGTATGCAATTCAAAAAAGCCATGGAAGAAAACAAAACGTATGAACAGGAAGACCTTTCAGGACAGGAATTATTCGATGGGGAATACATCAAATGCACATTCAACAACTGCAACTTTTCCCGCGCCAACCTGCGCGGTACTGACTTTTTGGATTGTACTTTCAATACCTGCGATCTTTCGCTCGTAACTATGCAGCATGCCGGGCTTAAAAATATTCATTTCAATTCCTGCAAGCTCATGGGTATCAACTTCGGTCTGTGTAGCAACTTTATGTTCTTTGTTTCATTCAGTAATTGTGTGCTCGACTATTCTTCGTTCTTTCAGAAGAAAATGAAGAAGATACATTTCAACGCATGTTCACTGAAGCAGGTGGATTTTGAAGAAGCCGATCTCTCAATGGCGATATTCTCCGACTGCGATCTCACAGATGCGAATTTTTCACGGACCAATCTCGAGAAAGCAGACTTCCGCACGGCCCGCAACTATGCGCTTGATCCGGAGGTAAATAAAATTAAGAAAGCAAAATTCTCCTACATGGGCATAGCGGGCCTGCTGGCCAAGCACAACATAGATATTGAGTATGACGTGTAATTTGACAACATGTAATAAAACGCAACAGGAGCCATTTGGCTCTTGTTGCGTTTTATAGAATTCAAATATAGCTTACTTCGTAGCTTCAATATGTATCTTGAAATTTATATCAGAATTGATGACCTTGTCGCCCAGTGATTTGTCGCTTTTGTAGCTGACACCCCACAATGTACGGTCCAGGTTGAATTCGGCATCTGCCATCAGTTTATTATTATCTGCAACAGTGATCTTTGCAGGGAAAGAAATGCTCTTGGTCACATCTTTTATTTTCAGGTTACCGGTCACAGTATGTGTAGCATCCTTCATAATAAGGTTTTTATCAGCCGGCGCACCTGCTGTTACACCCGTTATATCAAATTCAGCCGTACCGTATTTTGCAGCATCAAAGAAGTCCGGGCTTTTCAGGTGGCCCTGTAGTTTGTCATTGGCTGAGTTATCATCATCATAAGCCATGATGCTGTTCATATCAATAACAAAATGACCGGCCTTTATGTTATCGCCATCCATTTTGAAGTTGCCTTCTTTCAGCGTTACTGTACCATGGTGGCGACCGGTTGGTTTTGTGCCTACCCATTGCACCGAGCTTTTTTGCAGGTCTACGTTGTTAGCTGCCGGTGCCGGTGTTTCTACCGCTTTGGCCTCCGTTGTCTTTGCTTCATCGGCCTTTGGTGCATCCTTACAGGCGGTCATTAATAGTATGGACAGCATTGCTGTACCGTAAGCGATCTTTTTCATGCTTATAGCTTTTACAGAATAGCTATAAAAATCACGCCAATTGAATGGTAAACCTAAGTTGTGTATTGAGTATACTAACCTTATTAAGGGGAATGGTAGAAAACGTGGTAGCTCGTTTTAGAGGAGCCTCTTGGCCCATAAATGTTACTAACGTGAGACATGCTCATGCTATCGGTTAGCGTATTAAAATATATTGAACTAACTTTCGGATTAGAAAGAAAGGAATCAGTGTTTATATTGAAATACAATGGTGAATAATCGCCAAATACCAAATGATCACCGGAAGAAGCTTCGGGAATAAAAAAATAGGTTTGCCCCCATAATGAGATTGTTATTTTACTATGGTAAACGATCGCAAAGGAAGAATCAGGCAGGCTATTTTGTTTCTGAAAAATATCATCCTGGTAAACTGTTTCCTTCCCCTCGTGCCAATTCTTCTGCACGCACAACTTATAAGTATAAAGTGGGTCGCTGCAAATAGCAACTAACATTGATCCAACCACAATTGTATCATTCACAATTAAACGGATGGTATATTTTCCTGAGTCTTTATATAAGTGACTCACCTTATTTTGCATGGTGGGGCTGGTACTCGAAAAAATTGCGGAATCACCGTCTCCAAAATGCCACACAAATTTATATGCTGGTGTGGGATGATAATCGTTGTTGTAAAACTTTACTGCTTGTCCTGAAAATTGCAATGTATCTCCCGCAACTGCAAGAATGGAGAAATCGGATACTTCAGAGTTTAAGCTTTGATCATAGTAAGAACATGTGGCATATGCTTTCATGGGAGTATCAACAAGTGAGGTGTTTTTGGTCGGTGATACTGCCTGGGGCGTAGCGTCTTTCTTTGAGCAACTGGAGATTGTCTGGCTAAACGCCGCTATAGAAAATAGAATGACTAATTTCAGTATTGATTTCATAATGAGAGTTGTAGCAGAACATCATCAAATATAGTGCCAAATTTAATGCATGAATTTTGTAAATTAGCGATGTAAAATTGTTAATTAGGTTACTTATCACTGTAGCTATGTGTCAGGAAGCATATATCTTCGTACTGAATGAGAATATCACTCCTCACCTTCTTATTAGTATTCATTTACCTCACTGGCTGTTCTCAGAGTGACAACCACGATTTTCACGGGCGGGGCAAGATACCCATATATGCCAAACGCTGGTATCAACTCAATACGCCCGTACAGCCTATCGATGAGTTATTCGATAACAAACAATGTCAAAAGATAGATGCAGGTCATGGAAAGGTGCTGGACAATTACGATCTCTGGTATCCCATACTGGAAGGCGAACACATGACCATCGACAGCATCATGATGTTCGATTGGGAAGGCTCAAATGCAGATAAGCCTACCACTATCTATGCCATACTCGAAGATGGTAAGAAAGTACAACTGGCAGTCTTTACAGGCATGCGGTACAATGGCTGGAATGGTCCCGATCCCGCTAAGCCGGATGTATATGCACTGAGCAGGTCCATAACTAATATCCGCTATCTCGTTATCAATACCTGGGGATTTTTCCCCGGCGAGCTGGAATTTTACGGAAGCTATACACCTCCGGCTGCTATTACTCCTGTGGTAAAGAAATCAGTACCGCTCAGTAACTATTTTGGAGTCAATGCCTTTGAATGGGATTTTATGAATCCTTCAGATATATTGAAGCTCGACCCGGTAAGGCTGAATGCGATACAGAGTTTCACCGGCGTTCGCCATTATCTCGATTGGTCCAAACTGGAACCAAAGGAGGGTAGTTACACATTCGCACTCACAGAAAGCGGCACCTGGAATTACGATACCATCTACCAATGGTGCAGATCACAACACATAGAAGTGCTCGCCTGTATCAAAACAGTTCCCGATTGGATGCAGGGATCTACCCCTAAGGATCAGCACGGTGATGAGAATGTCCCCGCTCGTTTCGGTAAAGACTTGTCAGACCCGGCATCATACATAGAGCAAGCACGGATGAGCTTCCAGTTCGCCGCCCGTTATGGCAGTAACAAGAACATAGATACGCGATTGATCAAAGTAGATACTGTATTTACACCATGGCCAAATGGCCCTAGGAATATCGTGAGAACAGGGATGAATGTTGTAAACTACATAGAGTGCGATAATGAGCGTGATAAGTGGTGGCAGGGCCGCAGGGCCTACCAGACAGGGCGCGAGTATGCGGCCAACCTCTCTGCGTTCTACGATGGCAATAAGAATACAATGGGGCCGGGCATAGGGGTAAAGAATGCGGACCCGTCTATGAAGGTGGTAATGGCCGGTCTTGCAGATCCTAATACAGACTATGTAAGAGGCATGATAGACTGGAGCATACAGCACAGGGGCAAAAAGCCGGACGGTTCTCCCGATCTTCCATGGGACATCATCAACTATCATTACTACTGCAACGATGCCGATTATATTGCCGATAAACGACAGACTACCGGTCGCGCTCCCGAGCTCACTAACGCTGCAAAGAATGCCGGTGACTTTATGGCCGTGGCCCACCAGTTTGCTCACGATATGCCGGTATGGGTCACAGAGACCGGGTATGACGTACACCAGAACAGCATACAAAAAGCAATACCCATAAATAAGCGTTCCGTACTGGAAACACAGGCCGACTGGTGCCTGCGTACCTCCCTGCTCTACGCTCGCTCCGGTATACAAAAAGTATTCTTCTACGAGCTCATGGACGATAATCCAAAGAGCGATACCAAATTTGCCACCAGCGGCCTCATCAATGCCAACAGGTCCCGCCGTCCCGTTGCAGACTATATGTACCAGGTCAATAAATTATTTGGCAAGTATACTTACGACGCAACAATAGACAACAATCCCATAGTAGATCGCTATAACAATAATGGTAAGCTCATGTATATCGCTTTTGTTCCCGATGAAAAAGGCAAAACAGCTTCCTGCACCATAGACCTTGGCAGCGCGGCAACAGCATGGATATATACTCCCAAAACAGGTAGCACACAGATGAACGTTGTGCAGCAAAAAACTACTGGCGGTAAAATAACGATTACAGCTACGGAAACACCGGTGTTTGTTGTTGGCTATGAGGTGAAGTAGTAAAAAATAAAAAATGCCCGATACGATCAGTATCGGGCATAAAATTGAGCCATTCTGCTATTGAGCAATTAAGCCATTAACTAAGTCCTTCTATATCACCATTCACCAGTTTAATACGTAGTGCCTGTGGGTCTTTTGGTAAGCCCGGCATACGCATGATCTCACCTGCTACAGCCACTATAAATCCTGCACCTGCATTGATCACAAGATCGCGTATGTTAATAGTAAAACCTGTTGGTGCACAAATGTTCTTTTCATTGTCAGAGAAAGAATACTGCGTCTTCGCAATGCATATCGGCAGGTTGCCCCAGCCATTGGCTTCAAAGCTTTTCAGTTTTGCTGCCGCTGGTCCGGTAAATACTACTTCACCTGCGCGGTATATCTTGGTAGCTATCTTTTCTATTTTTGTTTTAATGCTGTCAGTAAGATCGTAGGTAAAGTTGATATCCTTTGATGGATGGTTCTCTACCATATTCACTATCTTCTGTGCCAGTTCAGCAGCGCCTTCGCCGCCCTTGGTAAAGCCGTTGTTGATGGCGAAAACCACGCCCTGCTGCTCGCAGAAATTTTCCAGGTGAGCTATTTCTTCCGGTGAATCGTGCTTGAACTTGTTGAACGACACCACAACGCTTTGCCCGAAGTTCTTCATGTTCTCTACGTGACGCTGCAGGTTAGGCAGGCCCGCTATCAGCGCTTCCATGTTTGGTTTGTTTATTTCAGCCGCTATCACACCGCCATGCAGTTTCAGTGCTGCAGAGGTAACCACGATGATCGTTGCCTTAGGACGCAAGCCTGTAAGGCGACACTTGATGTCTAAAAATTTCTCAGCGCCCAGGTCACTGCCGAAGCCAGATTCTGTAACTACATAGTCATTGCAGCTCAGCGCCATCTTGGTAGCCAGTACTGAGTTACAGCCATGTGCTATATTGGCAAATGGTCCGCCGTGTACAAATGCAGTTGTCTGCTCAGTGGTCTGTACAAGGTTAGGCAGCAATGCATCTTTCAGCAATACGGTTATTGCTTCGGCCACACCCAGGTCCTTTACTGTAAATGGTTTCTTGTCAGATTTGTAGCCAAGCACTATACGCTCTATTCTTGCCTGCAAATCTAATTCATCACTCGCCAGGCAGAACAGCGCCATGATCTCCGATGCCGGTGTAATGTCAAATCCCGCTTCCTGTGGTACGCCGTTAGCTGTACCACCCAGGCCCGATACCATGTTCCTTAGTGAACGGTCATTCACATCCAGCACACGGCGCCATACTATACGGTCCAGTGCCAGTTCTGTATTCCTGTTCTGGTATTGGTAGTTGTCCAGCAGTGCAGATATCATATTGTTGGCGCAGGTGATCGCATGAAAGTCACCTGTAAAGTGCAGGTTGATATCTTCCATTGGCAATACCTGTGAGTAACCGCCACCGGCAGCGCCACCCTTCATACCAAAGCACGGGCCAAGGCTCGGCTCACGTAATGCTACTGCCGCTTTCTTGCCTATATAATTCAGGCCCAGTGACGATGCAACACTTGTTACTGTTTTGCCCACACCTGCTTTATTCGGTGTTATGGCTGTTACCAGTATCAGGTTACTCGTTTTTATCTTTTCTTCGTTTATGTAAGATAATGGCACCTTAGCCTTGTACTTACCATAAGGGATAATATCTTCAGGGTCTATGCCCAGGCTCTTTGCTATTTCTGCTATTGGTTTTAGCTTCGTCGACCTCGATATTTCAATGTCCGAAGGGAATGGTTTTGTTGCTGTGTCTGACATAAAAAGTATTTTTTGTAGTTGAAGATAAGGAATAATGCAATAGTGAGTATATAAAAAAGCCGCCCCGTTATGTGGGCGGCTCAATACATGTATTAATATTTTATTTTTCTATAGCGCTTACTATTTCAGGATTGCTAGGTTTCATACCCGCAGCAAAAACAGCTACCAGCTCGCCTTTTTCGTTCAGCAGGTACTTCTGGAAGTTCCATTTCACTTCGCTGTCCTTTAGTTTATTGTATTGCTTGTTCGTTAGCCACTTGTAGATAGGCGCCATCGCATCACCTTTTACAGTGATCTTTGATGCCATTGGGAACGTAACGCCGTAGTTCTTTGTGCAAAACGCAGATATTTCCTTGTCTGTGCCCGGCTCCTGTGCGCCAAAGTCATTTGCAGGAAAACCCACTATCACCAGCTTGTTACCGTACTTCTTATACATAGTTTCCAGTTCGGCATACTGTGGCGTATTACCGCACTGCGATGCTGTATTAACGATCATTATTTTCTTGCCTTTGTACTTCGCAAAGTCTATAGTACCGCCATCCAGGGCAGTTACTTTAAAATCATAGATACTGGTCGGTACAGCATCAGCCTTTGCCGGTGCAAAAAATGCGAAGAATTTGAACAGGATAATTAATGTAAGTGTCATGGTTGTCGTTTTTTTTGGCAAAGTTAGGTGTTTGTACATTAATTGTAAAGGCCGAAATTTATAATGCCGTTATCTTGATCGCCTTTACAGGTACGCTATTATTGTTGCCTGCTTTTTGAATCCTGATATTTTCAAATTCGATCTTATCGCCTCGTTTTATAGTGTACATCTTTAATTTTTCCAATAATGATGGCAGTGTCCGATTCCCAGTCATATGGTAAGGGCCTATTCCATCGTGCCCTTTAGGCGAATACAACATGGTAAAACCAATAACGTTGTACTTATTGTTGGATACCAACAAACCTACTTCCAGATTATCTCTTATTTCCTGAATAGTTGCTGCATTTGAATCAATATATCCTAAACGTACGAGGATCTCATTTTCTTCCCGATGTATATGCTGGGTTAAAAATGCATGCAGACTATCCCCTCTTATTAACACAGGTGGCGATGGTCTCGGACATACGGTCCAACTGGATTGTCCGTGACTTTCTGTACAGACGATGAACAATAATATGACAAGTATAATTAGTCGCGTCATATATCTTGTTTAATGCCCCCCTTCTATACTCGAATCATAGTCTATTCCCTGCTTGCGCAATATCCCTTTGACACCTACGGCAAACAATGCCAGGTAAGCAAAGCAGAATACGGGTATCCAGTAAGAAGCGTGTATGCCAATGCTTTGAAGGTCAGCCAGTTTGCCCTGTATAGGCGGTATTATAGCGCCACCCAGTATCATCATTACAAGGAACGCAGATCCTTGTGAGGTATGCTTGCCCAATCCCGCTATAGACAGCGCAAAGATGCCCGGCCACATAATAGAGCAGAACAATCCACCACTCAGGAATGCATATATAGCTATAGTACCGGTACTGAATATACCTACAAGCATAGAAGCTATACCTAGCAGGGAAAATATAAGCAATGTCCTTGCCGGCTTATCCTGTGCCGCATAAAATGCGAATACCTGTATGGTAACGCAAACGATATACCAGTACAAAGGTTTAATATCATTTTGAGCAATGGCGTTCACAGCAAGCACTACAGCAAAAGCCACCACAGGCACTACGAACAGCAATATGTTCCTCATGCTTCGCGTAGGCTCAAATATTTTTATAGACCCCGTCCAGCGGCCTATCATCAGGCTGCCCCAGTACATAGATATGAACGGTGCTACTTGCGAAGACGTGTATCCGCCAAAGTCGGGCAGCGCAAGCAGCGCACCCATATTGCTCTGTATGGTCACCTCTACACCTACATAGGTAAAGATAGCCAGCATGCCCAGCACCAGCTGCGGGTACTTCATAGCGCCCCAGCCATTTGCATTCTTCTTTGCGCTCAGGAAGGAAACCAGCATCGTACCCAGTATGATGGCCAATCCGCAGAGCAGCCACTTGAAGCGGGTCATTTCCATTTCCTGTATCAGCGCTTTATCCTCGGTCACTACCAGATAGCTCCTGAAGATGGGCACGAAGATGGCAATGAGCAGTATGGTCATCAGTGCCAGTGCGGTCAGTGCTTTAGGCGACTTTTCTGTTTCTGTTTCAAACTTACCGGAAGGTAATTTTTTTGAAAAGAAGAACAGTGCAGCAGCGGCAAGGAACAGCGCCCCTACGAATACATAAAGCGTAGTTATCTTCCCTAATCCCAATGAGTTGATCTGGTCATCATTTGCTTTGGTAGACCCAAACAGCGCCAGCGCCACTATTATAGGCCCTATTGCCGTGCCAAATGAATTCACCGCTCCGCCCAGGTTTATGCGGTGTGCACCTGTTTCAGGTGGTCCCAGCAATGCTGCAAACGGATTGGTTGCTGTTTGTTGCAGTGAAAATCCAAGGGCCACAGTAAACAGGCCTAACAACATTCCCGGAAATGTGTTACCGTTCACCGCCAGTATCATAATGACCGCACCAAAGGCAGAGAATAACAGACCATATACGATGCTGTTCTTATATCCCCAGTGGGCTATTATATCTTTATTAAATACTGTGGCAAAAAAGTAGAGTACCAATGCCCCCAGGTAGTAGGCCAGGTAAAAGGCAAAGTCAATAAGCTGTGACTGGAACTGGTCAAGATGAAAATAGTGCTTGCAAAACGGGATGAAAACCCCATTACCCGCAGCTATAAATCCCCAAAAGAAAAATACGGTCACCAGGGTAGAGAGTGCACCCGAACTTGTTTCCTGTTTTATTACTGCATCTTTATGCTGATCCATCTAATAGCTCATTTTTAGAAAAGTAGGTAATAATAATGAATTATGCTAAAAAGAAAGCGCTAATAAAGTAACGGAAGGGCACAGAGCAATCCCAAATACAAATTCCCAATTACAAATTCCAGGTAGAAGAACATTTTTACCTTTGGTAGGTATTGATTTTATATTTTACTTTGCTACCATGCAATTAAATGCCCATTACCTTTCACATGGCTAAGAACAAACAAACCCCTCGATCATCTGCTCCTGTTGCCGCAAAAGCAGCAGAACCAAAACAACCTCCGGTCGTCGCTCAACCAAAAGTGAAAACGCTGCCGGAATATTGGTATATTATTATATTAATAGCAATTGCCTTCCTGGTCAATGCCCCGACCATCAATTACAGCTATACACTCGACGATCCGTTTTTTACAAAGGAAAATCCGCTGGTAAGAGCAGGCACAGCTTCTATTCCTGAGTTCTTTAAGCATGCTGCATATTATGGTGTTTTTAAAAATCATGATGCCTCGTACCGTCCGTTGCTGCTCATCAGTTTTGCTGTAGAAAAACAGTTCGTCGGCGACTTTAGTCCGCAGGTGGGGCATACGGTCAATCTTGTGCTGTTCTGCTTACAGATATTTGCCTTGTTCAAGCTCCTC
>JAOQAP010000015.1 GCA_025963465.1 Flavipsychrobacter sp.
CAAATGCTTTCATCCACACATCCCAGTGTATAGCTGCGAAAAACACATCCTGCTTTACATCAAATTCGCCCAGCCTTTTTGCTGATACCTGTTTTGCTGTGCACAGCGTTTGGTTCTTCCACTTCCACACTATCTCGCTTTCGCCATTATTGTCATTGTAGGTCTGTGTAATATTTTTCAGGCCGCTATAGCTCATCAGGTTGTTGATAATTCCTTTCAGGTAGAACACATCAGCTTTTGCAGCTTTCTGGTTCCATTGTCCTGCTGCTACATTGCCTGTTACCCATATACCCAGCATAGATTCCTGCAGGTACTTGTCGCCCTGCTGTGTGTATACATTGCCGTATTCAAACAGGCCCAGGTCCTGGCTTTTGCGGTTGCAGTTATACTGTATCACTTCCAGTCCTCCTTCCAGCATCGATGGACGCATAACGTCCAGCTCACTGCTCAGGCTGTTGATCATGCGCACTATGTCTGTACGCTCAGCATAGTACTTGCTGTTTACTATAGAGTTGGTAACTATCTCCTGCATGCCCATACCACAAAGCAATTCAGCAGTACGGTTGCGCACATCCCTGTCGCCGCTCAGCGCTTTCATCAGCGTTATGTTCAGCCTCGCAGGTATCTGTATGTTGTCCAGCCCGTCTATGCGCAATACTTCTTCTACTATATCTGCCGACTGCGATACATCTGTTTTGTTAGATGGCACCAGTAGCGTCAGTCCTTCATTCGTTTCATTTGTTATTTCAAAGCCCGATGCCAGCAATACTTCTTTTATTGCTTCGTGTGTATATGCTTTGCCACTCAGCTTTTGTATGTAGCTATAAGTAACTGCTACGCTTGTTGCCTGCAGCGGGGTAGGGTATACATCAGTTATTGCAGATGCTATTTCGCCGCCTGCTACCTCTACTATCATTGCTGCCGCGCGTTTCAGTGCAGGTAATACATTAGTGATGTCCACGCCTTTTTCAAAGTGCGTAGCAGCATCTGTGCGCAGCCCATGATGTAATGATGTGCGGCGTATATGCTTCGGATCGAAGTATGCGCTCTCTAAAAACACATTAGTTGTTGCATCTGTGATACCGCTTGTCAGTCCGCCAAACACGCCACCTATTGCCAGTGGCCCTGTTGCATCGCATATCATCAGGTCTTCAGCACGTAGTTTTCTTTCTTTTTCATCCAGCCCTTTGAATGTTGTGCCTTCTGCAAGGAAACGAACATTTATTTCACTACCGTTTATTTTATCAGCATCAAATGCATGTAAGGGTTGTCCGTACTCATGCAGCACGTAGTTGGTAATGTCTACAATGTTGTTGATGCTGCGCACTTCTATTGTTTGCAGCTTTTCTTTCAGCCATTCAGGCGATGGGCCTACTTTCACATTCTTCAGGCTGATGCCTGCATAGCGTGGGCATGCAGTGGTTGCGTCTATGTTTACTTTTATTGTGTTGCCCGTTGCTTCTGTTAGCGCAGGTGCGGGCATGGTCACGCTATACCTCTTACCGTTGTGGTGCGTAAGGTAAGCACACACATCGCGCGCCACACCTATATGGCTGTTGGCGTCAGAGCGGTTAGGGGTCAGTCCTATATGTATCGCAAAATCTGTTTGCGGTATGTTGAAATATTCTTTCGCGAGCGTGCCTACTACAGCGTCTGCAGGCAGTATCATGATACCAGCGTGGCTTTTGCCCATGCCTATCTCATCTTCGGCGCATATCATGCCGCTGCTTTCTTCGCCGCGTATCTTAGCTTTCTTTATCAGGAATGCTTCACCGTCGGTAGGATGCACCATGGCGCCTACCGGCGCCACCACCACTTTCTGCCCGGCAGCCACATTTGGTGCGCCGCATACTATCTGCACAGGTGCTTCGCCGCCCAGGTTCACTGTTGTTACGCTCAGTTTATCGGCATTCGGGTGCTTTCCGCAGGTCAATACTTCGCCTATTACCAGCCCTTCCAGGCCGCCTTTTATGCTCTCTGCGGATTCCACAGCCTCTACTTCCAGTCCTATAGAAGTAAGAATCCTGCTCAATTCATTTACCGGCAAGGGTTCCGGCAGGTATGCAGACAGCCATTGATATGAAACGATCATTTCAAAAATTAAATTTGGACAAAGATAACCCTTGATAATAGCAAAAAGCAGGTGCTCAAAAAAATCATTAACAAAAGAGTTTCTACAGTTGATAAACTTAATTCTATGTGAATTAATGTGCAAAACCGTGAAATTTGCCGAACTTTATGTGGAGAACATGGGGATAAGACGTGGATAAGGCTATTTGGTGGTGGGTAATTAAACAATTTTAAAAACAATTTCCCTCTGATTTTTCCTGCTACATTCGTTCCCCGCACAGGGATTTTAATCATTCCTTAATACTGGCTTAATAGTGGAATCTTTACTGCTGCTATAATAAAAAAGAGCTGATCATTAAGGGGGTAGGTATCTCCGGCGCTGAAGAAATAATATTAAAACACTATATAATAGTAAGAAGTATAATGGCAGTTAACGTTAAAAAAGAATTTGGTAACGCAAGAAACCGCAAACCGGACCTCACAACTATGGTTTACGGTAAGGTGCCCCCGCAGGCGCCTGAGCTGGAGGAGGCCGTATTGGGCGCCTGCATGCTGGAAAAAGATACGTTTGCACAGGTTTTAGAGATCATACAGTCAGAAGATTGTTTTTATGTAGACGCTCACCAGAAGATATATTCTGCCATGAGGCGCCTTTTCGACAAGGGTACGCCGGTGGATCTGCTGACGATAACGGAAGAATTAAGAAAAACAGGTGAGCTGGAAATAGTAGGCGGTGCATATCTCCTTACCCGCCTCACAATGAGCGTATTATCCAGTGCCCACGTAGAAGCACACTCACGTATTGTGATGGAAAAATTCATCCAGCGTGAGTTGATACGCATCAGCGGAAGTGTGATCAGTGATGCTTACGAGGACAGCACAGACGTGTTCGATCTGCTGGATAAAGCAGAGTCCGGCCTGTATGAAATTACCGATAAGCACCTGCGTAAGAACTTCCGCAGCCTGCAGGATGTATTGGTACGCACACTGAATGAAATAGACGAGAACCGTAAAAAAACTGATGATATTACCGGTGTGCCTTCCCACTTTAAAGAGCTGGATGCACTTACCGGAGGCTGGCAGAAGACCGACTTAATTATCCTTGCAGCACGTCCCGCCGTGGGTAAAACGGCCTTTACGCTGAACCTGGCCATGAATGCGGCCATGAACGCAGGTAAGCCTTTCCCGGTGGCGTTATTCTCGCTGGAAATGGGCGCAGGTCAGATCGTAAAAAGGATGCTGAGCTGCGTTACAGAAGTACACATGGAGGCCATCACCCGTGGTAAAATGGCGGAGCACGAATTTGTGCAGATGTCACAGCGCATGGGCAAACTGGCTGAGGCTAAGATATTTATAGATGACCAGGCAGCGCTGAATATCTTTGAGCTTCGTGCGAAAGCAAGAAGGCTGAAACAGAAGCATGATATACAGATGATACTCATCGATTACCTGCAGCTGATGACAGCAGGCATAGAGAAAGGTGGCAATCGTGAGCAGGAGATCAGTAAAATATCACGTGACCTGAAAGCACTGGCGAAGGAGCTGGAAGTGCCTATTATAGCGCTGTCGCAGTTGAATCGTTCCGTAGAAACAAGAAAGGAATCCAAGATACCACAGTTGAGTGACCTCCGTGAATCGGGAGCCATAGAGCAGGATGCGGACATGGTTATGTTCCTGTATCGTCCGGAGTATCATGGTATTACCAACGATGCTATGGGTGAAACTATAGAAGGGGAAACACACATACACATAGCCAAGCACAGAAATGGTAGTACGGGTATGGTAAAGGTGCGCTTCATAAAAGAATACCAGAAGTTCGTAGACCTTGAAGACAATCGTTTTGAATTTGGCGGTAACAATGGTGGTGGTCATGGCGGCGGCGGTAATAGCGGCGGTGGCGGCTTCAGCGGAGGCCCTGCAAACAAAGACAATCCGCAGGCAGGCATCCGCAGAGACCCTAGCGAGTTCGGAGGCTCTAAGATGTTCATTCCTAGTGGTTTCCAGACCTTGCAATCTAAAGTGAATGACACTAACTGGGACGATGAGGATGGTGGCCCCGGCACACCATTCAAAAAGACCCCGCCGCCATCTGATGATGATGTGCCGTTCTGATGTTTAATTAAAATAAAGCTTTTAAGGTCGCCAATTTGGCGGCCTTATTTTTTGCAACTCATTTGGCTTTGCATACAATTATATATGTTCCTGCCCTTTTAACAACCCAAGTTCAATAATTATATTAATTTTGCCACCCTTATTGTTTTAGTCCTCTTCACGAATATAATTGTTTGATAATGAGCCGTATTTACTTCGACAATGCAGCCACCACTGCGCTTGATCCTGATGTTTTGGAGGTAATGATGCCTTTCCTTACTGAAAAGTTTGGCAACCCATCGTCTATCTACTCTTATGGCAGGGAAACGAAGATGGCCATTGAGAATGCGCGTAAAAGTGTAGCTAAAACATTGAATGCTAATCCAGGTGAAATATTTTTTACTTCAGGCGGCACAGAAAGTACGAATGCCGCTATCACCGCCGCAACGCGAGATCTTGGCTGCAAGCACATCATCACCTCTCCTATTGAGCATCATGCTACATTGCATACAGTAGAGCATATGGCACATTTCAAGCATGCCACGCTCAGCTACGTAAAACTGACCGATAAAGGTCATATAGACATGAAGCACCTGGAAGAGCTGCTGGCAGCTAGCAAAGACAAGACCTTGGTAACGCTCATGCATGCCAATAATGAGATAGGCAACATAATGGACATTAAAGCTGTAGGTGAACTATGCAAAAAGTATGATGCCATCTTTCACAGCGATACAGTGCAGACCGTGGGGCATTATCCATTCGATCTGAAGAATACTTATGTACACTTTATAAATGGTGCAGGCCATAAGTTTAATGGGCCTAAAGGCGTAGGTATTTTGTATGTAAATGAAAATGTAACTATTAAGCCATACATAAACGGTGGCGCGCAGGAGCGCAACATGCGTGCCGGGACAGAGAACCTGTATGGCATTATCGGTTTTGCAAAAGCGCTGGAAATAGCTACTGCACGCTATGAGCAGGATAGTACTGCTATCCGTGAACTGAAAATGTACATGGCAGATAAATTGCAGCAAACATTCCCCGGTATTGGTTTTAACGGCGATACTTTTGGTAATAGCCTGTACACAGTGCTGAATGTTTCCTTCCCTATGACAGAGCGCTCAGATATGTTGCTGTTCAATCTTGACATGGCAGGTATCTGTGTGAGTGGTGGCAGTGCCTGTACAAGTGGCGCTAATTCATTAAGCCATGTTATCGGTGCATTATACCAGGGGCAGTCTATGGATATAGTACCTATACGTTTTTCGTTTTCCCGCCACAATACTAAGGAAGAGATAGATGCAGTTGTAGAAAAGCTGAAAGAGCTGGTATAATGCTATATGCTTTTTTCATTAAGTTTTAAATAGCGCTAGTATCCGCATGGCTTAATCGTTATCTTTGGAGCGCATTGGCAGTTTGTTGTACTGCTTCGGGTGGTATAAATTTTATTGTCCAAACTGTAGACCACCAATGTCTAAGAGAATAATATATGCTACACAAAACCAAGATAATAGCCACAGTAGGCCCCGCATGCAATACCTATGAAAAATTGCTGGCCCTTGTTCACGAAGGGGTAAATGTGTTCCGCCTCAACTTTTCACACGGCACACATGAGCAACATAAAGTGTTCATAGATCATATCAAGAACATCAACGTCACTTTCCCTTTTAACATAGCCATACTTGCTGATCTGCAAGGCCCAAAGCTGCGTGTAGGTGAGATCGAAAATAATTTCCTTGACCTGAAGAAAGGCGATGAATTTTACTTTAGTAATGTAAAAAGCATCGGTACGCTGGAGAATATTTATATCTCCTATCCCGACTTTCACAAAGATGTGCGCATAGGTGAAAAGATATTGCTGGATGATGGTAAGATAGAAGTGCTGGTAAAAGAAGTGGAAATGGACAACCGCGTAAAAGTGGAAGTACTCACCCCGGGAATACTCTCTTCTAAAAAAGGGGTAAACCTGCCGGATACCAAAATATCACTTCCTTCATTGTCAGAAAAAGACCTTGCTGACCTTGATTTTATCATCAGCCAGGACATAGACTGGGTGGCGCTTTCATTTGTCCGCCGCCCGGAAGATGTAACAGGGCTTAGGGATATACTGAAGCAGAAAGGCAGCAATGCCAAGATCATTTCGAAAATAGAAAAGCCTGAAGCGCTGCTGCACCTGCGTGAAATAATACTGGCATCTGATGCGGTGATGGTTGCCCGTGGCGACCTGGGTGTTGAGCTTCCATTAGAGCAGATACCCATGATCCAGAAGAACATTGTGAGCAAGTGTATACACCGTGCCAAGCCGGTGATCATTGCTACACAGATGATGGAGAGCATGATAGACCGTACACGTCCTAACCGTAGTGAAATAACCGACGTGGCAAATGCAGTACTGGAAGGCGCTGACGCAGTAATGCTGAGCGGTGAAACTGCTATGGGCCAATATCCTGAATTGGTGATACGTACTATGGTCAGTATTATCAATGAAGTGGAAAAGGAAAAGGTTGTATATAATCGTAATCTTACTCCTAAGCCACACTCACCGTCATTCCTTAGCGATGCGCTTTGCTACAATGCCTGCGAGATCGCAAAGGATATAGAAGCGAATGCGCTTATTGGTATGACGCAGTCTGGTTATACAGGATTTATGTTATCTAGTTTCCGTCCGCTGTCGCCATTATATGTATTTACCAAAACACAGACCCTGGTCAACCAGCTAAGCCTGAGCTGGGGCGTCAAAGCCTTTTATTTCGATAAGGAAGAAAGTATGGATGACACTATTGCCGAGCAGATCAATTTCCTGAAAGAAAAGGGGCTGCTGAAATCAGGCGACGTAGTAGTAAATACAGGCAGCACACCTGTGCAGGAGCATTTACCAACTAATATGATCAAGGTCACTAAGGTAGCTTAGACAATACCATTTCAACAAAAAAGACAGCCGCTTTTTGCGGCTGTCTTTTTTGTTGAAAAACTCTTCTTTGGTTTTACCTCCTGTAGCTATCCGGCGCAGGATTCACTTTAGGTAACGCTTTACGGGGCAATTGCTCATCGCGCATAGCTGTGTTGTAAACAAATGCCGCCATGATGATAGATGCCTGCATGAGGTCGTTTGCGCTCATGCGGTCGTAAGAGTCCATATTGGTGTGGTGGGTACGTGTGCCATACTCCAGGCCATCCTGTATGAACTGGAACCCGGGTATGCCCACTTCATCAAATGATATATGGTCTGTTGAGCCAGTGTTCTTAATAGTTACAGTGCTTGCACCGAGGTCTGCAAATGGTTCCAGCCATTCGGTGAATATCGGGCGCAGCTCATCATTGCCCTGCATGTATATACCACGTATCCTGCCGCCGCCATTGTCCAGGTTATAATAGGCTGATACTTTGGATTGCTCGGGTTTTAATTCCATGGTCAGCCTGTTGCCGAAGTGATTCTTTACATATCCTCTTGAGCCCAGCAGTCCCTGCTCTTCGCCGCTCCACAGCGCTATACGTATAGTCCTGCGTGGTTTTATGCCTATTGCTTTCAGTATCCTTATCGCTTCCATGGCTACCGCAGTTCCTGCACCATTATCTGTAGCACCGGTAGATGCATGCCAGCTATCCATATGGCCGCCCAGCATCACCAGTTCTTCTTTCAGCTTAGGGTCCGTGCCCTGTATCTCTGCTACTACATTATTCTCTACAGAGTCTGCTGTTTGGAAGGTGGTCCTTGTATCCATCTCTAGTGTTACTTCCTTGCCGGCATCCAGTAATCTTACCAGGCGGCCAATATGCTCACTGCCCATTTCCATTTCAGGCAACACTGTTGGCGCATCCCATGCGCGTGAAGCCCCGTTCGATGTAAATACAGTGCCCATTGTACCCCTGCCACCGCTCAATACAGCTACAACACCTTCAGCCTTAAAGAATGAATCAATGGATTTGCGTAGCGCCATTGCTGCGCCTCTTGTATTGTTTGGTTTTGCCGGGCGCTGGCTCAGGTTGGTAGCCACTTCCTCGGTGTGCGGGTCCATAGCTATTTTCTTCAGCTCATCATCGCTTATCCTGCTGGCATCGGCGGTGAAGTTGGGCTTAGTCTCGCTGCTTGCGGGTGCCATTACTACTATCTTGCCGTTCAGCTTGCCTGCATACTGCGCCATGTCCTGTGCGTTATCTATGCGCACTGCTACAGCACCTGCTTTTACGGGGCCATTAGTGCCGGGCGTCCATGCTTTGGGTACGCCTATCAGCGCCTGGTAGTAGGGCGCCGTCATAGCCAGGTAAGCCTTGTTGATCTCCCATCCCTTACCGAAGCCACCCCACGGCTCTACTGCCGCGTTGGTAAGGCTCCAGTCGGCCAGTTGTTTGCGTGCCCATTGCTCCGCGCTCTTCATTCCTGCAGACCCCGTGAGCCTTGGTCCGTTCACATCCGTCAGGTTAAAGAGGATATCCATCACCTTTGAATTATTAAAGCCCTCGTTCTTGATAAGCTCTATAGTATGTATGTCCACATGCTCATTCTTATCTCCTTTAAAGGACATTGTGAAAAAAGCAAGCGCCGTAAGCGCAAAGGCGGCAGTATATTTCATGTTCCCGTTTATTTATGGCAACAAAGTAATGAAAAAGCTGCATTGCAGGTAGCAATGCAGCTTTTTCACCCTATACGGGTTAATTGTATAGTGCCCGTTAATATCCGTTTATCGTTGTTTTAAATTCTGTAGGATCTGTTTCGGTCAATGTGATCGTATAAGTTTGCCCTTCCGCCGGAGTAGCTGCAACAACACCTGCATAGAAATGCTTGTCTATAAGACCATATGAAATAAAGTGTATTGGCAGGTTGGGTACGTTACTTACGGCATAACCCGCAGTGGTGTAGCCGCTTAACGTCATGAGACCATTCAGCTTGTCAAAGATCGCATAGGTACGGAAATCGGATAGATCAGCAGTTTGCCCGGTTACAGTTAAAACTACTTTGAATTTTGGTTTTGTATAGCTGCCGCTCATAAAATGGTCGCAATTCCAAAAGTCGAATGAATCGCAAATAAGGCGCAGTGTATCCTTGACCTTTATTGAAGGGACAATAACTACTGAGTTCGTAATAAGGGCTGAACTTTCTCTCCAGTTTACCCTGTTATCCTGGGTGTTTCCTGTCAGCGTTCCTCTGAAGCGGGTCATTGAAGTGTCTATGGTTCCGGCCTGGGGAACATTTGCCTGGTAGGTACTGTTGCTTTTTAAAAACAATTTTTGTCCGCCCTGGCTTACTACTACATTATTTTCCCCTCCTGATATTAGCGGTTGTCCATCGCTTACAGGTAATACTCCGGAAAATATCATGTCGCCTTTCTTAATATAGTCAGTTACTTCAACGCGTACACTGCCCGTTACCGTTGCGCCAGTAGCCGTTTGCAGGCAGTTAGGCGGGATCACATACCTCGTGCCGCCATTGCCGTAAAAGGATGCGCCGGCAGCGGCATCAAAGTTTACGACTGTTGGCTGTAGTTTTAATGCATTATATATTTCGTCTATCGACCCGTAAGTTTTATATTTTGATATCGGTGTTGGCGTGACCGATGGCGTAGTTACTACCGTGGGCGTAGTTATTGCTGTGCTTACAGTGCTTTCTTTCTTTTTGCATGCTGCGAATAATATTGCCAGCAATACAATGGGTAAAAGAACCTTTTTCATATTGAACGTTTGAAAGGTGAAATGATGTTGTGCTATTATGGATATAACGCTAACTGTGCCTTAAAGTCTTTAGGGTCTACCTCTGTTAATGTCATTTTATAATTCTCGCCGGTCTTAGGTGTTGCTGCAGTTACACCACCATAAAAATGGCCGTTAACAAGTCCAAATGCAACAAAGTGAACAGCAAACCCAGGTACTTTGCCGGGAAATAGATTGTCTGCATAATTTAACTGATTGACAAATTTATGAGTATCCCAAAGTGCATAACACCTCATAGATGAAACATCTGTTCCCCCTCCGGTAATGACAACAGAAACTTTTACATCCTGATACTCAGGTTTTACCGGCAGTTTATCGGGATTTCCCCATCCTAAGCTATCTGATAATATAGAAATTGTATCACCATGGTAATATATCCCTCCGTAAGCGAATGAGTCAATATTTTTTTTCAACCAATTTACATTATTGTCTTTAGTGGCGTTTGCCGGAACGTAACCATGATACAGGTCAAGTGAAGTATCTGTTGAACCGAATTGAGGAATATTAGCTTGTAAAAGAAATCCGGACCTTAAAAATATTTCTTTCCCACTTCTACTACCGGTCACATTTATTTCGCCTCCGGATATTAATGGTTGACCATTACTTATCGGTAACGCTCCTGAAAATATCATGTCCCCCTTAGTAATATATTCGGTCACTTCTATTTGCACATTTCCTGTAACAGTGTCACCGTTAGCATATATGAAACTGTTCTTTTTAAAGACATACCTCGTACCACTGTTGCCATAAAACGAAGCTCCCGCCTGTGCATCAAAGGTCATTACCTTCGGCTGTAGTGCCAGCAGGGCAAACACCTCATCCATAGAGGTGTAGGTCTTGAAGTTATTGGTGTTGGTAGTGCTTACACTACCGTCTTTCTTTTTGCATGAGGCGAATAATATTGCCAGCAATACAACAGGTAAAAGGATCTTCTTCATATTGATCGTTTGAAAGGTGAAACTCTGTTTAGTACAATCCATTTATCTGCGCTTTAAAATCTTTGGGATCTACCTCTGTAAGCTGTATATTATAAGTGCTGTCTTGCTTAGGGGATATGGCTGCGGTTACACCACCATAAAAGTGTCCATCTATGAGACCAAAAGAAACAAAATAGAAGGGAGTGGTTGGGAGCAATCCATAAAATACATTATTAGCTTTTGTAGCGTTTAAATGCACAAGGAGGTTTTCCGGTTGGTACAGCGCGTAGGTGTTCGGGATAGATAGAGCGGAATTCTCATGACCTGATGCCGTAATATTGACGGAGCATGTGTGTAAAATGCCATAGCCCTGAACGAAATGATCACAGTTCCATCCCCCAAAAGAATCAATTATTGTTCTTACAGTATCCTGGAATGTATGGATTGCCCTGGGAACAATACCTGTATAAGTATGGATTGATGTGTCTATATATGGAATTGTTGCGGTATCTGCAGGGGTAAGTTGCCAGTTTACCTTGTTGGTTGGTGTGCCCCCGTTTGTTATGCCCCTGAACAGAGACATGTTTTTATCTGTTGATCCAAATCTCGGAACATTGACCCGCAAATAATAACCATTTCTTAAGAAAAGTTGCTTGCCATCCTTCGTTGCTTTTACATTGAATTCACCACTTGAAACTATTGACTCGCCATTGCTTATTGGTAGCATACCATCAAATATCATATCCCCTTTCTTAAACCATTCAGTCACTTCTATTTGTACATTGCCTGTAACCGTGTCGCCGTTAGCATATATGAAACTGTTCTTTGAAAAGATGTACCTCGTTCCTCCATTGCCGTAAAAAGATGCTCCCGCTTGTGCATCAAATGTTACCACTTTAGCCTGTAGTGCCAGCAAAGCATACACCTCATCCATAGAGGTATAGGTCTTGAAGTTATTGGTGTTGGTAGTGCTTACGCTACTGTCTTTCTTTTTGCATGAGGCGAATAATATTGCCAGTAATACAAAGGGAAAAAGTACCTTTTTCATATTGATCGTTTGAAAGGTGAAAGTCTGTTTAGTACAATCCGTTTATCTGCGACTTAAAGTCTTTCGGATCTACTTCAGTAAGTGGAACTGTATAAGTGCTACCTGTAATAGCAGGACTGGCAACTATACTAACCCCACCATAGAAATGCCCATTAATTAACCCGAACGAAACAAACCGCATGGACATTTTCGGGAGGTAATTTATAGAATAGACACCATTATCTGCACTTTTCAACATCAGCAATGTGTTCTCCGTTTCAAAGAGTGCGTAGGAGTACATTTGGGTTGCATCAGTGACGGTTTTACCTGCTGCGGTGAGATTTACTTTGAATGTCTGCAGGTCGGCCGAGCCCATAAAGTGATCGCAATTCCATTGCTTGAAGGAATCGCAGATAATAGCGATGGTATCCTTATAGTAAGACATGTATCTTGAATTAAACCCGGAATCAACCCGTTTGGTGATCTGCCAGTTTACTTTGCTTGCATTTGAACCCTGTAGCGTTTGCCCCCTGAACATCTCCATTGCGCTATCAGCTGTTTTCCCCTGGGGTATATTTGCCTGGAAGCCTCCATAATATTTACGGGGGAATATTTCCGTTCCGTTCTTAGTAGCTTTTACCTCCAACTCGCCACCAGAGACCAAAGCTTCTCCGTAGCTCACAGGCAGCATGCCCGAGAATATCATATCGCCTTTCTTGGTCCACTCGGTCACTTCTACCTGCACATTGCCGGTTACCACGTTTCCTGCAGCATCTGCAAAACAGTTTGGCCTGAAGGTATACCTTGTGCCGCTATTGCCATAAAAAGAAGAGCCTGCAGCAGCATCGAATGTTACCACTTTAGGTTGCAGGCTTAGTGAGGAAAACACTTCATCAATCGAGGTATAGGTCTTAAAGGTAGTATTGGTGCCGGTGGGTGAGTAGTTATCCTTTTTGCAGGAAGTAAAAAGCAGGGCAAGTAATGCCATTGGCAACAATATCTTTTTCATATATAGTGGTTTTAGTTAGAATGGAATATATGCAATATACATTTTTCTCATTACTTCCCCAGCCATTTCTTAAAGGCAGTTGCCCGCGCCCTGCTTACAAATATCTCATCATCATCGGTGTGCTGCAGCTTTATTTTTAACCGCCCGTTAAAGTGGTTGTGTATTTTATCGATAGAACCGAGCGGGGCTATATACGTGCGGTTAATACGGAAGAACACCCCAGGGTCCAGCATGGTCTCCAGTTCGTCCAGCGACTCGTCTATTATATGCTTCTGTCCTTTGGTGGTGTGCAGGAATACCACCTTGTCATCTGCCCGCACATGTGCCACATCGTCTATAGGAATGGTAATGAGCCTGTCGCCCTGGCGAATGAGGAAGCGGGATTTGTAGCTGGCTTTGCTGCCTGCTATGTTGCGGAACAGCTCCAGCATCTTCTTGCTTACATCCTCTGCTGGCGCGTGCAGGTTATGGTACTTGGCAAATGCTGCTTTCAGTTCTTCCTTGTCTATTGGCTTCAGCAGGTAGTCTATACTGTTCAGCTTAAATGCCTTCAATGTATAGGCATCATAGGCCGTGGTAAATATGATGGGTGCGGTCACCGTCACCTGCTGAAATATATCCAGGCTCAGACCGTCGGCCAGCTGTATGTCGGACAGTATGAGATCAGGCGCTTCATTTTCATTCAGCCATTGTATGGCGTCTTTCACACTTTCCAGGGCTGCCAGTATTTCAGCATCCGGCTCAGTTTCTTTTATCAGTTGCCGCAGCCTGGTGGATGCTGCTTTTTCGTCTTCTATTATAAGTATGGTCATGGCAGCAGTGGTATTTTTACTGTGAAGTTATTACCTTGTTCATCCACCATCACAGGTATAGTTGTTGCCAGTGCATACCGCTTCTTTATATTGTCCAGCCCTATGTTCGTCGATCGTTCTATGAGCGATTTGCGCTGCAGTGTATTTGCTACCACAATATAAGCACCTTCATTATATATTCGCAGGGTGAGCGGTTTGTCGGTGGACAGCTCATTGTGCTTTATGGCATTCTCTACCAGCATCAGCAGCGATTGTGTGATGATCTTTTGCTGCATTGCCTGCTCATCCAGTTCTATTACGGTAAGCAGCTTACCCTCATACCGCTGCTCATTGAGGAACAGGTAGGAGCGCACCACCTTCAGTTCTGTTTCCACCTCTATAGTATTCTGGCTGCTGTGCTGTAATGAATACCTGAACACCTTGGATAGTTGCTCTACAAATGTTACTGCAACTTCCGGCTGCTGGGGTATCATTACTGTGAGCGTGTTCAGCGAGTTGAACAGAAAGTGTGGGTTCACCTGGCTCTTCAGGGTCTCATACTGGCTTTGCACCATTTCCTGTTTCATCTGCTCATTTTCTTCTGTTGTTTTCTTCAGGTGCATCAGCGATTGCTGTGCCGTCACTATCAGGCCTATTATCATGCTTATCATGGAAGAGAACATGCAGTTGATGATCAAATCCTGTGTGGGGGGCGTATGGTGCGTAAGGTAGCTTACAGCGCCCTGTGCTATGAGCATGATGACTGCACCGCATGCCGCATACATGAGCGCGCCGGTAAGTATGCGGAAGGTAGGCCTGTCGCTCCAGTTGATGCGCTTGAAGACCAGCTCTGCGAGTACGCCAAATATTATCCAGCAAAAGGTGGTAAAGCCCAGGCTGAAGAACAGGCTGAAGTGCCAGTCGCCGCCGGACATATAATACTCATAGTTGCCCAGGAAGTTGATGACCGCTACCAGTACGAGTGAGGCAAAGTATATGAACAGTATTTTCTTCGGGTTTTTCATAAGAATTGTTTTAAAGTTAAATAATACCTCAAAAGTCATCACTATGCCCGCAAAAGAAAATGCTTTTCCGACGAACCGACAAAAACGCGGGTGAACCGTCTCCTATAATAAACAAAGCCCACGACAAGTGTCGGGGCTTTGTTTATTATAGGAGAAAATTCCAAAATGTAAATTCCAAAATGTAAATTCCAAAATCCAGATTCCAGTATCCAGAAACTAGTATCCAGTATCCAGAAACAAGTATTCAGTATCCAGTATCCAGAAACTAGTATCCAGTATCCAGTAACTAGATCAGCTCGACGCTCCTGTTCACAAACTCGGTAAGGTCTGCGCCGGTGAGCATGCCCTGCGACAGCATCGCCAGGTCGAACGCCTGTTTGGCCAGCTGGCCCTGCAGCGCTTCGTTGTCGGCTTTCAGTATTTTGCTGATGAGCTTGTGGTTGCCATTGACAGATACTTTGTAGTTATCAGGTATGGCACCGTAGAAGCCCATGTTGCCGCCGCTGAGCTGCGCCATGTCTTTCATCCTGCGCATAAACTCTTCTGTGGTCACAGTTACCGGCAGCTCGTCAGGACTCAGGCCTTCTATTTCCACCTTCATGTTAGGACGGTGTATCGCCTTTTCAAATATGCCCTTCACCTTAGCTGTTTCATCTTCTGTAAGCACAGATGACAGTGTTTCTTCCCTGCCTATCAGCTTGTCAGCCACATCAGCGTCCACACGTTTCAGCTGTGTTTTTTCCAGCTTGCTTTCCAGGTTGTGTATGAAGTGACTGTCGATAGGTGAGTTCATCAGCAGCACATCATAGCCCTTTTTGTTGGCGCTCTGTATAAATGAGTCCTGCTTTGCAGGGTCGTTTGTATAGATGTATATCACGCTGCCATCCTTGTCAGTCTGCAGTGGGGCTACCTTTTCTTTGTATTCAGGTATGGTGTAAAATTCTTTCTTCGTGTTGGCCAGCAGCGCGAAGTCCTTAGCCTTGTCATAGAACTTATCATCGCTGATCATGCCGTATTTTACGAACATGCCTATGTCGTTCCATTTTTCTTCGTAGCCCTTGCGGTCTGCCTTATACAGGTCGCCCAGCTTGTCGGCCACCTTGCGGCTTATGTAGCTGTTTATCTTCTTCACATTGCTGTCGGCCTGCAGGAAACTGCGGGAAACGTTCAGCGGAATATCCGGACTATCTATAACGCCATGCAGCAGCATCAGGAACTCAGGCACTATGTCCTTCACCTCATCGGTAATGAATACCTGGCGGCTGAACAGCTTTATCTTATTGCGCTGCAGCTCAAATTCGTTTTTCACCTTAGGGAAGTACAGTACGCCCGTCAGGTTGAACGGGTAGTCCACGTTCAGGTGTATCCAGAACAGCGGATCTTCGCTCATAGGGTATAACTCCCTGTAGAAGTTGAGGTAGTCCTCGTCCTTCAGATCAGCAGGGGCTTTTGTCCAGATAGGGTTTGTTTCGTTGATGATGTTATCAACCTGTATTTCTTTGGTCGGCTGTTTCTCGTCAGCAGCCAGTGGCTTGCCATCTTCGTCCAGCACTTCTGCTTCTTCTACTGTATCATCGTCTACAAACTTTGACTTAGTGCCAAACTTGATAGGCACCGGCAGGAACCTGCAGTACTTGTCCAGTATGCCGTCCAGCTTGTGCTTGTCCAGGAATTCTTCGCTGTCTTTGTTGATGTGCAGGATGATGTCCGTTCCCCTTTCGGTGCGACTGCCTTCAGTTATTTCAAATTCCGTGCTGCCGTCGCATATCCAGCGGGCAGCTTCTGCGCCTTCCTGGTAGCTGAGTGTCTGTATCTCTACCTGGTCTGCCACCATAAAGGCAGAGTAGAACCCGAGACCGAACTTGCCGATGAGCTCATTAGCATCTTTAGCGTCCTTAAATTTCTCTACGAACTCCTCTGCACCGCTGAAGGCGATCTGGTTGATATATTTCTTTATTTCCTCAGCCGTCATACCTATACCATTGTCTGATATAGTGATGGTCCTGGCTTCCGCATCGTAGGCTACGCTCACCTGTGGCTCGCCCACATTGCCGCTGTACTGACCCATAGCTGCCAGGCGCTGCATTTTCTTTACAGCATCTACGGCATTGCTCACCAGCTCCCTGAGGAAGATCTCGTTGTCAGAGTATAAAAATTTCTTAATGATCGGAAATATATTTTCCGTGTGAATGGAGATAGAACCTTTTTCCTGCATAGTTTTAAGTAATTAGTAATTTGTAATTGGGAATTTGGATTGTTACCTGACATAGTGTTACTATATAGGTATCCTATTACCCTTCATCAATCTATATTCCAAACTGTTTTATTTGACAAATTGACAGGAAGAAGGCGAATGTGGCAAGACGCTGAGGTGTTATTTATTATTTTCATATTGCTCCCGTCTATGCAGCCGGGCGGGCAATTTCCTGCAAAAATTATTGCTCCCGCCTATTCAGTCGGGCAGGCACATTGCAATTGATTTTCAATTACTTAGGCTCAAAATTGCAATATTCTTGCTCACTTTTTGCTCAATTCTTGCACAAGAGACACACAGCACTTCCGGTTGCAGGGAAAAATGGTGGCGGAAGTATGGGTGTTGGTATTCAATTGTTTATGCTTTAGAAGTTGCGGGATCGCTTCCGGTTTTTGCGGGAGCGGAAGTTTGCCCTCTATTACTATTGTCTGAACCGGGATTCTCCCTCCTTCGCTGATATGCTACGGCGGGCGAAGAAGGATTTTGGGAATGCCAGGCTTCTTGTACTGCACTACTTCCGGATCTCCGGAAAAAAATGCGTTTAGTAATTAGTGTTGATAATCAATTACCTGCATTTTTAAAACTGCGGGATCGCTTCCGGTTTCTGCAAAAGCGGAGGTTTTCACATGGCTTGCGGTATTAGCAGGAACTATTTTATCGCAAAATGGATGCCAGAGTGGGAAGCTTTTGGAGGAAGATATCCACAAATTTTGTGTGATATTCATCATTAACATGTTGATAATGAAATACCGTTATTAAACGGTATAAACATTGCATTAATTTAGCATTATTTGCAATAAATATCTAAGTAATGAAAATGACTTTTTTTGATTCACTTTCAACATTTAAAAAAACAGCAATTTTTGCGGTTATTGTTTTATTATTTTCGGGTTTATTGTATTTCGTGCACGGAAAATTTATTGGCGAAATCTCAATAATATTTGTTTTTATTTTTTTAGTTATTTTTTGCAAAAGTATTTGGTTATCAGAGGATAATAGTAAAGTTATTCAGAAGTGCTTATTTGGATTGGCACTTGCAATTATTGCTAGTTATAATTTTTGGAATAGTTATATAGACAACTTACTTGGTCCTATCCTCAAGTATTATGTTAAAGGAGTACCCAAAATTGAAAATCTGTCATCGCCAATTAGCATTATTCTATCTCTTTTTTTAATTGGTTTAATTAGCTTTTGGGTAAGAGATAATACTGTAATGAGAGAACATTCAGGGACTATCAATAAAGAATTTCCTGATAAATCATTTGCTAATCGTTTATCTAATTTTACGAGGGTCTTAAGGAATTATTTAGAAAATATAGATATTGAAATTAATTGGAATGATTATTATTTTACCCCTTTGGAGGCTGAAGTAGAAGTTATCAACAGTAGTACTAATAAAAAAATAAAAAGAGTTACAGATCTTTTAAAGGCAATTAAATCCGATTATAAAAGCCAAGTTTTTTTAATTATAGGAGATCCTGGTTCGGGCAAAAGTACTGCACTGCGAAAACTTGCTGGGGAATTACTAAAAGAAATAAATAAAACTGGAAAAGTACCAGTTTATATTAATTTAAAAGATTGGCAGAGCAACAAAACATGGACAATTGATTCGCCACCTACAGCAATAGATATATATGATTTTGTTGTAGATCATTTAAAAAAACGTGGTGACATTTTTGCAAATGAATTTATAGATGATTATTTCAAAAAGATGCACGAGAATGGTAGACTCTTTTTTTTACTAGACTCGTTTGATGAAATACCAGAAATATTAGACGCTGATGAAAACTCATGGATCGTCGATGCGTTCTCCGATGCATTTTATACTTTTTTAGCAGGGGCAACTGAATCGCGAGGGATTTTATCTTCAAGAATATTTAGGAAGCCGACAGCGAAATTTAAAACGAAAACTACACTTGAATTACGTCCGTTTTCTGAAGCTAAAATAGAACAATCATTTCTTAAAGCCTTAAGCAATCTTAAACCGAATTTCTTCAGGGAATTCTTTAAATCACATTCTGACCTTATTCCTATAGCAAGAAATCCATTTAGTGCAGCTTTAATTATACAGTATCTAAAGGAAAATAATATGAATTTTCCTAAAAATCAATATGAGATTTATAACAGCTATATAAAAAAAAGGCTATCTAAATGCGAAGAAAACATTAAAAAAAATTCACTGTCTATAGATGAGATAATTGATTTTACTACAAATCTTTCCTTTTATATTTTTTCTACTCAAAAGCTAGGCTTAGAAATTAAAATAGAAGAAGTCTATCGTAGCTTTCCTCGCGTAAAAAAAAATAAAATAGATGCAATCCTTTCTATTTTAGTTTATGCGAAAATTGCTCGACAAGGAGTACAAGATAAAAAATTCAGTTTTGTTCATCGAAGATTTAATGAATATTTCGTTGTACTAAAGTTTATACAAGAGCCAGCAAATATTAACTTCCAATCTATTCCAAATGATTCTCGATGGAGAGACGCATTAGTTTTATATTGTGAAGTTGCAGGATATAACGAAGCTGTAAAAATTGCTAATTTTTGTTGGCAAACAATAAGTGAAATTGATAAACCCAATGACCTGCGTTCAATTCACTGTGTGAGATTTTTAAATGACGCATTTAAGGGAAGGACTGAGTGCATAGAAGAATTCAGAGATGAGTTAGCAAAATTTATAACAAAACAGATAGAACCCAATAAAAATATAATTTCTGCAAAACTTGCAATAGAATCAGTAGGATTATTAAAAGATAGTGATATTAATAGCGTAATAATTAAAGCTATAAATCTAAAAATTGATTGGTTAGAACAAGAGGCAATTAAGTCCTGTAAATATATATCAACTGTCAATGAGGATTTAGAAGGGCAAATTATCCAAACAATCTATAACATAGATATTATTACTTTTCTTGAAAAATATAGCGATTTAAAATTTTCATTTAGTTTATCTGAAGGATTTTCAAGCATACAAAAAAAAATAGAGTTAAAATATGTCGAATGCTTAGTTACTGTAGTAATAAACGTGATAACTTTTCTTTTTTATCCATTAATGTATTTATTATCAATATCATCTTTTTTATTAATATGCTTTTTATTCATATACATATTGAGAGTCCCTAATGAAGACAAATCAAATTTAGAAATAGAAGCCAGTTCTAAAAACGTTACGTCTTCCAAAGTTGATTCAAAGATTAAACAGCATATTTATTTAAAATACCCTGTAAGATTTTTACTTAAGCTAGTGGACTTTAATCTCACAATGTTAGTCAAACTTTTACCCCTATGTATTTCTATTATTTGTTTTAATTCGCCAGCAGAAAAATTTGTCAATCCATTTAATTTAAATTCACATCATTTAGGAGTTATACTATTATGTATTAATATATTGTCGCTATTTAATTTTTCTAAAATTATCAATTTGGACTTTAGAATAGAAAAAGAAGAATACAAAAAATATTTTTACGGCATTATGCAATTCGGCTTATTAGGTATTTTGTATATTGGAATGGGTCAGGCAATTGAGAAATTAACACATTATGTTAAACCATTACATTTAATTACTTTTTTGTGTTCGATTATGGTAATAATATTTTTTCCCGCCGCCATAAAAAATCATATCCAATATTTTCGGTTAAAAAATTTTTATAAGAATGTGAATTTCGATAAACTTAATGAGAGAGAATATATATATGAAGTATTTACTTTATTAAATGCATCCACAGATTTACAAAACAAAATATTAAGATATTTAGAGACTAATGTTAACGAAGTGATTGGTAATTGGCCGGATGAGAATTTTTTAGTGATTTCTGAAAATCAACAAATTGTTAGAATTGCAAGGCTTGAAGAGAAGTGGCTAAAACTAAATAAATAGCTTCATAAAAGTCGGAAGCAAGCCTGTTAAGCCTAGTCTCCAAACGGCGTTGTTGCATGATTAGCGAAGCAAACCATTATCGTTCCCTCACAATCCGGAACCCCAGCGTTTTCCAGCGGGCGCCGGTATCCACTTTTGCACTGCCGCCCTGGCTGCGGTAAGTTGCAGATAGATATTCGGGTTTGGTGAGGTAACTGCCGCCACGGGCTATTTTGTATTTTCCTGTGGCGGGCCCTGTGGGGTTGTTGCTTGCGCGCAGTTTGTAGTAGTCGGCATCATACCAGTCGCTGCACCATTCCAGTGTATTGCCGCTCATGTCGTACAGGCCCAGCTCATTTGGTTCTTTGAGACCTACGGGGTGTGTTTTGTCGGCATCGGTAATGTAGTGGTCGCCGCACCAGGCTACACTGTTATAGTTGTTGCTGCCGCTGTAGGCGTAGTGTTTGCTTCTGCTACCACCACGTGCTGCATATTCCCATTCTGCCTCGGTAGGCAGGCGGTAGTGCTTGCCGGTCATTTTGTTCAGGTTGTAGAGAAACTCCTGTATGTCGCCCCAGCTGCGGCCGTCTACAGGGCATGTGGGGCAGTTGGTGTGATCGCTGAGGTTGTAATGCACCACGCTCTCCCATTGCTGTTGTGTTACTTCGTACTTGCCTATGTAGTAGCCATCAAGCGTTACCCGGTGTATGGGTTGCTCATCGGGGTTGTTGTTGCTGCCCATATCGAAGCTGCCGCCCTGTACGAGGATCATTTCAATGTCGGTCTCTTTGTCTATGTGCTCTACGTAGCGGCCGTCCTTGTCTATAGTGCGTGTTATTTCCTGCGCGTGGGCAATAGCGGTGCATAGGAGTATAGTGATGAGGTAGCGCATGAGATAAAGTTAGTGATTCTGTTGCGTATGCGCGAGTAGAGAGAAGAGGCTGTCATAGGGAATGCTATTGGACAGTTTCCGATGCGAGACGGATCCTTCGTTCCTCAGGATGACAAAAGCGAGTAGTATGTGTTACGTAGAGATGAGCTGCGCTCGTGTTTTGACAAACACGTTCCTCAGGATGACAAAAACGAGTAGGTCTGTGTTATGTAGAGATCCTTCGTTCCTCAGGATGACAAAAGCAAGTAGTATGTGTTGCTAGGTTAAGCATGTCATAATCGCCGAGGCTTTCCCGATAGGCATCGGGATAGGCTATCATGACAGGGATTGCTATCGGACTGTTTCCGATGCGAGACGGATCCTTCGTTCCTCAGGATGACAAAAACGAGTATACAAAAGCGAGTGCGTATAAGGAATTAGGGTCAGGATGCTAAAACAGTACAGTTGCGGGGCTTAATGATCTTTACCGGTATGCCGATGGCGGTTTTCATGCGGAAGTAGGTATCGGCTTTCTGGTCGTAGTACCATTTCTCCAGCTTCGCCGGCTTAGGTACATAGATGAACCGGATCTGTCCCAGCCATGTTTGTTTTATGATGACATACTGTGTGGCGCGTGCATTGATGCTGCAAATAACCGCCAATAGTAACAGGACAGATCTGAAACGTTTCATAAGGTTTTAGTACTTTAAATAAATAACAATAAAAACGTGCCAATGATGGGAAGAGTAACGGAACATAGATTATATTATGGTATTAACAACCTGTGGCTATTTGTGGCACGATTGTGGTCAATGCCTAACTATGAAAAACAAAATAATACTGACGGGCCTGCTGCTTTCGATGGCAGCTACCACTTTTTACTCCTGTAAAAAGAAAGACGACAATAATAATACAACTGCAACGTCAACTGTAAGTATGCATCTGACGGATGATCCGGCAAACTACGAACACTTGTATCTTGATATTAAATCTGTAGAGGTGACGATGTCCGGCAGTAGTGCTATCACATTGGTTCCTTTGCGTGCAGGTATTTACGATTTGCTGAAATTCAGGAATGGCCTGGATACATTGCTGGTAAGAACCACCGTGCCTACAGGTACAGTAAGCCAGATAAGGCTGATACTGGGCGACAACAGTAGTATAGTAGAGGGTGGGGTAGTGTACCCGCTCAGTACGCCGTCTGCACAGGAAAGCGGTGTAAAACTGAACCTGAACCAGACCTTTACAGCCGGTGGTGCATATGATATATGGATAGACTTTGACGCTGCGAAATCGATACTGAAAACAGGCAATGGTAAGTATAAACTGAAACCGGTGATCAGGGCGTACAGCAGTGTGACACTGGGCCGTATAAAAGGTTATGTATTGCCGCTAAATGCACTAGCTACAGTATATGCTGTAAACGGAACGGATACCGCAGCTGCTATTGCAGATCCTATAGATGGTTTCTTTTCTATCAATGGTCTTACCGCTGCAGATTACACTTTGCTGGTATTGCCGGGCACTCCACTATTACAGGTCTATTCACAGTCGACTGTGCATGTAGCCTACGGAGTGGAAGCCAATGTTGGTACGATCACATTGCATCCTTAGTTAGCAGTACAACTATATTTTGTATCCCGCATGCCCTTAAGCATGCGGGATATTATTGTCTATAGTCATCACAGATATTGTTCAAACCCGCTTCAGCCAGCCTGTGACGCTCATGCGGCTGCGCATGGCGGTGGTTACTTCATGTTCCAGCTCATTGCTCTGGAAGAAGACGGCCTTGCGGTTGGTGGGTAGTATCTTTTGGGTGGGTTCGCCAGCCTGGTGTATCCATAGCTGACCACCGTCGGCTTCTATCCAGTCGTCATTGAGATAGCTGATGAGGGAGTACTTACGGTTGCTGTCGTTGCGGAACTGGTCTTTGTGGCGCTTGTAAAAACTGCCCTCTTCGTAGAGCGCATAGTGGAACTCGTAGGCGTTGATGCCTGTGTAGCAGGTCTTGTTCAGGTATTCGATGAAGTGCTCTATGTGGTCCATGAAGGCAAGCTCATCGGTATGGTTGTTCTTTTTGTCCAGCCAGTGGATCTTGTCGCCACGTACTTTTTTGTCGAGGTCGGGAGTGTTGTTGCCTGTGCCGGCGCTTACCATATCGCCGTCTTCATGCAGGCGGTGTATGTGTTGCTGCATCAGCGATGCCAGCTGCCCCGTGAGGAAAAGATCTGATATACCTACTTTGCCTGTAATAAAACTTTCTACTAACTCCTCAAATCTCTCCTGCATCAGGGTGTAAGGTAGGCTTTATGGGGGAGGGTAATGGAAGTAATTCTTTTGATTGGAATTTCCTCCTTCGCTAAAGCTATGGCGGACGAAGGGGAATTGGTAATTGGGGATTTGGATTGTTGTTAGTGCATGTATGCTTTTATCATACTAAACCGGACTTACTCGTATTTGTCATCCTGAGGAACGAAGGATCTGGACTCGCGTTTACATAATAAGGGCTTGAAATATCAGTGGCTTCTTGTTATTTTAGCAAAGCAATGAAAACACTCGGAACTCATAACTATTACGTTTACATGACCACTAACATTATAAGGTCGGTAGTGTATATAGGTATGACAAATTCATTGGAGCGTCGTATGGCAGAACATAAAGCAGAGGCTATGGGGAGAAAGAAAACTTTTTGTGGCATATACAATAGTTATTACCTGATCTACACGGAGCGTTTTCAGTATGTGCATCATGCTATAAGAAGGGAGAAGGAATTGAAGGGTTGGACGAGGGAGAAGAAGGAAGCGCTTATTAATAGTGTTAATCCCGGGTGGGAGTTTATTGTGCTGGAGTAGGTTCGTGTTACGTAGAGATCCTTCGTACCTCAGGATGACAAGAGCGAGTACATGCTTATGTTACGTATGCACGAGTAGAGATCCTTCGTTCCTCAGGATGACAAACGCGAGTAAACCCGGGTGGTGTAGAGATGAGCCAGCTCGGAGCGTGGTAATGTGTTGCGTAGAGATGAGCTGCGCTCGTGTTTTGGCAAACACGTTCCTCAGGATGACAAAAGCGAGTAATGGCAAAATAAGCATTACTGCCAGACCGCGTGATCAGCAGTGAGGCAGCACGAGTGAATTCTGAACATTCATTAATTCTGCGAATTCTGATTCACGTGACCTGTGAAGTACCTGGGTTTTACGATCATTACGGGAATTCCTATCCATGTCTTAAAACGGTAGTAGATATCCTTGTCTGTGTCGTGATACCATTTGGCCAGGTTTTTGGGTTGGGGCACGTAGACGAACCGTATCTGTCCCCAGAATGTCTGCTGGATGATCACATAGTCTGCGGCATGTACATTTACTGAAACTCCTATGGCCAGGAGCAGGAGTGTGGTCTTTAAGTAGCGCATAGTTGTATGTTTGAAAGAGTAGAACGTGTTTAGTATCAGATTATTACGCAGCAATGCAGCTTAATGACTTCTTTAACAAATATACTGAATGTCATGTTTGGTTCATTGTGCCTGTTTCAGGTGTCGGAAGTAGTAAAAAGTAAGCGGGCAATAATTAGCATTACCGGGTAATAAATTTTATCTTGTATTACCACTATCTTATCATACGCTGGCATCACTTTTATCAAAATAACTACACCATGAACAGGAACGGACCAGTAGTAATTATAGAAGATGACAAGGATGATCGTGAACTATTTCTTCATGCTTACAAAGGGCTGGGATTTGAGAACGAGGTCGTCTTTTTTAAAGACGGAGAGCAGGCACTCGAATACCTGAGTAATACAGAAGCGTTGCCTTTCATTATCCTGTCGGATATCAATATGCCAAAACTCAACGGCTTTGATCTGAGAGAGGCGATACATAAAGACATTAACCTGCAGATCAAGTGTACGCCGTTCTTATTCTTCACTACGGCATCCAGCCACCAGGAGGTAATAGATGCTTACAGCCTTTCAGTGCAGGGATTTTTCATTAAACCTTATACCTTGCAGGAGCTGAAAGACACGATACGCGTAATAATGGAGTACTGGCAAAAATGCTCTGCTCCGAATAACTTTTAAGCAGGGTATTAGTTCAGTAGATAGTTATCCCACACATCTTTAGCGTCAGGCTCAAAGCGTGGCAGGGTAAGCGTCATGGTAGTTCCTCTTCCTTCAGAACTGGTAGCTGTAATATTGCCATGGTGCTGTGTCATGATGAGCTTGCAGATGCTGAGCCCCAGTCCATAAGACTTTTGCCCGTGCAGCCCTTTTCTGCTGGCTTTTGAAAAGCGGGTGAACAGTTGCGGCAACATTTCCTGCGGTATGCCTATACCATTGTCACGAACGCTGAGGTATACAGTATCTCCCTCGCTGAAGAGGTCTATATTTATAATACCATTGTCAGTAGTGAACTTTATAGCATTGCTTATCAGGTTGTCCAGTACACGCATCATCTTGGGTGGGTTTATGCTGGCAAACAGCAACTCCTTTGGTGCGTGGTAAATGATATTGATGTCCGTGTCCTTAGATGCGGTAAGGCTATGTATGGCATCGCGCACAAAATCGTTGAGCAGGGTAGTAGCGAAGCCGGGCACTTTCTCATCTGCCCGCGCCACAGACAGCAGATCATCTATTATTACATCTGAGCGTTGGCAGGTAGTGAGTATGAGGTCATAAAACTCTTCGCGCTCTTCATCGGTTGTTGATGGCCTTTTAAGTATATCTATGAGCGTAACGATATTGTTGATAGGTGCATGCAGGTCGTGGGCCACTACAGTAAGTATCTCTGTCTGCATGGCATTCACTTTGTTCATGTCCTCGCTGTTGGCAGCCAGTTTTTTCACCTGCTTGAAGTGGTTGTAGTTTATAGAGAACGTAATGCGTGATATACACAGAAAAAATACAGCTACCAGGGTGCCGGTAATATAGTTGGCGAACAGCTTGCAGGGGTCTGTCTGGAAATAGCGAAGGCCGCCATCGAACAGCAGGATGATGGTAAGGGTGATAATGATCGCATAAGACGCTTCAAATATCCATAGAGCAGCCACGGTAAGTATGCCCAGCACAAATATGGACATGGTGTTGCTGGGGTTGTGCTGCATTACAAAGGTGATCCACAGGGATGCTATGACGATAATAAACGCATACACATAGCCGAGTAGTTTGGATATGCCAGCTTTTTTACCGGCAGGCATATACCTAACACCAAGGAATGCAAGGAAGCAGATGCCCGAAGCATATAATATAAACGTGATGGCCTGTGAATACTCGGCAGGGTAGTGCAGCACTTTTGCAGAATCCGTGCGCAAGTCCAGGATATAGAGGACAAGCGCTACCATACCAATTATAGCTGCCATTACTTTGGCTGTGCGGGCATTGTGATGTAACGCTACCGTGCGGAATTCCTCAATATGTGGTTCGTTTATTTTTTTAAAAAAATAGAATTCCATGTGTGTGGTTTAAAGTGTGCAATGAACAGTCAGTGCATAAATGAATAAAACAGGCTGCTATGGAATACTAGTAATTTGAAAAAACCGTGCCACCTAACGTACTGCCTTCAAACAAAAATCTGTTTTTCATTGACGATTAGTTACAATCGAATAACAAAATAATAAACAATTTTTTATCTAACATTTTAAAAAATAAAATGATGCTATTTTTTTCTTATTGTGATACTTTAACTACTATGAATCAGGTAGTTGGGCATTCACATAATATTGGCTATACGTGGCATGGTTCTTAGTAGTATTGGTAAAACAATTAAACCAATTGTATGATCAAACTTTTTAAAAAAGAACAAACCATGAAAAAGACATTACTCTCAGCCGCTATTATTACCGCATCGCTTTTGGCGACGCAGGCAAAAGCGCAATCGATGGTGGGCATCACGGATGCCAATTCAATTTTTACGATGGGAAGCATCAGCTCGCCTTCTTCTATCAGCGGCCCTTACAGTGTAAGCGGCGTAGTAGCAGGACAAGCATTGATAGCTATAGACAAGCGCCCTAATACAGGTGAACTATATGCACTGGGCTATAACGCTATAACACTTACTGCACAGCTGTACAAGATCACTAACGTGGGTACTACGTATACTGCAACAGCAATAGGCAGCGGTACTTCCAGTATTAACCTGGGCGCCGGCAACAGCTCAGCATTTGATTTTATATCATCTACTAACAACCAGATACGTATAGCAGGCCGCAATGGCAATAACTATGTAATGGATGCCAATACAGGATCGGTGATCAGCACAGGTACTTCTTCTCTTGCTTTTGCACTGGGTGATGTACATGTGAGCATGGGTGGTACACTTGCTGCCACTGCATATACAAATAGCTATTTTGGTGCAGACAATACACAGGAAGTTGGCTTTGATGCAACGAACAATACCCTTATCACATTTGATGCAGGTAATTTCAGCAACAATTTTAATAACACGCAGTATGACATGCACTCTGTAGGTACTACAGGTACAGGTCTTACATTATTGCTGTCAAATGCTATTGGTATGGATACCTGGTTTGATACCGTATCTCACAGCAATACCATATTCATGTCTGCTAATACGCTGACTACGGGTACTCACCTGTACAAGTATGACCTGAGCTCTACATCAGGTCTTATGACAGATGTTGGTGTTATCGGTTCAGGTTCACTGAATGTGAATGACATAGCAATAGACAACAACAACAATATACCTACGTCAACACCAGTAACAGGCCAACTGGTAACAGCGCTGTCGCTGAACCTGCGTAATCTGATCACTTTCGATTCCAAGAATCCCGGTATCATACGCACTTCAAAAGCACTTAGCGGAATGACTGCAGGACAGACAATGATCGCACTGGACTATGCTGCAAACGGTGCATTGTACGGTCTGGGATATAACTCTACATCACAGATGTACCAGTTGTACACTATAGATACGCTTACCGGCGCTGTAACTGCGGTGAACACTACAGAAAGCGCATTGTCGCTGGGTACAGATGACGGGTCTGGCAGCCATGTAAATGCAGGCTTCCGTTTTGTATCTACACTTAGCAACAAGATACGCGTAACAGGTAACAACGGCGCTACCAATGTACTGATAGATGCAACTACAGGTGGTGTATCAGCTACTGATGCAGCACTTACTTACATAACAGGTGATGCTAATTTTGGTGCAACTGCAAATCTTACTTCTATAGCTTATACAGGCTATAATGGTGATGGCACTACGCAAATGTTTGGTTATGATGCAAACACAGGTGCTATTGTTAAGTTCAATAGTTCTAACAGCACCTCAGGCTACGGTACCGGTGCAAGCGGATTTATCAACACTGATCTTGATATCAGCTCTGTACTTTCATTATTCAGCCATACCAGCGCTTATAACAACTCTGTTATGGATATAGCTTATGACAACACTACTGGTTCAAACACAGGTTTCATACTGTCTAACTATAACGGATACGGTAACGACCTGCAGAACTTCTCTATCATGTATGATATGACAGCTATGCTGAGTGGTTATGGTAAAGGTACTTCTGCTGCACCTACAAAGGTTGGTCGCATAGGATATGGTACTCCTGTTAAAGATGCGGCTATGCGCAATTCAAATACCGCATATACTACCGGATTCGCTACAGTAGCAGGTGCTGCAAATGCACTGCTGGTATATCCTAACCCTGCGGTAGGTAATACACGTATCGCATTGCCTGCACCATCAATAGGTGAAGTGAATGCAACTATCATAGATATGAACGGTTCGGTATTGCGTGAGTATACTTATGCTCCGGGTACTATGACACTTGATGTGGATATGAGCAAACTGCCTTCAGGCCTTTACAGTGTGCGTGTAGGTGGTGCATCAGCAACCCCATACAACCTGAAAGTAGTAAAACAATAGTTTCCGACGCCTCTTCCCCGAAAGGGTAACAGAGTCAAATAAGAAAAGCCATCCCATAACCGGGATGGCTTTTCCTGTTTTAATAATTACTTTTGGCGCATGTTATCATTAGACTTGACCGGTAAGACCGCCCTGGTAGGCGGCAGCACACAGGGTATAGGCCTGGCATCAGCACAGGCAATGGCATCTATGGGTGCAAATTGTGTACTTATATCGCGTAATGAGGAAAAGCTGAAAGCGGCAGTGCAAACCCTACCTGCAGATAAGGGACAGCAGCACAGCTATCTTGTGGCGGACTATGCCAACCCTGAACAGGTAGGTGCAGTAGTAGGTGATTTCGTGAAGACCAATACAGTACATATACTGGTAAATAACAGCGGCGGCCCGGCGGGCGGCCCTGTAATGAAGGCGCAGCCTGATGAATTTATCAATGCATTTCGCCAGCACCTGCTGTGCAACCATATTATTACCACACTGGTGGCTGATGGCATGAAGCAAGCGGGCTACGGAAGGGTCATTAATATAATATCTACTTCTGTAAAAATACCGCTGAAAGACCTGGGCGTATCTAATACTATACGTGGTGCGGTGGCATCATGGGCAAAAACAATGGCCAATGAGCTGGGCCAGTTCGGGATAACAGTGAATAATGTGCTGCCGGGGGCTACGTCTACAGAGCGGCTGGATACTATTTTGAACAATAAATCGGTTAAAACAGGTAAAAGCAGGGCGGAAGTGGAACATGAAATGATGGAAGAGGTGCCTGCGCGCCGTTTTGGCAAGCCGGAAGAGATAGCTTCGATGGTGGCATTCCTGGCCACACCGGCTGCTGCATACGTAAATGGCACATCTATACCCGTAGATGGCGGCAGAACCGGGAGTATATAATGGCTGGAGCTTGTAACTAAGAAAGAAAGCGATTCGCCAGAATAGGGTGCAAAGATGGCTTGTTGATAGCCCTTTATGTTTCTATAAATGGGAAATAGGTTTATCGAAAAGGGAATTAAAACAGTTAACGACAAATTAATGTTTTAAAAAGTATGTGGAATTCTGCGTGACAATAAAATGACATTAAAAATAAAATTATAACAAAAAAAGGGCTGAAACCCGCGCCAATACTGAGAAAATTTTTTTAAAAAATGTTATACATTTTCGGGATTGTGTCGTAGTTTTGCCCACGCTTTATATAAAGGAAAGTTAATTTTCAAATATATTCCTGTGCCAGAATCAATAACGCAACTGTATAGAATATGCTCCCGTAGCGCATTCGCCTTATTTATCTTCTTGCTTTTATGCAATGTTCCTGCAATCGCAGCACCTGATGGGAAGGCCCTTTTCATGTCTAACTGTGCGTCGTGCCATAATCCTGTGAAGGATGCGACAGGGCCTGCGCTGCAGAATATAGACAAAACCTTTCCGAACAAGGAATGGGGTTATAACTGGATCCACAACTCGGCTAAAGTGATAGCGAGCGGTGATAAGACCGCTGTTGATATCTTCAACAAGTTCAATAAGACCGCGATGACCGCGTTCCCTCAGCTTACTAATGAGGAAATTGACGCTATACTTAAGTATGTAGATGAGTATAAAGCTCCTGTAGCTGCTACTCCTGCTGCTGGCGCGGCTACTGCCGGTGCAGAAGGCGCTGACAGCAATGGCTGGTTATATACTGTAATTACACTGTCTTTATTAGTACTGGTAGCTATCCTTTGGAGGGCAAATACTACGCTGCGCCGCGCTGCCAACGAAAAAGAAGGCATACCGAACGAAAAAGAAATGCCGCTTTATCGCAGCAAGCTGATGATAGCTATATTCGCTATACTGGTATTCATATTTGCAGGTTACTGGCTGGTAAACGGCGCTGTGAATGAAGGCCGCCAACAGAACTACAAACCATTACAACCAATATTCTACTCTCACAAAGTACACGCAGGCATCAACCAGATCAACTGTCTTTACTGCCACGCAGGCGCTGAAAAGAGCCGCCAGGCGATGATCCCGTCTTCAAACGTATGTATGAACTGTCACAAGCAGATCAACTCCTACTCAGGAGAAGCTGAGCATCCGCTGGTAACTGCAGAAGGCAAAAAAGTAAATGGTACCGAGCAGATACAAATGCTGTACCGCTACGCAGGCTGGAACCCAGAGAAAAAAGATTACAACCGCGACGTGAACGGAAACATACTGGCTACACCTATCAAATGGGTAAAGATCCACAACCTTCCTGACCACGTATACTTCAACCACTCACAGCACGTGAAAGTAGGTAAAGTACAGTGCCAGAGCTGCCACGGACAGATACAGGAAATGGACGAGGTTTACCAGTTCGCTGCATTATCTATGGGCTGGTGTATCAACTGTCACCGCCAGACGGAAGTACAGTTTACCAACAACAACTACTACAGCATTTTTGAGAAATACCATGCTGAGATCAAATCCGGTAAACGTGCCGGTGTGACCGAAGCTGAAATGGGTGGTACTGAGTGCCAGAAATGTCACTATTAAGAATGCGAAATGGCTCAATGGCTGGATAGCTTAATTGGGTGGCGATTAACAAGAGTTTTTTGTATTTGAATTTAGAATTGAATTTGCTTTATGAGCCAAAAACAATATTGGACGGACCTGCAAGACCTTAAGAACATCAATGAGAACCATCTTCCGGTGGCTACTGATGAGTTCAAAGAAGAGTTACCGTTCGACTTAAGCGATAGCTTATTCAGCGCCACAACGCCCCGCCGCGACTTCCTGAAGTTCTTAGGCTTCAGCACGGTAGCTGCCACATTGGTAGCAAGCTGCGAAATGCCTGTGCGCAAGGCTATCCCTTATGCTATCAAGCCTGAAGATATCACTCCGGGTGTTCCTAACTATTACGCATCTACTTTTGCTGACGGCGGCGATTATTGTGCTATCGTTATCAAAACAAGGGATGGCCGTCCTATTAAAATAGAAGGCAATGACATGTCATCTATCACACAGGGTGGTACATCTGCAAGGGTACAGGCTTCTGTATTGAACCTGTATGATAAAGCGCGTATCCGCCATCCGTTCGCTGATGGCAAGGAAGCGACTTTTGAAGCTATTGACCGTATGGTAAAAGAAGGTATCGCTAACAAAAGCGGTTACCTGATCACCGGTTCTTTGCTCAGCCCTACTACAAAAGACATCATTGCACAGTTCACAGCAAAATATCCAAATGTAAAGCACATTGTTTTTGACAGCATCTCTTACTCAGGTATGCTTCAGGCCAATGAGTTGAGCTATGGCAAACGTACACTGCCTACTTATCATTTTGATAAGGCGCAGACAATTGTAAGCATAGGCGCAGACTTCCTCGGCACATGGCTTTCTCCTGTAGAATTCGCTAAAGGATATGCGAAAGGCCGCAGGATAAGCGCGAAAGAATTAAAAATATCAAAGCACTACCAGGTAGAGCCTTTGCAGACGATCACAGGTGCAGCAGCGGACCACCGCGGTACCTGCAAGCCAAGTGAAAAGAGCAAAGTAGCTGTAGCATTGTACAATGCAATAGTGAACGGCACAGCGCCAAACCTGAGCACACCACACTTAAATACACTGATCACCAGTGCTGCTGCTGACCTGAAAAAAGGCAATGGTATGGTGGTTTGCGGCTGCAACGACGTAGAGATACAGGTAGTTGTAAATGCGATCAACGATAAAATAGGCGCTAACGGTACCACTATCAACTGGGCTACTACCAGCAATTACAGGCAGGGTATAGACAAGGACATGGTAGATGCAGTAGCTGCTATGGAAGCAGGCTCTGTAGGATCAGTATTCCTGCATGGCGTTAACCCTGCTTACGATTACTTCGACAGCAAAAAATTCACTGACGCACTCGCTAAAGTACCTGTAAGCGTATCATTCGCTGAACGTTTGGACGAGACCGCGCAGAAATGTAAATACATCATACCAGACCATAACTTCCTGGAAGCATGGGGTGATGCTGAGCCGAAAACCAATTATTTCAGCCTGCAGCAGCCGGGTATTTCGCCACTGTTCAAAACACGTGCGATACAGGATACATTGTTGACATGGGCCGGCGCCACACAATCTTATGCAGACTTCTGGAAAGAATACTGGATGAAGAAGCTGGGTAGCCAGGACGCATTCGACAAAGCATTGCAGAACGGCGTAATAGAGCCTGCGGGCGCTATGCCTAACGGCGGCGGCGCTTTCACAGGCAATGTAGCTGACGCAATCGGTAAAATAGACGCAAGAAAAGCAAATACTGCAGTAGAGCTTGTAGTATATCAAAAAGTGGGCATAGGCTACGGCGGTGCATGGAGTAATAATCCATGGTTGCTGGAACTGCCTGATCCGATAACAAGAACTACATGGGACAACTACCTGTGCGTTTCTCCTAAGCGTGCAAAAGCGCTTAATGCCGAGTTGACAGGATTCAGTGAAGTAGATGCCGCTAAGCGTGTAGTAACTGTGAAAGCAGCAAATGGTTACACAGTGAACCTGCCTATAATAGTAGTACCGGGTATGCATAACGACGTAGTTGCAGTTGCAACGGGCTTTGGCCGTGACGCTAAGGTAGGTCGTGCTGCAGCCAGTGATGCAACGAAAGGCGGTAAGAATGCTTATCCATTCGTAACATTCAACGGTAACACTTTCGAGTCTCACAGCGATGTAACTATTACAGGTACTGCTGAAACTTATGAAGTAGCACTTACGCAGACGCACAGCAGCTATGAGGCGCGCCCTGTAATGCATGAGTTTACGCTGGAAGAATTTACCAAAGATCCTGAAGTATTGCTGAAGGAGCGTGGCGTTGAAATAGCTGAGTTCGCTGCTGTGCCATGGATAGAAGAAGGTAAAGAAGGCAAAGAGCCAATAATAGATAAAGAAACTGAAGAAGGCTACCGTGCAAATGGTACCTTATATACCAACTACCAGTACGAAGGTGTGAAATGGGGTATGTCCATTGACCTGAACAGCTGTACCGGTTGCGGTGCATGTATCGTAGGTTGTATGGCAGAGAACAACATCTCTGTAGTAGGTAAAGACCACGTACTGAAAAATCATGAGATGCACTGGTTGCGTATCGACCGTTATTTCAGCGGTATGACCGACAACCCGGATACTATCCAGACCGTGTTCCAGCCTATGCTGTGCCAGCACTGTGATAACGCACCTTGCGAAAACGTTTGTCCTGTATCAGCAACCAACCATAGCTCTGAAGGTCTTAACCAGATGGCTTACAACCGTTGCATAGGTACTAAATACTGCGCTAACAACTGCCCATACAAAGTACGTCACTTCAACTGGATGGACTGGAACGGTGCGGATGCATTTGCAGACAACCTTTATGAAGATGGCCGTCGTGATGATCTGAATGATGACCTGACGCGTATGGTACTGAACCCTGATGTTACGGTACGTAGCCGTGGTGTTATGGAGAAATGTACTTTCTGCGTGCAGCGCCTGCAGGATGCCAAGCTGACTGCAAAGAAAGCGGGCCGCCCGGTAAAAGATGGTGAAGCACGTACTGCATGCCAGCAGGCTTGCCCATCTGATGCGATCACTTTCGGTAACGTAAAAGATAAAGAAAGCCGTATAGCCAAGATCCGTAATGAAGAGCAGAGAGAGCGTACTTTCTATGTACTGGAGCATATCCATACACTGCCTAACATCAACTATCTTGCTAAGATCAGGAATACAGAAGAGATACATTCTCACGATGAATCTAAGGATGACTTCCTGAAGTACCATATCTAGTATAGAAGAGTAAGTGATAAAAGAACAGAGTATCTGCAAGGATATTCAGCAATAGGAAAAAGAATTTAAAAAATACTAATTACGTGCTATGCATATTAAGTACGAATCGTTTGTAAGGGAACCACTTGTAGATGGTGATAAGGATTACCACCAGGTGTCAGAAGATATTGTCCGCCCTATTGAAGGAAAACCGGGCCGTATGTGGTACGTGGGCTTTTTCTTTTCAGTTATATTGCTGTGCTACGGTATATTCTCCGTTAGCTGGGCGGTATACTGGGGATTAGGCACATGGGGTGTGAACAAGACCATAGGCTGGGGTTGGGATATCACCAACTTCGTATGGTGGATCGGTATCGGTCACGCGGGTACGCTGATCTCTGCGATTCTGCTGCTGTTCCGCCAGGGCTGGCGTACAGGTGTAAACCGTGCGGCAGAAGCGATGACGATATTTGCGGTAATGTGTGCGGGCCAGTTCCCGATATGGCACATGGGCCGTGTATGGGATGGTTTCTGGGTATTGCCACTGCCTAACACACGTGGTACATTATGGCCAAACTTTGACTCTCCGCTTCTTTGGGACGTATTCGCGATCTCTACTTACTTCACTGTATCTCTTTTATTCTGGTATTCAGGTCTTCTTCCTGACTTCGCGCTGATACGCGACAGGGCAAATACCAAGCTGCGCAAAATGCTTTACGGCCTTGCATCTTTCGGATGGACAGGTACTGCAAAAAGCTGGCAGCGTATGGAAGCACTTGCACTCGTACTTGCAGGTCTTTCTACTCCACTGGTACTTTCCGTACATACTATTGTATCTTTTGACTTCGCAACATCGGTGATACCGGGATGGCATACTACCATCTTCCCTCCATACTTCGTGGCAGGTGCGGTATTCTCTGGCTTCGCAATGGTGAATACGCTGCTGGTAATTACCCGCCGCATACTGCACCTGGAAGATTACATCACTATCGGTCACCTGGAGGCAATGAACAAAGTAATTGTACTTACCGGTTCTATAGTAGGTGTGGCTTATCTTACTGAGCTGTTCATAGCATGGTATTCTCAGTCATGGGGCGAAATGGCGGCATTCCAATGGCGTATCATGGGCCCATACTGGTGGAGCTACTGGGCGATGATGACCTGCAACGTGGTATCTCCACAGTTGTTCTGGGTAAAGAAACTGCGCAGGAACGTACCATTCACTTTCGTAATGTCTATAGTGGTGAACATTGGTATGTGGTTCGAGCGTTTCGTGATCATCGTTACCTCTACTTACCGTGATTGGATCCCCGGCATCTGGGCATACTACAGCACTACATTGACAGAAGTAGGTTTCTACCTCGGTACATTCGGCCTGTTCTTTACGTGCTACTTCTTATTCGCTAAATACTTCCCTGTTATCGCGATCGCTGAGATCAAGTTCGTTCTCAAGACATCAGGCGAGAACTATAAGAGAGATATGCAGCGTATAGATGCACAGAGCGAAGAAGAGTTCATTCATGTAGTTGACTCTCATCACGATGATTCACATGAATTAGCACCGGCGCATCATTAATAACGGGTTGCCGTATTGATGAGGATTGACAAAAGAAAAAATAACAGTAGGTAACGGGCTTACACTCTTACTTACCAATTAAGACTAATTTTTTATAAAATGGCTATAAAGAAATTTGCTGTAGCGGCTTACGATGATGAGGAAGTTTTGTTTCCTGCAGTCAAAAAAGTACGCAATAGCGGTTATAAGATCCACGATATCTATACACCATTCGCAGTGCATGGCCTTGATGAGGCTATGGGACTGAAGGGTACTGACCTGCATATAGCAGGCTTTATCTATGGTTTGTGCGGTACGTCTACTGCTGTAGGCTTCATCTCCTGGATATTCACTTCAGACTGGCCTATTATATATGGTGGTAAGCCTCACTTCGCATTACCGGCATGGATACCAATTACCTTCGAGCTTACCGTATTATTCGCGGCAGTGGGTATGACCATGACGTTCTGCTACCTGAACCAGATAATGCCGGGTGTTAAGAAACACGTATTTCACAAACGCCAGAGCGATGACCTTTTTGTAATGGCTATAGAACTGAACGACCACACTTCAGAACATGACGTGCTTGCATACCTTAAAGCTACAGGCGCCAAAGAAGTGAAGATAGAAGTAGCTGAAGCTGGCTGGTGGTATGGCCGCTGGGACAAAAAAGAAGCCTACGAACTGCAGGCTGCAAAGTAAGCACCGCATAGTAAGCAGAGAAAAGACACAAAGACATCATTTACGACTTTTTGAAATTGAATATGAACAAGATTAAAAGCATACTAGTAGCAAGCCTGGCAATAACAGCCGGCCTGGTGTCCTGCGACTCAGGTGATATGCGTCGTACTCCGGGTCACGTTTATGTACCCGATATGACCTACTCGCGTGCATACGATGCTTATACGGCAAACCCGAACTTTGCTGACAGCCTTACAAGCCGTCCGCCGGTAGCAGGTACTATTGCCCGCGGCCACGAAATGCCTGATCATCTTAAAGAAGGTGATACTACAGCATACAAGACAATGGTAGCTAATATGCATTTTAATGCAGAAGAGCTGAAAGAAGGCGGACGCCTGTTCAACATCTACTGCGGTATATGCCATGGTACTAACCTGGACGGACAAGGCCCGTTGTTTGCAAGCGGTAAGTTCGCATCAATGCCTGCTAACTTTAAAGACGGCAAATACCTGCATATGCCTGTAGGCCAGATGTATGCAGCTGTGAAATATGGTAAGAACATGATGGGCTCTTACGCAAGCCAGCTGGACATTAAACAGCGCTGGATGGTAATAGCGCACATCAAGAAAATGCAATCTGAAAATGGTGGTGATGGATTCACATTCGGTGAAAGCACAGTACCGGCAGCAAAGGCTGATACTGCAGCGAAAGAAGGCGCTCCGATGATCGCTAAAGTGGAAGAGAGCAAAAAATAATCAAAAGTAATTTTAGAACGATTTTTAATAAAAGTTGCATACAATGAATGACCGTTTTGAGATACCCGCACGCTTGAGAAACACAAGTATTGCCCTTATAGCAGTAGGCGTTTTAGCCCTTATAGGCGGGATAGCTTGTTTGTTGATGAGCCATAACGATTTGGACAGGGCCCGTTTCTGGACAACACTGTTGCATGACAGTGTGTTCTTTACGCTGATCACTGCAGTAAGTATATTCGTACAGGCGGCGGTGTCACTAGCACAGGGTGCGTGGCTTACAGCCTACAAAAGGGTGCCTGAAGCGATAGGCGCTAATGTATGGGTGTTTGGTACTATTACTGCTATCGTTTCATTCCTGATCGTATTTACATTCAGGGATTCACACGGCATCAATACTATCTATGAGTGGGTAACTCCGGGTAAGGATAAGCTCCTGTTGGGTAAAAAAGCGTTCCTGAATCCAGGCATGTTCGTTGGCTTTACGCTGGTGACTGTTGGCCTTTGGGCTTTCTTCGGCTACAAATTCCGTGCAATGTCTATAGCGCAGGAAAGCGCTCCTAAGAATGATACCAAGATCTACTGGAAAGTATTCCGTTTGTCAGGCGTGTTCTTATTTGTTTATGCACTGACACAGATGAGCACTACTCCATGGTTATGGGTAATGAGCGTTCAGCCGCACTGGTATTCTACTTTGTTCAGCTGGTACACATTTGCAAGCGCATTTGTAAGCGGTATGTCTCTTATCCTTCTCTGGGTAATATACCTGAAAAACCAGGGCAACCTGCAGCTGGTAACTACAGAGCACATGCACGATCTTGGTAAGTTCATGTTTGCATTCAGTATCTTCTGGACGTACCTGTGGTTCGCACAGTACATGCTGATCTGGTATGCGAACATCCCTGATGAAACAGTTTATTTCAAAATGCGCCAGCAGGGTCCTTACAGCGTTATATTCTACGCAAACTTCATTATCAATTTCTGTATGCCATTGATCATACTGATGGCCCGCCCTAGCAAGCGTAACTACTTTACGGTTACTTTCATGGCAATGGTTATCATCTTTGGTCACTGGATGGATTTCTTCCAGATGATCATGCCGGGATCTCTTGGTGAGCATTGGCACATCAACTGGTACGAGATAGGTATATTCATGGGCTTTGCAGGAATACTGATATTCTCTGTATCACGTACACTTACAAAATCGTCCCTGGTGCCGCACAACAACCTGTTGCTGAAAGAAGCAATAGTGCACCTGAGCTAGTCTGTAAATATTGAATAAAGAGCAAGTAAAGAATAAAATTTAACAATATAAGCTGAGCGACCATGTCGGTATTTATAATAACAATATTAATTATTCTGGTATTTACCATTATCTACCAGATCAGTAAGGCAAGCGAATACGCGACAGTGTTGCGTGGAACAGAAAAGGTGAACGCCCAGGCAAACAGAGCTATTGCTTGGCTGCTTGTAGTGATGTTCGTATTAGGTATCTGGGGTATCTGGGAATGTAATGCGTTGTTCCAGGACAGGTTGCTGCCTATAGCTGCATGTAAAACAGGAGAGAACTACGACTCCATGTTCAATATGACCACATTGGTAACAGGCATTGTATTCTTTGCAACGCAGCTTGCTCTTTTCTGGTTCTGCTTCCGCTACCAGTCTGCTGAAAAACGTACAACTTTCTTCTTCCCGCACAATAACAAACTGGAAATACTCTGGACAACAGTACCTGCTATTGCAATGGCAATACTGGTGGCTATAGGTCTTCGTAACTGGTATGATGTTACTTCTCCTGCTCCTGCTAATGCAACTGTTGTAGAAGTAGTAGGCAAGCAGTTCAACTGGCTGATCCGCTACCCCGGTAAAGACAACGAACTGGGTAAAAGGGATTTCCGTAAGATCGATGATGCAAACAACGTATTAGGTCTTGACTGGAGCGACCCGCATAATACAGATGATATCATTTCCCAGAATGGTGAGTTGCACTGTGTGGTGAACAAGCCTGTGAAACTGGTTATTGGTTCACGTGATGTGATACATGATGTAGGTCTTTCTCACTTCCGTTTGAAGATGGATGCTGTGCCGGGTATTACTACTACTTTATGGTTTGTACCTACGATCACTACCGATTCAATGAAGCTGATCACAAAAAATCCTGATTTCGTATATGAAATATCATGTGACCAGATGTGTGGTAAAGGCCACTATTCTATGCGTGGTACTGTAATAGTACAAACACAGGCTGAGTATGATAAGTGGATGGCCAGCCAGCAAACTTATTATGCAGGCAATGCACCTGGCGCACCTGCACCGGCGGCTCCTGCAACGGCACCAACAGGTGGCGAAGCAAAGCCTGAAGTGAAAAATGATAGTGTGAAAGCAGTAACGATGAAATAATCAGCTATAAAAAACGAATAGCTATAAAAGTGCAAAAAATGAATAACGAGATCATTATTGATGGGCCAAATATTGCGCATGGCGCGGAGTCTGCTACAGATCATCATGGCGACCACGAACATCATGAACAACATTTTATCTGGAAGTACATCTTCAGCCAGGACCATAAAATGATATCCAAGCAGTTCCTGATCACAGGGATCATCTGGGCTATCATAGGTGCGTTGATGTCTGTATTTTTCCGTTTGCAGCTCGGTTTCCCCGACAGTACATTCCCTATCATGGAGAAATTCATGGGCGAATGGGCAAAAGGCGGTAAGCTGACACCTGAGTTCTATTATGCATTGATAACAATGCACGGTACTATCCTTGTATTCTTCGTACTTACAGCGGGCCTTAGCGGAACATTTGCCAACCTGCTGATACCTTACCAGGTAGGTGCGCGTGATATGGCATCGCCTTTCATGAACATGCTGTCTTACTGGTTCTTCTTTGCTGCAAGTATATTGATGATGGTTTCCCTTTTCGTAGAAACCGGTCCGGCAGCAGGTGGATGGACAACTTATCCTCCTTTGAGCGCACTGAAAGAAGCATCTCTTGGTTCAGGTCTTGGTATGGACCTGTGGCTGATGGGTATGTCACTGTTCGTTGTGTCTTCACTGCTGGGTGGTCTTAACTACATCGCTACTATCCTGAACATGCGTACCAAGGGTATGACCATGACACGTCTTCCATTGACCATATGGGCGCTGTTCTTTACCGCTGTACTGGGCGTACTTTCTTTCCCTGTACTGTTCTCAGGTGTTGTACTGCTGATATTCGACCGTAACTTCGGTACGAGCTTCTACCTTTCTGAAATATTCATTGGAGGCAAGGCATTACCACACATCGGTGGTTCAGCTATCCTTTACCAGCACTTATTCTGGTTCCTTGGTCACCCTGAGGTATATATCATCATGCTTCCTGGTATGGGTATGGCTTCAGAGGTATTATCAACGAACAGCCGCAAGCCGATCTTTGGTTATTTCGCCATGATCATCTCGTTAGTAGGTATCACATTGCTGGCGTTCCTGGTATGGGCGCACCATATGTTCGTTACCGGTATGAGTCCGTTCCTGGGTTCTATATTCGTATTGCTTACTCTTCTTATTGCGGTACCATCTGCGGTAAAGGTGTTCAACTGGCTTACAACTATCTGGCGTGGTAATATCCGTTTCTCTCCGGCTATGCTGTTCGCTCTTGGTTTCGTATCTATGTTCATCTCCGGTGGTCTTACAGGTATCTTCCTTGGTAACTCTGCTCTTGATATTCATCTTCATGATACCTACTTCGTTGTTGCCCACTTCCATATAGTAATGGGTGTGTCAGCGTTCTTCGGTATGTTCGCAGGTATCTATCACTGGTTCCCTAAGATGTATGGCCGCTTTATGAATAACACACTTGGATATGTACACTTCTTTATTACGTTCGCAGGCGCTTACCTTATCTTCTGGCCTATGCACTATGAAGGTATCGCAGGTATGCCACGTCGTTATTATGATTACTCTGCATGGGAATCATTCAAACATTTCCAGGGTGTTAACGCATTCATCAGTATCGTAGCTATCATTGTATTCTTTGCACAGTTAATGTTCGTGCTGAACTTCTTCGTGAGCATATTCAAAGGACGCAGAATGACTACACTGAATCCATGGGGTTCTACTACATTGGAATGGACAACACCAATTCATCCGGGTCACGGTAACTGGGTAGGTGAAATTCCTGAAGTACATCGCTGGCCATATGATTACAGGGACGATGGTCATGGTAATGACTTCATTCCTCAGACTACGCCGCTAAGGCCAGGTGAAGAAGAGCATTAAGACTTTTAGAGTTTCTTGAATATACAAGCGCCCCTTTTGGGGCGTTTTTTTTGTCTGCGGGGTATTGTAGTCAGATTTGTCAACATTTAGAAAGTTGACAAATCTTGTTGTGAGATGGTTATGCTTTCTTCATGTAATACCTGGTTTCACCGCTACTGTGAGGAACTATCGTTGCTGACACCACTTCCCAGCCATCTTTAATAAAATAGTTCACAGCATCCAGCCTTGATTCAAATCTCCTGTTTTTGCCCGTGTTGTTATCTTTTATAGGTGTGAACTTTCTTTTGTGTGATCCCATGTAATTGACTTCGACGATATACCGTTTAAAGGCAGGTTGATACACGTTTATTTCGCAGTATTTAATTTCATCCGCATAGCATGCCGATGTTGCCAGCGCAATTGTAATCAGGATCAGGAGTTTTTTCATAAAGGTGCGTTTTGATATTAGAGTGTGGAATAGCCGGAAAGTTTAATCTGTGTAAAAAAGCTGCCGGGAATCTGCCAAAAGTTTAAAGGACATGGCTAATTAAGGCATGATACAATAAAAAACGGGCTGTATCGCAGTGATACAGCCCGTTTTATTTATCGGCTATTGATTATTAGTAACCAAAGATCTCATTCATAGACAGCTTCTTTACAGTACCTATCTTTTGTACATCGTCAGCTTTTAGCTTTTTCTCTGATGCTACGATGCAATAAGTATATGGCTTGTTAGACATGCAGTCACTATGGAATTTCTTGAGGTCATTGTAAGCCAGCTTATCAGCATTCTCGTAGATGCTTTTACGAATGTCCTCATGCAAACCTTTACGCTCTGCAGTCAGGTAGTTGTAAATGATGTCATCTTCTGTGATACGCTCTGTTTCTATATCTTTCTTCATTTCAGAACGTGCAGAAAGCATATTGTTCTCTACAGATGGAAGATCGTTCAGCAGTTCATTCATAGCCGTTATAGACTCGTTGAATTTATCGGCCTGGCAACCTATGTATGCAGACACGAAGTACGGATCTTCTTTCTTATCAGGCGTGCCTACATAAGAATAAGTAGAGTAGGCCAGCGCCTTGCTCTCGCGTATGGTCTGGAATACCAGTGAGCCCATACCGCCGCCAAAATAGTTGTTGAACATATCTATCGACGGCTGCTTTGCAGGGTCGTAACCAGGTATATTCCTTACCCAGCGTATCTCGCTCTGCACCATATCATAGTCTGCGAATAACACTTCATTTTTAGACTGCGTGGTATAGGTATATACTTTTGCAGATGGTGCAGGCCTGAACATGTTTGGTATGCGATGTATATCTTTCAGCGATGTAGTAAGACCTGTCATTGATTCAGGGCCATAGTAAATGATCCTGTGGCTGAAAGAAGGCAGGCTATGCAACAGTTCGGTGAGCTCAGCGCTGGTAAGATTTTTCAGTTCATCGTTGCTCAGTACATTATTGAAAGGGTTTTCTGCACCATAACGCGCATAGCTTACAATGCCGCTCATAATAGCGCCTTTGTTGTTCTTGGCATCAGCCCTGCTTTTGTTGATACGGGCTTTCAATGCAGTTAGTGCATCTTCATCCGGACGGCAATTGGTCATCAGGTTCTCCAGCAGTGCCACGGCCTTGCCAAAGTTTTCCTGCAGGCCTTCCAGAGATACAGTAGTGTATTCATTCTCTGCCTTCATGCTGAAATTACATGCCAGCTTGTAGAATTCCTTAGAGAAATTTTCTGAAGACATTTTATCTGTACCCAGGAACTGGAGGTATTGCGCTGCAATAGCCAGCTTTTTGTCAGACCATGTTCCCATTTTGTAACGATATGCAAGACGGAACAGTCCGTTCACATCGTTGTGCACGTAAAGTACTTCTGCAGGGCCCAGGCTTCCTTTTTTCAGATCCTTGTCATAATCAACCCATACCGGTTTTACCTGTGTTACGGGCATATTGACTACCGTCTTTACAAATGGTGACTGCGCATTAGGGTTGGTCTCTACAGGCGTAATAGTTGGCTTGTCTACCTTTACTATGTTCTTGTCTTCACCTTTGCGCTTGTACACTACTACATAGTTCTCGCCAAAGTATTTATTGGCAAATGCGATGATGTCTTTGCGGGTGAGTTTAGAAAGCTGGTCAGTATAGGCTACGTCATTCAGCCAGTCTTCTTCGCCGGTAAATGCCGCCATAAGTGAATAAGCACGTGAGTTGTATTTCTCAGATGCCTGCATCATTGCTTTCTTCTGGTTATTCACTATAGATACCAGCAGGTCGTCGTCAAAGTTTCCTTTTTTCAGGTTCTCTATTTCGCCCAGCATCAGTGTCTTTACATCTTCCACGCTCTGACCCAGTGTAGGAACACCCTGGAGGTTCAGGTAGCCATAGTCGATGAGGATATCAGCGCTTGCCGATGCCCGAAGGAGCTTTTGTTTCTTAACAAGGTTCAGGTCTATAAGGCCTGCCTTGCCATTGGTCAGTATCTGGCCTACCAGGTCAGCCATCAGTGCGTCTTTGGAATGAACGCCCGGGTAGCGGTAGCCGATAGCGACGAACTCAGCATCAGGGCCATATACTTCTTTTACTATAGGCGCTGTTATAGGCGCTTCCGGTTTGAAAGTATATTTAGGTACCGGTTTGTTCTGCATGTAGGAGAAGTACTGATCTACTTTTTTGATCATTTCATCCGGGTTAAAATCGCCGGATACTATGACGCCCATATTATTAGGTACATAGTAAGTGTTGTAGTACTTACGTATTTCCAGCAGGCTAGGGTTCTTCAGGTGCTCTACAGTACCTATGGTTGTCTGCTTGCCGTAGTTATGGTTCACGAACAGGTTAGAGAGCATGAGCTCAGATACCTTCCTGTTATCATTGTCCAGAGTACGGTTCTTTTCCTCGTACACTGCTTCCAGCTCTGTATGGAAGATACGGAACACAGGGTCTTTGAAACGGTCTGCCTGTACTTTCAGGAATTTATCTACTGCGTTTGAAGGAATATCTTCAGTATACACGGTCTGCTCAAATGAGGTAAAGGCATTCGTGCCCTTTGCACCCATTGATGACATCATTTTGTCATACTCGTTGGCAATTGCAAACTTAGCTGCAGCACCCGATATTGAATCTATCTGCCTGTAGATGGCCTTGCGTTTGTTCTCGTCCTTAGCGTGGTTGTATTCTTCATACAGGCCATTGATGTGGCCGAGCAACGGGCTTTCCTTGCTCCAGTCCAGCGAGCCATAGTTCTCTGTGCCCTTGAACATCATATGCTCCAGGTAGTGCGCCAGCCCTGTATGATCGGCCGGGTCAGTTTTACTGCCCGCTTTGGTTGCTATGAAAAAGTGTATCCTTGGCTCTTTGTGCGTAGGACTCAGGATAACAGTAAGGCCGTTTGGCAAAGTATAAAAGCGGGCTTTCATAGGGTCGTTCGACACGAACTTGTATGTATAGCCGCCTTCTTTTTTCTCCTGCCATTCATGATTACTGCCCTGTGCATAAGACGCACCCGAACATAGTCCCCATAACAGGAACAATGAAATTTTTACTGCTTTCATATATTGTGGATGTTTGAAACGATGGTAAGTTATTAAATTTTCGTGATATACTTTAAGGCGATGGAAATTATTTTTGCCTGACAAAGGAAGCCGTTAATCCAGCTTTTTAGGTGTCCACCCCAGTTGGGTGAATATTTTACGGCGCAGCAGGAAATAATCCCACACGATACTGCGGGTATAGATACCTTCTTCATTCCTGCGTACATGCAGAATCTTATTTTCGCGGCGGCGTTTCAGCCATTTACCTATTTCGCGATACACATGGTAATGGGCCTTGACGATGATGAATGTTTCCTTTGGCTTGCCGGTGAATAAAAGCCGGAGACCGGCTATGCCATCCAGCACCAGGCGGAATGGGAACAACCAGAGCATCTTCGTTCCTTTCTCATTTTTGATGAGCAGTATCAGGTTGTTGCGGAAATTATAGTAGAGCTTTTGAGGGCTGCCGTAACTGATGACACTGCCACCTACGTGATAGACAAGTGACTTAGCTATGTAGCCTATTTTATAGCCAGCGTTCTTCAGCCGCCAGCATAGGTCCACTTCTTCCATATGTGCATAGAAGTCATTGTCAAGCCCGCCTACTTTATGATACAGATCTGACCGTACCATAAAACAACCGCCTGATGCCCAGAAGACCTCAATGTTATCGTCGTACTGCCCGTTGTCTTTTTCTATATCGAAGAATATGCGGCCACGGCAAAAAAGGTAACCGTATTTATCCATAAAGCCGCCACCTGCGCCTGCGTACTCAAAGCACTCGCGGTTGCGCCAGTAGCGGATCTTAGGCTGGCAGGCCGCCAGCATTTCATCGCGCTCCATAGCGGCATAGAGTGGCGGGAACCACCCTTCTGTTACTTCAAAATCGGCACTGAGTAAAATGTAGTATTTGGCCTTGATCTGCTTCAGGGCTTCGTAGTAGCCATTGGCAAAGCCATTATTGACACTGATCTGTAAGGTCTTTACGGTAGGAAAATTGTCCTGAACGTATTGCAGTGTATCGTCTGTAGATGCATTATCAGCTACTATGACCTCATAACCTGTATGGGCCTCCTCAACGATCTTTGGCAAAAACAGTTCATGCCACTTAGTGCCATTGTAGCTTAATATTACAACGGCTGTATCCTTATGGCATACGATCATAGCGCTATAGGTGCTATAAAATTATTTATAGGTAGGTTCGTAAAGCGTATTGCCCGGTACCGGTGTACTATCCGGTTTCTGGTATTTATGCTGATACAGGTTATAGCAGCCCGCCCATGCGAAAATGAAGAATCCAAAGAAGCTCAGTAAAAATAAAAAACGCGAACTTGAAGGCTTATTCAGCGCAATGTCATTCGTGTTATCCAGCTCGGTCGCGTTATGGTTATGTTGGGTGCTCATGAAGTATTAAAATTTCCTTGGCAAAAATAATAGTAATTCTTTCAAAATCATAATATTTTTACCATTCCTTCGTTATTTCCTGGAGGGGAGCGGTATGCGTCAATATTTCAATTGGAAAACATATTTAGCCATTATAGCATTGCTAATAGTGGGGGCATCGCTATATTATACCAGCGAGCTGGCCGGTAAGCTGGCAGTAGAAGAGAAAAAGAAGGTGGAAGAACTGGTAAGCGCCCTGAAAACACTGGGCAGCGTAACCAATACCAACAGCCAGGAAAACGCATTTGCAGGAAACGTCATAGAGCGCAATACCACCATTCCCCTCATTATTACGGATGAAAAGGACGGCATCATCAATAGTACAAATATAGATACAACAGGTGCGCCTAATAAAGAAAGGGTAATAAAGGACAAGCTGGAGGAGTTTAAGAAGATACACCCGCCTATACCGGTGGACTATGGTACAGGTAAGAATTATGTGTACTATGGCGAATCTTACCTGCTTACACAGCTCAGGTACTTTCCTTATGTGCAGCTGGCCATCATTATACTTTTCCTGATCGTAGTGCTGATAGCGCTGTCTACGGCCCATCGCAGCCTGCAGAACCAGGTATGGGTGGGCCTTTCCAAAGAAACAGCGCACCAGCTGGGCACGCCGCTGAGCTCTATAGAGGCATGGCTGGAACTGCTCAGGGACAATGAGCTGAATAATGAGGCCGTCATTGAGATGCAGAAAGACCTGGACAGGCTGAAGCTGGTAGCAGACCGGTTTAGCAAGGTAGGCAGTGCACCGCAGCTGGAAGAAGAGAACCTGGTGACCCGGCTGGGCAGCATAGTGGACTATATGCAGAAACGGGCACCTAAAAAAGTGACCATTGCACTGCATCATAAAGAAGACGATATACCTGTGAACATCAGCGGCCCGCTGCTGGACTGGGTGATGGAAAACCTGATACGCAATGCCCTGGACGCTATGGAAGGCCATGGCCGGATAGATATTACTATTGCCAACTATCCGCAGCAGGTGTGGGTAGATGTGCAGGATAGCGGTAAGGGCATCCCTGCCTACCAGGTAAAAAAGGTATTCACACCCGGGTTTACCACCAAAAAGCGTGGCTGGGGCCTTGGCCTGTCATTATCCCGCCGTATAGTAGAGAAGTATCATCACGGTTCCATCTATGTAAAACAGTCTGAAGTGGGTAAGGGTACTACTTTTAGGATCATATTGAGGAGGTAGACAACCCAAACCCCTCCCGCTGGAAAGCGGGACCTTGTTCCGGGGCTTCCGCTCATATTGTACTGTCGTTTTTACATGAATAGGACCTATTGAAAAATAAGAGTAAATCTCTGTTTGGGGCTTAGGGTTAGATTTTTTTAGAAAATAAGGGGAAGTCCCTTTAGGGATTTAGGGTTTTCTCCTTTACCTTTGCCGTCCATCAAAAATAAGTTGCGGCGATGGCGAAATTGGTAGACGCACTACTTTGAGGTGGTAGCGCCTGTAACGGGCATGGGAGTTCGAATCTCCTTTGCCGCACTTAAGCCGGAAATGGCAGGAAATTGAAGGGATTGCTCGTAAATGAGTAATCCCTTTTCCTTTAGTTATTTCAGGCATTATTATAAAAGCATCGGTTTTGGTTAGCACATCAATTCCTTCTGCACCCTTGATATATAGAATGTCATGTGCGATTTGTACTAATTTAAGAGTGTCCATCACTTTATGATTTTACTAGTTAGCCTCTTCCTCTGGTTTCTTGTTTGCAATTAGTTTCAAATCCGTCAGGCTATCTCTAAGTTCTTTAATTTTTACTTTATCTGCCTCCAGCTTTGCAATCTCTTCTTCTTTATCAGAGTTTTCACCGAGATAGAACTTTACATCTCCGCCATTAGTAATGAATTTATATTGTTTAACGATTGCCATGTGAATTGCTGCTTTTTTTTCAGCTTTACTATTATGCTCACGCATTTTTTGTTCAACAATTTCATCGATATGCATGTCGATTCTCTTACTTAAATCGTCTTTTGCTGCTTGAACATACTGATTTTGCAATTCTTTCGGACCTATAGGGTTTGCTTGTAAATTAGCAATCATCGTTTTATGACCTATAAAAGCTGTTTCCAATTGGATCAAAGGAACAATTGTTGCAAGTAGAGTGGCAATTATTGCATCTTTGGTTTTAATCCTCATTCGAGTTGGAGAAGATTTTGTCATCTCCATTATTTCGAAATCATTTCTATCTATATCAAGCAGCTGAGCGTATCCATCAAGGATAACATACCAATCATTAAACTGCTCTTTCCCCTCAGTAACATTATCTATTTTAACATCCCCGTCGAAGACAATTTCAATCATTCCTTCTCCGTCATTGACCGATGGCTCCAATATTGATAGTTGGTCTAGAAATATAATACTTTTATTAAGTGCAGATTTGGAAGCGAGTAGATCCTGATAAGTGAGGGCTAATCCTTCGATAAGACCAGTCGGTGAAACGTTTTGCAACCTTGAAGGTTTTCCTTCATAAATTGTATCCGGTACTCCTAATGTAGCTAATAACATTTTCTCAAATGTTGTTAAATTTTTAAGAAGTTTAATGCGAGTAAATGCCTTGTCAATTTTTTCTCGGAATTCCTGCGTGAAATTTGACGGAGTCTGCTTGTAAGCTACCGCATTAGCTTTCCAATCATCCAAATCTCTATTAATAATTGAGTCACCAAATAAGATGCTATCTACTTTTTGAAGAATTTGTAAACTATTCTTTATATCCATCGTTTTTTAACGAATATAGGTGATTCTGTTTTAATTGATATTGGTTTCGATATAAAACGTCACAATTTGGCTATCCCATCATGCATTACACACTTTTACGGTTGATACCCGGATTATGATCTTCATCAAAGGTTCGATAACGCTCTCATCTGGGGCACTTAAAGATAAAACCCACTACAAGAGCGGGTTTTGTTATGATCTATTATACTTCGTGCCTGAGAATGGATTTTTCCATTTAACTTTCTGAATAAATATGATTCTTTCAAAGGAATTTTGCCGTATCATCGTCTAACAGAGTGATAAGTATGTGATGAGAAAGCCGGTTATTATTATTGCTTTATTGGTATTGGTTGTGCTGGCTTCGTTCAGAACGAAAAGCACTGACCTGTTTCGCAGGCCGGAGGGGTGGCCTAAGCCGGTGTATAATTTCAAAAAGCACCCGCTGGATGAGCAAAAAGTAATGCTGGGCAGGGTATTGTTTTACGACCCTATACTTTCAAAGGACAATACGATCTCCTGCAATAGTTGCCATCTGCAGGCAACCTCGTTTACGCATGTAGACCACGCGCTCAGTCATGGGGTAGAGGGGAAGATAGGCACCCGTAATGCTCCGGGCCTGACTAACCTGGCATGGAGCAAACGCCTGATGTGGGACGGCGAAGTCGACAATATAGACGTACAGGCAATAAAGCCCATCTGCAATCCGCTGGAGATGGCCGAAACAATGGAGAACGTGGTGCGTAAACTACAAATGGCGGGTGATTATCCTATGTTGTTTTACAAAGCTTTCGGGGATTCTGCTATTACACAGGCCGGTATATTGCAATCGCTATCCCAGTTCATGCTTACCATGGTGAGCGCTAATGCAAAGTATGACAGAGTAAAGAGGGGAGAGGAGCAGTTCTCAGAACAGGAGAATAAAGGGTATGTAATATTTAAAGAGCACTGCTCTACCTGCCATACAGAGCCTTTGTTTACTAATGAGCAATTTGAGAATAACGGGCTGGCTGTAGATGATGAGCTGAAAGACATAGGCTATATGAAAGTGACGCATAAAAGCGAAGACTCTTTGAAATTTAAAGTACCCACCCTGCGCAATGTGCAGTATACTTATCCTTACATGCATGATGGCAGGTTCAAGACACTGAGCATGGTGCTCAACAATTACATCATGGGCATACAGCAAAGCCCTTCGCTTCATCCCTCGCTCAGGAAGGGTATCTACCTGTCATCCGACCAGAAGTCTGACCTGATCAGCTTCCTGTTCACATTGTCAGACAAAGAATTTCTTACAGATCCACGGTTCAGCTACATTAAAAAATAATTTTACAGAACGGCGAAGGATAGTGTTACAGCAAACGTCTAAACAGGTATAAATAGCTGTTCCGGCAGCATTTGTACACACACTAAAACTTATAACAATGAACAGAAAGATCCTGTTATTCGCCATTTTGCTGTTGTCAGTTACCAATGCAATAGCGCAAAGCACCGACCCGATGATCATTAACTGGTGGTTCAATACTACCGGTGCAAAATACAAAGCCATACTTACAGATGTGGAAGCCGTTTATTACACCACATCCACCGTCTATGTAAAAGCAAGTGGTATCCCAAATTATTATGCAGATGGGGTGACCCATAATGATGGTAAAGACCTGAAAGCTACATGGGCCATACCCAGGGTGCCTGTAAAAGCTACTACTCCAAAAGGAGTAATGGGTGGCCAGATGGGCCTGATGCTGGACGGCTCTGTGTTTTTTCATCCCGGTGATGCGCAGTCTTATATGAGTGCTGGCATATGGAACCGCCTGGCTTACTATTTCGAAGGTGTGGATATGGATGCCAGCAATGGCCACAGCACACCGGATAATATGTACCATCACCATTTCGATAACCTGAAGCTGCACGATTTTGTTGCTACAAAACACTCGCCTATAGTAGCTTATGCATGGGATGGCTATCCTGTATATGGGCCTTATGGTTATAAGAACACAGATGGTACCGGCGGGATCACAAGAATGGTGACAAGCTACAGTACCAAGAGCTATACCACCCGCACATCAGGCCCTGCAACAACAGATCCTGCATACCCTATAGGCTGCTTTATAGAAGACTGGCAGTATAATGCAGGCTCAGGCGACCTGGATGAGCATAACGGACGTTTCTGTGTGACCCCGGAATACCCGTCCGGTACCTATGCTTACTTTACCACTGTTGATGCCAGCCTGAAACCGATATACCCTTACTTTATCGGCCCAACTTTCTACGGCAATTTCGATATGTCTGTTACTGGTCCTTCAGGTGGTTCATCTGTAATACCTACAGGCGCTACCAAATACAACCCGTCAACTACACAGGTAAACGAAATAGCAGTTATCGAAGCTAACATCAGCCTGTACCCTATACCTGTCGTTACAGATCTGAACATACAGCTGAAAGAAGATAAGGACTATACAGTTGTGATCTACAATATGAACGGAGCAATACTGGAAAATAAAAAGATCAGTTCTTCTTCTAAAATAAGCATGGCAAACCTGCCTTATGGTGTTTATTTCGTAGAAGTGACTGATGCATCCAATAACAGCGGCTTCATTAAAAGGATAGTAAAACAGTAAGTGCGGGATAATTAATAATGATAAGGTCGAGACCGGGGCGGTTCAAGCCTGAAAGATGAAGCAATTTGCTTCATCTTTTTTTTAGCGCTTATAATTAGTACATTCGCCTGTGTTTTTTATTGTAGTGATATTAAAAACAAATAGTTTATGAAGAAAATAATATTATTGGTTGCCGCATTGCTTGCAGGTAAAGTAGGTATGTCCCAGACAGATATGGGCATGCAGATGATCTTTGTAAAAGGCGCAAGCTTTTTCATGGGCAGCGATGATCCTCATTTTCATGACGCAGAATATGATAACGAAAGGCCGGTGCACAGGGTGAGCATAGGCAGCTACTATATAGGCAAGACCGAAGTGACCAACGGACAGTGGCGCAAAGTGATGGGCGTATACCCGGCAGCCTACAACGGTGTGGACTACGATAATAAAGATTGTGAGAACTGCCCGGTAGTAAAAGTGAGCTACAATGATATCCGTGAGTTCATCAGGAAGCTCAATGAAAAATTCCCAAGCAAGCACTATCGCCTGCCTACAGAAACAGAATGGGAATATGCGGCCAGGGGCGGTAAGTATACCAATAACTACCTGTATAGCGGCAGCAACAAGATAAGTGAAGTAAGCTGGAATGGTAAGAGCAAGGGCACTACACATGAAGTAGCAACAAAGAAGCCGAATGAGCTGGGCATTTTCGATATGTCGGGTAACGTAATGGAGTGGTGCAATGACTGGTACGGAGAAGACTACTACGGTAAAACTATTGATGAAATAGACCCTAAAGGGCCAAAAACAGGTATAAAACGCGTTGCAAGGGGCGGATCTTATTTTGATGATGATATTACCTGTCGTACCACATACCGCAGCCGTTTCCCGGAAGATACCCACCAATGGAACATTGGTTTCCGTTTAGCGCTTGATTACTAAGGGTTAAATCGTTTCAGGAGGGTGTTGCAGCTATGGAAATATAGGAAAGTCCTATAGCGCATTTCAGTTGGCGTATCTCATTTGCCATACCTTTGTATGGAGTTTTCTGATAATGGACGTAAATAGTAACGATAGATCGAAGGTCTGGACGCCGCTTTTCTTTTCACTGGTACTTGTGGCCGGCATGGTGCTGGGCTTTAATCTGCGTGACTCGCTGCGTAATAAGCGGGAATTAAGTACCATTATTCAACGAAACGACAGGCTGGATGAAGTGGTGGGCCTTATCAGGAACCGCTACGTAGATACTATTAACAATGAACTGCTTTATACAGATGCCTTGTCGGGCATCCTGAGGTCGCTTGATCCGCATACGGTGTATATTCCTCCTGACGACCTTGAAGGCGTGAATGATGACCTGGAAGGTGGCTTTTCCGGCATAGGTGTGGAATTCTCCATTATCCGCGATACCATAGAGGTAACCAATGTAATAGACAATGGCCCTGCGGCACATGCAGGCGTGCAGGTAGGCGACCAGGTAATAAAAGTGGGCGATACGCTTGTAGCCGGGGTCAATATCACCTCCGATCATATCATTCATTTACTGAAGGGCAAGCAAAGCAGTGTAGTGAACGTGACATTCAAACGGGTGGAGAATAACGCGTTCAAACAGCTCCCTATTACCCGTGATATTATCCCTGTGTATAGTGTTGATGCCAGCCTTATGCTGGATGGTATTACCGGCTTTATAAAGATCAACCGGTTCAGCGCCACTACCTATGATGAATTCAGCACAGCACTGAAAAAGCTGCAGCAACAGGGTGCAAAGCAGCTGATACTGGACCTGCGCGATAATCCCGGCGGATACCTGGAGGCAGCAACGCTCATAGCCGATAACTTTCTTGATAATAATAAACTCATTGTATATACACAAGGGGTACACTCGCCCAGAACAGAATATATAGCAGGTGAGAAAGGCGTATTTGAAAACGGCAAGCTGGCTATACTCATAGACGAGGGTTCTGCCTCTGCCAGCGAGATACTGGCAGGCGCAGTGCAGGACTGGGACAGGGGCGTGATCGTAGGTCGCAGATCATTTGGTAAGGGGCTGGTGCAGAAACAATACGACCTGCCTGATGGCGCTGCGCTGCGACTTACTGTGGCCAGGTATTATACACCATCCGGCCGCAGTATACAGCGTTCTTTTGCAAAAGGAAAGGACGCTTATATGGAAGACTATGAGCATCGCTTTCAAACGGGAGAGCTTACCGGGAAAGATTCTGTAGCGCTTGCTGACACTACACGATATTATACAGGCCGGCACAGGCTGGTGTATGGTGGTGGTGGCATAAAGCCTGATGTTTATGTGCCTTATGATACAGCGCATCTTTCTTCCGGGCTTATATCAGTATTGTTCAGCAGGGAGTTGAAAGCGACTATATGGGACTACTTTATGCAGAACCGTAGCAAGCTGAAAGGAAAAACCATCAATGAATTTACACAGTCGTTCGACAGCCACCAGCTGACATCAAACTATCTTGCCATGCTGGGGCAGGATATGCGCAGCAGGGTGAATGCACTACTCGCAAAGCCGGCTAACGATACTTATTTCAAACTGCAGGTGCAGGCGCAGCTGGCCCGTTTCCTCTTCAGGGACAATGGCTATTATGCGGTAAGCCTGAAGCAGGACGAGGTGGTAAATAAAGCGCTGGCTGTAATGAACACCGACCAGTACTCAAAGGTGATAAGCGGGCAGTGAGTCCATCCATTTTATGTTGTTCACATCACAGGCATCAGCACAGAATGTTTGCGGACCATTGGTAAGCAGCCAGTAACTGCACTGCATTACCCGCTGGTAGCTGAGTAGCTGGTGTAGTGTCTGCTCAGATATGGGTACGCCGGGCTCTTTACATTCCACAAGCATCCATGGTTTATGCTCCCTGCTATACACCACTATATCAAATCGTTTTTTAAGGTCGCCCACCTGTATGGTTTTCTCAACGGACATTAATGATGCAGGGTAATGCATGGTATCCGTAAGGTACTGTATCATATACTGCCTTACATGCTCTTCCGGGGTAAGAATGATCCATTTCCTGCGTATGGGATCGAACACACTGGTCTTGCCATCGGTTTGCTGCAGCTTCAGCCGTATGTTTGAAAAATCAGGATCGATCATCGGGCTTCAAAAGTATTAACTTCTCATGATTAACCGATCTATATTATTTCTCTGTTTATTAACTAATGAGCCACTATCCGGGACTTTCGACTAAGCAAAAAACATCTTATCTTTAAAGTATGAAAACAAAGCAGGAGATAGTAGAGAACTGGCTGCCACGGTATACAGGGCAGGCGCTGAAAGATTTTGGCCACTATATACTCCTGTGCAATTTCAGCAACTATGTTACGCTATTTGCAAAGATGCATAATGTGG
>JAOQAP010000186.1 GCA_025963465.1 Flavipsychrobacter sp.
AGAGTATGTAGCTACTATATTTGACAGCTTCACACAGGCAGGGGCTGACACTACCCGTAAGTTTGGCGGAACGGGCCTTGGACTTACTATTTCGCGCCAGTTGTCTACACTGATGGGTGGTGATATATCTGTGCAGAGTGAGTTGGGCAAGGGTACTACATTTACATCTGTCATACCGTTTGAAGAGGCGGCGGTACAGGAAGATGTAAAGAAGACCGGTGTGCTCGACAATACCTCTATGCTGCGGCTGAATAAGCTGAAAGTGCTGCTGGTAGAGGACAACGAATTTAACCGCATGGTGGCAGAGGATACCCTGAAAGAGACTATTCCCGGCCTTACTTTACAGATAGCAGTGAACGGGCAGGAAGCAGTGGAGCGCATAAGTAAAGAAATGTTTGATGTGGTGCTGATGGATATACAGATGCCGGTGATGGATGGGGTGACTGCGACAAGGATGATCAGGACAACGCTACCGGCCCCGGCAAAAAATGTAAAGATCATAGCCATGACGGCCAATGTGCTGCAGGAAGATGTACAGGCCTACTTTGATGCCGGTATGAATGCCTATGTGTCCAAACCGTTCAATGCAGATGAGCTGCTACTGAAAATGGATACCGTGATGGGCAACAATGTGCCTGTGGGGTACAACAAGCCGGAAGAGAAAAAGAAAGAAGAGCGTTCTTTTCCTGTACTGCCGGATCAGGTGACCGATATGAACTTCCTGAAACAGTTTACCGGCGGTAACCCGGAGAAAGTGCAGAAGTATGTGGGCATGTTCCTGGACAATGCGCCCAAGCTGCTGGACAGTATAGACAAAGCACTGGAGGCCAAAGACTACAAAGCCATTAAAATAGCCGCCCACTCGCTGAAACCCCAACTCTCTTATATGGGGGTGAAAGAGGACGTGAGCAATATCTTCCTGATCGAACAATCCTCCGGTGAATCAGCGCATTATGAAACCTTACCGCAGCTGGTAGGTAACCTGAAACGCCTGTGTACCAAGGCTTTCGAGGAACTGAGGAATAATAAGTAATAAAAAATATCATATAAGTATTATAATTTTAAAATAATTTTCACTACTTTTCTGAATTGAAATCTCTTTTATGGCAGAACAAAGCTCACAGTATATTTTCCTGGTTGATGATGAACCGATCCAGAATGAAATGTTGAAGGATTATCTATCTGAACGTTTCAAGTACAAGTTCATGACCTTTGAAAGCGGCGAAGCTGCTATCAAGGAGCTGTATCTTAACCCGGCTATCATAGTGCTCGACTTCCACCTGAACGCGCACCTGCCTGAGGCCAAGAACGGTGTGGAGGTATTGAAAGACATTAAAGCGCAGAGGCCCGACAGCCACGTCATCATGCTTTCCGGACAGGATAAGCTGGATGTAGCTGTAGACAGTATGAAGTATGGCGCTTACGACTACGTAATAAAAGGCGAGACCGCTTTTTCGCGTATGGAGAACATCATCAACAACATTAATGTACTGGGCAATGTAAAACAAGCCAACAATACTTATAAGAAAGTGATCACCGCCCTGTGTGTGGCCATAGGCGCTATAGTGCTGCTATCGGCATACCTGGTTGCGAAACTGAAATAATTTTTACTGCTTTTATTTATTGCTGCCGGCCTGTGTGCCGGCAGTTTTTGTTTTGTAAAGCCATCAATTGCTGCTTCCGGAAAATTTGTGTGCTGAAACGGTATCGCCTGATAAACAATTGTTTATAGTTGACAAGTTGCGGGATTCACTTCCGGTTTTTTCCGCTGTCGGAAGTAAGGAATGCGGTACTCAAGTGTGGTTTTTTTCTGTTGAAAATTGCTGGACTACTTCCGATTATTTCCGTTGGCGGAAGTAAGAAATGCAGTATTCAAGTGTGGTTTATTCCTTTGGAAAGTTGCTGGACTACTTCCGGTTTTTTCCGGTGGCGGAAGTAAGAAATGCGATACTCAAGTGTAATTTTTCTTTCGAACAATTGCGGGACTTGCTTCTGCTTTCTTCCGCTTTTGAAATGTTGCTGTGTAGCATTTCGGGTTAGCTGTTACTTCCGGTTTGATGAGAAACTACTTCCGGTAATTTCCGGGTGTTATAGAGGTAAGAAATCCCCCTTGCCCCTCCGCTAAAGCTATGGCGGCACGCGCTCGCTTACACACGAAGCTAACGTAAGGGGGAATACCACTAATGTTATCCGGGAGCAGGAATTCTATTGGTCATGACCGTCTTTGAATTTTTACTTCATTCGCTGCCATCAGGTTATTCCGCCTGTAAAATTGAGCAGGAAATTGGAAAGCAACAAAACAAAAATCTGTGACAAGGCGAAAAATGAACTATGACAGAAAATAATATCGCGATAGAGTTTTAGTTATCAGCATTGTATGTATGTGATAATGGCAAGTGGATTTGAGTAAAATTATATGTAGTGTACGGGTGTTTTTTCCAAGTCTAGAGGTTCGGCTCGCCAAGAATCTCGCTTTTTATTGCATATATTGCTACGATTATGTATAAACTGAGTCCCTTATTTTTAGTAGTTATTATATTTTTAGGCATCGTGCATTTGCATGCACAGTTTATGCCAATTAAACGGAAGGTATTTAGTATACATATTGACAGTACGATAAACTTTAGTGACAACGATTATACTGGGCAAATAATTAAAAATGCTTTTAGAAACAGAATATATAATAGGTATGTGATATCAAATGACCATAAGGAATCAGAACCATTTGAAATAAAAAACGCAATAAATTTTTTTGGAACAATTTTTCAGCCTAAAGTTGATTTATCACAAATTGTATTTAATGAAAACGCTTTTTTTAATGCAGATTTTAATAAAGATGTAGATTTCTCATTGTCGCATTTTAATAAAGATGTGTCTTTTGCAAATTCTGTCTTTTGGGAAAACGCTACGTTTTGGAATACACACTTTAATAGTTGTGCTAATTTTTCAGGAGTTACACTAAAAGGATCAGCCAATTTTACAGGATGCATTTTTAGAAAACCGATTTCATTTTCTTATCTTAATCTTGATGATTCGTCTACTTTAGATTTTGGGAGTGCTTCATTACCTGACTCAATTGATTTTTCATTCGTGAACAATACAAAAACAGAAATTGACTTTACAAGATGCTTATTTATCGACTCATCAAGAATTGACAAAAGAACGGGAGAATACAGACCACACTATATTAATCTAAATAAAAGCGCGATTCCCAATATCCACATAGACTATTCACATTTTCGATTGCTTTTTAAACATGTAAAAGCTGATAGATCAAATTCAACTAGCTATGTTTTAGATACCATTTTACCTGATGACGTAAAGTCGATATACGAAGCCGTATTGAAAAATTTTAAAGAAAGAGGGCAGATGGACAGCTACAAGGAACTTGATATAGAGTATCAAAAATACAAAGGGTCAAAATCAGTTCTGAAATGGAGAAGTTGGTTGCCAAATTGGTGGTGGGGATTTGGATATTACAAAGAAAAAGTCTTCAAACATACTTTAGAATTCTTATCTTTTTTTATTCTTGTAAGTTTTATATTTTTAAAGAGTTTACAAAATAACATCTACTCGCTTGCTGCGTTAAAAGATGCACCTCAGAATATTTATTCACATATAGGTAAACGATTATGGTATTCAATTGCGTACTCTACTTCAATTTTTTTACTGCTATCTTTAAAGATTGATAATTTAAAGCTACAGTCGAAACCTATATACATACTGGGAACACTTTATGTAGTGTTAATGCATGCAGTAGGGCTGTGTTGTCTTGGTTATATTGCTAATTTTATATTGCAAAAATAAAGTGACCCATAACTTAGTAAAACGAAGTTCATAAGCTCATGGCAAGTTACTATAAAAGAGTTGTACTAATATTATTTGTACCATGAGTTGGGAAATATACACTATACCTGAATTAGGCCCTCATTTGCAAAATTTCATGCAGATTTATGAAATTCATAAAATAGTTGAATGTCCAGATAAAAAGCCAAAGTTAAAGTCTAAGCATGATAGAATATGTCGGTTCTGTAAAAAACAATACCCAAAAGTGCGATTTAGGAAAGACGCGCATGTGATACCGCGTCTTTTAGGAAATCGATTTTTGGTTTCGGATTTTGAATGTGATTCGTGTAATGAGAAGTTTGGTAGGTTTGAAAATGATTTGTCTGACTTTATTGGGATCACAAAAACTATTTTTCAAACAAAGGGACAAAATAACAAAGTACCTTCATTTCGAGCTCCTAATGATGTTCTGACTGCAACGAGGATAAATGCGTTTAATATTCAGAATAGTATCGAAATCAGGAAAAAGAATGTTGACGATGAGAATTTAATTATTAATGATTCAAGCGGCGAGATAACGATTAAGTATCCTAAAAGACCATATCGACCTTTCAATGTATACAAAGCATTTCTTAAGATAGCGCTTTCCTGTATTGATGATGAAGATGTGATAAATTACTGTGGGGCGTTCAATATTCTCACAAATGGGTACATGTCTGAAAGCGTTAAGGGCTTGGCGAGAATATATAAGTATTCTATTACAGTAGGAGGAGGAAAAGATAAGCCATTACTTTTTATTTATAAAAAGCGAAATGCTTGGCTAAACTTTCCAACTTATTTTTTTGCACTTCATTTTCAGAATTCGTGCTATCAATTTTTTCCTCCATTTTATCGGGCGGACAAATTTGTTTATGACCAAGATGGCGCGCCATATCCTATATGCCCACCAATATCAACAGAACCTTTTCCTCAAGATGTAAAATATAACATAGAATGTGTTGATTTATCGTCGGGTGATCTGGAAAAGGAGGATGAGGAAACAGTGGTTTTGAAATCTGGATTAAATGATGTTGAATCTATCATTGGTATCGATCCAGTAACAAGACGTCAATCAACTTCTAAATATTCTTCAGATAAGATAGTTGGAGTTATTCTTGTGCCTGCAAAAACAGTTATAACGTTTGAGGAATAAAAGCATAGCGAATATGCCCCCCAAATGTGCGACGCACCGAAAGCTCAATAGCACAACTAAGCCGGCAACAAAAAATCGATTTATAACTATATTTGGCATAAATATTGTGGTTTGTCAATTATGTACCGCATACTATGTTCCCTTATTTGCCTGGCTGTTTGCTGGCCGGCGCTCACGTATGCCCGGCAGGATAGCCTGGCGCAGCAAAGACATTTATTCTCTGTAAGCTATGGTATCCTAACTGGGGATCACCTGCTGGTGGGGTATCATGTAGGGCGAACCTCAGCACCCGATTTTGAGAACAAGGGCACGCCGGGTGCGCTGTGCCTGGGCTATAAGTACAGGGTGAACAACAAGATATATATAGGGCTCACGGCAGCCATGGAGCAGCAGCACGGCGACTGGCTGAACAGTCGCACGAGCCGGAATATAATAGGTGCATTTGTGAGGAGCAGCTTTACCATTGCCGCAGACTTTACCTGTAATTATACCTCACACGACCTATACCGTATATACATGGTAGCGGGTGTGGGTGTAACCTACGGACAGTCTACACGCCAATACAGCGATGCTTATTATATAACAGGGTACTATGACGGAGTAAACCAGTATGGGCCGATGCGCATACAAGAACAGGGTCAACATGCTAACGGGTACTTTTGCCCGCTGGGCCTGAGCGTAGGCCGGAGGCTTTCTTACTTTGCTGAGGTGGGCTTCGGGTATAAAGGGGTATTGAATACAGGACTTACTTACAGCATAAAATAACCCGCCATACTATGACCTACAGATATATAGCCGCAGCGCTGCTGCTGACCATCGCAGCCTGCAACAAGCCACTACCTGACCCGAAGGCCAGCGCATTTGATTACAGAGTGACCGGGCTACAGGATGTGAGCGTTCATGCAAACGATATGGTATCATTCTCTACATACATACACCTCCTCTCCGGCAACCCGGAAAATGAGCCTGTGACCATGCACTTTGAAGGACTACCTGCAAACGTGAGCGCCACGCCGGACAATATTACCTTCCGGCTAAACTACAACCTTGAGTATAAGCTTACAGCACACAATGCCACACCCGGCGTGTACCCTGTAAAAGCAGTATACAGCAGCCCGAACAAGGTGGCAAAAACCTATGGCTTCAACCTTACTATCACCCCGCCTCTGGACTGGATGCCGCTTATATGTAGCTATTACTATCCCACACAAAGCTGTGAGGATGGCATCTATGTGTCTTGCCAGATAGATAGTGTACGTGGCCAGCCGGGCAAGATAAGGATCATAGACAGGAAGAGCCCGAACCCATCTACCTACGGTACATTTGATACCTGTTATGGTTATGTGGATTGCTGTTCAGGTACCTTTGTGATACCCCGCCAGCAGGTGCAGGACAAAATAGTGGAGGGCAGTGGCTCATCGAACGGGCTGATGGGATACCAGGGCAAAGTAGAGCTGATTAAAACGATAACTACTGCCACTAATACGTATACCTGCAGTGTAACGCTGGGGCATCAATGATGTTTGCCAAAGCAATAATCCTGAAAATTCTTTAATTCAGAAAATTCTGATTCAGACGGTATTGACCTTTTATTACGACCTTTGCACAAAATAGCAAGGATACATGCCCGCAAGGTTTTATGAACAGGAGGTAACATCAGGACTGAAGCAGAAGCGAAAGCTATCGGCTTTCCTGGACAAGATGGTTGGCAAGCACCGTAAAAAGGTGACGGATATATCGCTCACTTATATCTTTTGCAGTGACGACCACCTGCACAGCATGAACCAACAGTTCCTGAAGCATGACACCCTTACGGACATCATCACTTTTGACCTGAGCGAAGGCGCGGACAACATGACCGGCGAGATCTACATAAGCGTAGACAGGGTGAGGGAGAACGCTGAAAAATTTGGCGTGACCTATGCTGATGAGCTGCACAGGGTGGTGTTTCACGGAGCGTTGCACCTTTGCGGGTTCAAGGACAAGAAGAAGGAAGACCAGGAAGCAATGCGGAAGAATGAAGATATCTGTCTCAAAAATTATAAAAAAGAAATAGCCTGATGAAAGTAGAAATACTCTACGAAGATGATGACCTGGTAATAGCTAACAAACCTGCGGGTATGCTGGTGATACCTGATCGCTTTAACGCCGAGCTGCCCAGCCTGAACAAGCTGCTGGAAGCAAAGGCCGGTGGCCAAAAGCGCTGGGTGGTGCATCGCCTGGACAGGGGCACAAGCGGCGTGATCTGCTTTGCCAAGAACGAGGAAACGCACCGTTACCTGTCTATCCTGTTCCAGGAGCGGGAGGTGATCAAGCTATATGCCGGTCTGGTGATAGGTATAGTAACACCTGAGGAGGGAACAATAGAAGGCCCGATAGCAGAACATCCTGCCTTCCCCGGTAAAATGATTGTGGCGAAAAAAGGCAAGGCGTCTATAACTGACTACAGGGTGGTAGAACAATGGCCGCTGTATTCCTTGGTCCAATTCCAGCTGCATACGGGCCGCACGCACCAGATACGCGTGCATATGGAGTCTATAGGTCACCCGCTGGTGTGCGATGAGCTGTATGGTGATGCAGAGCCGTTCTATTTGTCGTCAATAAAGCGCAAGTACAAAATGTCGGAAAAAGATGAGCAGGAAAAGCCACTGCTGAACAGGCTGGCGCTACATGCTTACCGTATCAGTTTCGTAAAAGCGGATGGTACACAGGTGACCGCAGAGGCAAACCTGCCCAAAGACATAGCTGCATGTGTGAACCAGCTGAATAAATGGACGAAACCGAAAGTTGATTAGCTGATGTGATAATTAGCTGGTTAGCTAATTGGAAATTGTGAATGTGGTAAATGTGATGTAATGTGGGAGGATTAGATTAAAAACTTCATTTTTCGCTTAACGACCCGTTAACCGCTTAACTTATTAACTATTTATCCCTTTAACTAATAAAAACGTACTTTTGACGCTCAAATTTTACTACAAATGAAATCAAACATTAATATCCAGATAGAGCTTGCAGAAGATAAAATGCCGGAGGCCATACAATGGACCGCACCTGATGGTGGCGTAAGCGACTGGCAGACTGCAAAAGCTATTTTACTGGGCCTGTGGGACGGTGAAGAAAAATCTGCACTGCGCATAGACCTGTGGACCAGCAAAATGACCGTAGACGAAATGAACGATTTCTTCTACCAGACATTTTATGGCATGGCAGATACGTACACCCGTGCTACCAAGAATACAGAACTGGCCACGGAACTGAAGGAGTTTGCCAAGAGCTTCCTGAAGAAAGCAACTGCGGCAATAGAAGAGCCTGCTAAATAATTACAACAGCAATACGATCAATAATATCCTAAATACCGAGAACATGGCACTGGAAGAAAAAGTAATGGAAGAACTGAAGAACGCAATGCGTGCTAAAGATGAGGCGGCACTGCGTACCCTTCGTGCTATAAAAGCAGCCATCATAATAGAGAAGACAGCAGAAGGCGCTACCGGAACAATAGATGAAGCTACAGAGTTGAAAATGCTGCAGAAGCTGGCCAAGCAGCGCCGCGACTCCCTGGACATCTTTGAAAAGCAAAACCGTCCGGACCTTGCTGCCAAGGAAAAGGAGGAACTGAGCATCATAGAAAAATTCCTGCCACAGCAGATGACCGCCGAGGCGCTGCAAACAGCCCTGAAAGCCATCATAGAGCAGGTAGGTGCTAAATCGCCTGCCGATATGGGCAAGGTAATGGGCGTAGCCAGCAAACAGCTTGCCGGCAAGACAGATGGTAAAGCAATATCAGAGGCGGTGAAGCAATTGCTCGCATAAGCCTTTTGTGATGCGTGAATAATGGACAGGGTTGTTTACTTTTGTTCTACGACGCAGCATTATGATACTTGACGTAATAGGCATTATTATTCTTATTTTATTTTTTATACGCGGCTATATGAGAGGTATCATATTAGCCGCGTTTTCTGTTATAGCCATACTGCTGGGCGTGCTGTGCGCCCTTAAGCTGTCGCAGACGTTTGCTGCGTACCTGCTGGCTAAGGGTTACATTACGTCGGGCTGGGCTCAGGTGGTGAGCTATGCGGTGTTGTTCATAGCAGTAGTGCTCACCGTCCGCCTTATAGCCAACCTCATACAAAAGGCCATAGAGACCATGATGCTGGGTGTGGTGAACAGGCTGATAGGCGGTGTATTATATGCCCTGCTGGGCATAGTGCTGTGGAGCTCTGTGCTATGGATTGGCAACAAGATGAACATGATAACTCCCGAACTGATCACTGCTTCCAAAACATACACTTATGTATCGGGCGTAGCGCCCTGGTGCTGCGAGCAGGCAGGTAAGGTCATCCCCTTCCTGAAAGATACGTTTAGCAACCTCACTCATTTCTTTGATACCGTAAACCAAAAGTCGCAGGAACATGTGGGTTCTCATTGATAACTATGATTCATTTACATGGATACTTTACGA
>JAOQAP010000210.1 GCA_025963465.1 Flavipsychrobacter sp.
TAACCCTTGTTACGGTATTTTATGTAGGAAAAAAGGTTGTAAGCGAAAAGATGGCGTCATGGTGGGTATTGCTATATGCAGCCACATGGCTACCTCACTTTTATTTTAAGACAGGCATTATAGACCCCACGTTCAATTACTTCATCTTCATGGCGTTCTTCCAGATGCATCTCCTACGCTTCTCTGACCGCAAAGGATTGCATGCCGTACTGGCAGGCCTGCTACTGGGTATGGCTGTGCTTACCAAAGGGCCTGTGGCAATATTGGTAGCATTGCTGGCATTGGGTGTTTACATAGTAGTCAACAGAGGATTGACCGGTTATAAACTTAAACATTTACTGGCGATAGCTTTGTGTGCTCTTATCCCCATGCTGTTATGGCTGGGGGTAGCTGTAGCTCACTATGGCACTACATACGGGCAGTGGTTCGTGAACCAGTTCTTACTATACCAGGTACGCCTGTTCAGCACAGAAGATGCAGATCATGGCGGGCCGTTCGTGTATCACTTTATTGTGCTGCTTATAGGTTGTTTTCCTGCTTCTTTATTCTTGTTCCAGTATACCCGCAAGAGAGTGACCGACAATGCCACTGCACATGATTTTACAAAATGGATGTGGATATTATTCTGGGTGGTACTTATCCTGTTCTCTATCGTCAAGACCAAGATCGTCCATTATTCTTCACTTTGTTACTTCCCGCTCACCTACCTGGCAGCATTACAATTGCACCGTCTGACCACAGAACCAATAAAAATGAAACAGTGGGTAAAAAGCCTGATGCTATTCATAGGCTCACTGCTTGCCATTATTATTGGAGCTTTACCACTTGTTGGTATTTATAAAAAACAGCTTATCCCTTTTATACACGACAAATTTGTAGTTGCCAATCTTGCCGCTAATGTACAGTGGAGCTATGCAGAATGCCTGTGGGGTGTTGTATATCTTACCTGCATATGGGTAGCTGTGTTTATGATGAACAAGAACTTCCGGAGAGGTATTATCCTACTTTGTGTGGCACAGACTATCATCATACAAGTTACAGTGCTGCACTTTACACCTAAAATAGAGCTTTACACACAAGGCTCATCTATTGCCTATTTCAAGAGCTTTAAAGGCAAAGATGTATATGTGCAGCCTGTGGGCTATAAAAGCTATGCAAGCCTGTTCTATACACAAAAGCTACCATCCACCAATCCTGAGTATGTGACCATGCGCAAGGATCCGAATGGCAAAGAAATGCAGCCTATAGCCAACGAGATGTGGCTGGTATATGGTAAAATAGATAAGCCTGCATTCTTCATCTGCAAAGTAATGGATGCTGACAGATACAGGGCAATGCCGCAGCTGGAAGAAACAGGAGGCAGCAATGGTTTCGTTTTCTTTAGAAGAAAGCTGTAAGTAACCGTATTCACTTACTCAACAAAGTACATCCTCATTTCGCCTTTGTTCTTGGCCTGTATCTCTCCTCTATAAGTACATGTGAATTTATCCTTCACAAGCTCATAAGTTGTATTAGATATATTGATCTTACCTGGCTCGCTGTTCTGTTCCATACGTGCAGCAGTATTGACAGTGTCGCCCCATATATCATAACCAAATTTCTTTACCCCTACTATACCCGCAACAACACTTCCTGTATGTACTCCAAGCCTCATCCTGAATGTTGCATTACCCATTTGCTCATACCTTTTGAGCATAAATTCATTTATAGCAATTGCCGCAGCTACAATTTCTTCCGCATGCTTCGGATTAGCTACGGGCAAACCGGAAACAGCTATATACGCGTCTCCAACTGTTTTTATCTTCTCTATTTTATAAGCCGATAATATCCCATCAAACGCTTTAAAACATTCATGAAGCTCACTTACCAATTCTTTTGGTGTCATTCGCTCCCCTGCCATTGTAAAATCAATAAAGTCTGTGAATAATACAGTTGTATTATCAAAAAGCCGCGCCTCAGCAATCCCGGTTTCTTTCAGTTCATCAGCCACTTCGGCCGGTAAAATATTAAGTAACAAGTCTTCTGATTTCTTCTTTTCAACTGACAATAACCTGTTCGTAGTTTTTTGCTTTCTGAAATTTCTTAAAATGATCAAAATTATGATCATCATAAGAACGATCCCGGCAATAAAGAATGTCCTTTCATTACGTTTTTTGGCTACCGCAAGTTTATCTATCTCAATCTGCTTGTTTTTAAGCGCAATAGCCCGCTCCGTTTCCAGGTTAGCGATCTTTACATTATTATCAATTGAAAAGACAGAATCCTTCGTACTTATATATTCTTTATAAGCATCAAAAGCCCCTTTGACGTTTCCCGCAAGCATATAGGCATCTGAAAGATTCTTGTTAAATTCGATAATTGTTTCAAGACAGTCGATTTCTTTACTTAATGCAATCCCCTCTCGGAGATATTCGATAGCTTTTTCCAGGCATTCTTTTTTGCTTGCAGGCACATGATCCCCTTTTACCGCAACCCAGGAAGTATCTTTAACTATACCAAGATATACCTGACCTATACAGCCTGTATTCCTTGCAATGCCGTTTTTATTCCCAAGCTCTTTATCAATATTCAAGGCCCTCATATGCGCCGAAAGAGCATCTGCATATTTTCCCAGTTCATTGTAAATAGTACCAAGATTTCCCAGATTTTCTGACACGCCTTCCTTATTGTCAATTTCCTCATGTATACGAATGGCCTCAATGTATTTTTCCGTTGCGCATGCCAGGTCATGTTGTACATAGCAAATGCTGCCTATATTGGAGACACAAACAGCAATACCGCTTTTATCGTGCACATCTTCAAATAGCCTGATCGCTTTTGAGTAATATTCTGTAGCTTTTGAATAATTCCGGGCCAGATTATAAACACTCCCGATATTTACCGTGTTGCTGGCGATATCTGTTTTATTATTCTTCTCTTCATTGATCTTAAGCGCTTTAAAATAATAGCTTAATGCTTTTGAAAAATCTGACCTTACGAGGTAATCTGCAGCAATACTTGCATTTAGTTTGCCATTCATTTTATCCCATTCTAATTCACCGGACAGAGCCAATCCCTGCTCACCATATTTAACTCCTTTATCAGGATCTGTATTCTGGCAAATAAAAGAAAGGCTATTCAGTATTTTTATTTTATTCGTGTCATCCTTTGCCATTGTCAGCACACTTTCAAGAGAGTCTATTCTTTTCTTACCCTGCTTTTGAGCAACCGTATTCGTTGCACAGGTAAGCAACATGACGAAAGAAAGAAGAGAAAATAAATAATTCATACGGATTTGTTATTGCTGTCAATTTAGAGAAAATTTCACATTCCGGTATCACTCCACAAAATACATACTCATCCCACCCTTGTTCTTAGCTTGTATCTGTCCCCTGTAAGTGAAAGTAAATTTATCTTTCACAAGCTCATAGGTAGTTTGAGATATATTTATTTTGCCAGGCTCGCTGTTCTGCTCCATACGGGCTGCAGTATTTACAGTATCACCCCATATGTCGTAAGCAAATTTTTTCACGCCTACTATACCGGCTACCACGCTACCACTGTGTATGCCTATGCGGATATCAAATGTTTTATCGCCCAGCTGCTCATGTCTGCGTTGCATGAATACGTTTATTTCTATCGCGGCTTTCACTACGTTCTCAGCATGCATTTCCTGTGCTACGGGCAACCCTGAAACGGCCAGGTAAGCATCCCCGATCGTTTTTATCTTCTCTATCCTGTACTTATCTATAATATCATCAAATGCCTTAAAGCAAGTATGCAGCTCATCTATCAGTTGCTGCGGGCTCATCTTTTCACCTGCCTGGGTAAAATTGACAAAATCAGTAAACAGTACTGTAACATTATCAAAATACCGGGCAGCAGCAGTACCTTTTTCTTTCAGCTCATTGGCTACTTCCTGTGGCAATATATTCAGCAGCAGGTCGTCTGAACGTTTCTTTTCGCCTGTAAGCAGCACATTAGAACGTTTCTGGGTATTGTAATTACGGAGCACAACCACAATAACAACTAAAAGCGCTATGATGCCTGCTATAAAGAACACCCTTTCGTTACGTTCTTTAGCAACCGCCAGCCTGGCTATCTGCAGGTCACGGTCTTTTATATCCAGCGCCTGTTTGTTTTCCAGCAATTTAATTTTTTGCGAGTTTTGTGTGGAGTAAACAGAATCATTCGTTTGTGAGTACAATACGTAGCTTTCCAATGCAGACTTGTAATCGCCAGACAATTTATAGGCATCAGAAAGATATTGGCTGAATTCTATGATGTTATCCAGCTGGCTTATCTTCCTGCTGGCAACAATACTTTGTTCCAGATAGCCGATGGCCTTTTTCAAATTTGCGACCCTTCCTGCCGGTACCAGGCTGTCCGGAGGTACACTTATTAGTGTGTCCTGCGCAATGCCGAGGTATATTTCCCCGATATTTCCCAGATCGATGGCTGCACCGTAGTTATCTCCAAGTGTTTGAAATATCCTAAGCGACTTAAAACAACATTGCAGCGCACGGGCGTAGTCTTTTTTGTAGAGATAGACGTTCCCGATATTCCCAAGATTCAGTGCTATATTATCTACTGCATTCAGCTCTTCCGCTATCTGCAATGACTTATAATCATACTCCAGTGCTTTATCATAATCTCCTTGTGAAAAATAAAAAATACCAAGATTGCCTTCAGCCGATGCAATACCATGTTTATCCTTCAGTTCCTGAAACACCTTTAGTGCATTAAGATGATATTCCTGCACCTTAGCATAGTTCTTCTGGTATTGGTACACGTTAGCAATTGATTGCATAGCACTAGCCGCACCTTTCTTATTTCCTGCTTCCTGGTCAGCTTTCAGGGTTTTCAGAAAATATTCGAGCGCCCGGGGATATTCTGACTTATACTGGTAGTTATAACCAAGCGCGCTATAAGCACTCGCTATACCTTGTTTCCAACCGAGTTGTTCTGCGAGTGCCAATGCCTCCTCACCGTACCTTATACCTTCATTAGGGTCAACCTTTCGGAATTCATTGGATAGAATTTGCAGCAGCATGACTTTATTTGAGTCATCAGTGGCTTTGGGTAGCTCCCGGAGTAAGGAGTCGATATATAGTTGCCCTTCTTTACGGGCATAAGAAGGCATAGTATAGAATACGCATAACAATAAACAAAGAATGGTGCGTACTGCCTTCACTGCAACGATTTTTGCAACAAGATAAAACATTTACCGAATATCAATATCAGAGCACAGGACCATATATACAAATTCACAAATAGCGCTACAGATTATTTGTAGCCTACATCTACACCTATGCCTGTATTAAGTGTCTGTGGCTTACCTTTGCACAAAATTTACATCATGCAACGTGATACCGCCATATTCGGACTCATAAACGAAGAATTGCAACGCCAGCGCCAGGGACTGGAACTGATAGCATCAGAAAACTTCACCAGCCAACAGGTAATGCAGGCTATGGGCGGTGTAATGACCAACAAATATGCGGAAGGTTACCCGGGCAAACGCTACTATGGCGGCTGCGAGGTAGTGGACAAAAGTGAACAACTTGCGATAGACCGTGCAAAGGAAATATTCAACGTACAATATGCCAACGTACAGCCACACAGTGGCGCGCAGGCAAATGCAGCACTGATGCTGGCATTATTACAGCCGGGCGATACTATACTGGGACTGGACCTGAGCATGGGCGGACACCTTACACATGGCTCTCCTGTCAATTTCTCCGGCAAGCTATACAATGCAGTACATTATGGTGTTACCAAAGAGGAAGGCCTTGTAGACTACGACATGATGGAAAGCCAGGCAAAGGAACACAAGCCAAAGCTGATCATTTGTGGCGCATCTGCCTACAGCCGTGACTGGAACTATGCCCGTATACGTTCTATAGCTGATAGTATAGGTGCGCTTGTAATGGCCGACATCTCTCATCCTGCGGGCCTTATTGCCAAGGGTTTACTGAATGATCCGTTCGATCATTGCCACTTTGTAACTACTACTACACATAAAACACTGCGCGGCCCACGTGGCGGCCTCATACTGATGCGCACAGACTTTGAAAACCCAATGGGCCAAAAAGGGCCAAAGGGCGAGGTGCGCATGATGAGCCAATTGATAGATCTGGCGGTTTTCCCGGGTACACAGGGCGGTCCACTAGAACACGTGATCGCAGCCAAGGCGGTCTCTTTCTTCGAGATACTGCAACCTGAGTTCATGGCTTACAGCAAGCAGGTAATAGCTAATGCGCAGGCACTTGCAACAGCATTTACTGAAAAGGGCTATAACATAGTATCTGGCGGCACAGACAACCACCTACTGCTTATAGACCTCCGCAACAAGAACATAAGCGGCAAGAAAGCAGAGAACACGCTTGTACACGCTGATATCACCATCAACAAGAACATGGTGCCTTATGATGATAAATCACCGTTCGTCACGTCAGGGATTCGTATTGGCGCGCCTGCAGTTACTACCCGCGGCCTGAAAGAAGCAGATATGCAAAATATAGTCAACTGGTTGGATCGTGCGCTGATGTCACCGGATGATGAATCAGTGATCAAAACCATCAAGGCCGAAGTGAACGAATTCATGAAGGGCTTCCCAATGTATGAGGGGCTGTAAATAATAACACTTTACTCTGTTTAAATGAAGATGGCCGCAGTAGCGGCCATCTTCATTTATCTTATTTCCTTCTTGGTATATACTGCTTAACGCTTTGCGTCTGTTTAGGACCAAACTGTTCTGAACCCTTAGGCTTGCCGTTAGTATGCTTTGAACCTGGCCCCGCTTTAGGTTTAGCCTTTACCGGTGGTTTACCCTTTGCATTCTTCGGATTCAGCTCGTCCTTGCCTTTCGGGTGTTTGGGGTTAAACTTCTCCTTCACCTTTTTTACATACTTTGCCGGTGGCTTTTCACCCCTGCTCTTGCTTTTCTCTTTGTCTTTTACATGCTTAGGCACAAAATCCTTATCTCTGCCCTTTTCTTTATTCACTGCTCTTGCTGCAAAGTCTTTCCATGTAGATCGTTTCTTGCTACTTTTGAATTCTTCAGGTATGAACTCTTCCAGGTCAGGCTCTTCTTCTTTAGGCGGAGCAACAGGCTTTGCCATTTTCTCTTTCACCTTAAGTCTTCCCCCAGTGGCTGAATTGCTGCTCTCAGCAACCATTTCATTGAGTTTATTGATCTCGGGCAGGGTCAGATAACGCCATTTGCCTGTTGTCAGGCCTTCCAGAGACACGTTCATTATCCTTACCCTTGTCAGCGATACTACCTTGTAGTCCAGGTATTCGCACATACGGCGTATCTGCCTGTTCAGCCCCTGCGTGAGTATAATACGAAACCTGCGACTGCCTTCCTGCCGCACAAAACATTTTTTGGTCACTGTGCCCAGCATAGGTATACCTGCTCCCATCTGCTTAATGAACTCGGGCGTTACTGCCTTATCCACACTTACTATATATTCTTTCTCATGATGGTTGCTGGCGCGCAGTATCTTGTTCACTATATCACCATCATTGGTGAGGAAGATGAGGCCTTCAGAGTCTTTGTCCAGCCTGCCTATGGGAAATATGCGCTTAGCGTGATTAATAAAATAGATGATATTGCTCCTATCCTTAGGATCGGTAGTTGAGGTTATGCCTACCGGTTTGTTCATGGCTATATATATCGGGCGCACCGTGGCTTTTTTCTGCAGCCGCTCGCCATCCACTTCCACCACATCACCGGGATATACAGCCAGTGCCGACATTACCAGTTCTCCGTTTATCGTTACCCTTGCCTGCTCTATTAGTTTGTCTGCCTCACGGCGGCTGCAAAACCCTGATGAGCTGATATATTTATTGAGGCTTATCTGTTCCTTGTTCATTCCTGCAAAAATAGTGTTTTATCGGGTGGTATTAAGCTAAAACAGATGAGGCACACCGTTCGAAGTGTGCCTCATCTGCAAATAAAGACCTCTTTTATTGTTCCAGTGAATGAATGCTATGCATCAGGCGCTTCCAGCGAATGCTGGTAATACCTTCATCGTAGCTAAACCATACGAAGGATGCCTTGCCAACCACATGATCGTCAGGTACGAAGCCCCAATAACGGGAATCCAGTGAATTATGGCGGTTATCGCCCATCATCCAGTAATAGTTCATTTTGAAGGTATATGCAGTTGCTTCCTTACCATTGATCATTATCCTGCCATTCTGTTCGTCCAGCTTATTGCCTTCATAGGTTCCTATTATACGGCGATACAAGGCTATATTCTGCGGGGTCAATGATACGGTTACACCTGCCTTAGGGATGGTAATAGGACCATAATTATCTCTGTTCCATTTAAAGTTCGCTGTATCCAACGGGAACACCCATTCGCCGGGCTCCTGCGGCGCTTTGCCTGCTGCATCGCGTTTCACCAGCTCCACAGATACTACATTGGGCGCCTTTTTCACTGCATCCAGCTGGTCGTTGGTAATGTTGTATACATACATACCGGCGTTTACAGTCTGTACCAGCTCTACATTATCTTCAATGCCAGGAGTACGGCCATTTGTACGTACCAGGTAGTTCAGTTTGCTGTGAGGAAACACCGTACCCGGCTGACCATTCACATATACTATACCATCCTTCACTTCTATTACATCGCCGGATATGCCTACACAGCGTTTTATCAGGTTTTCTTTCTTATCGACAGGATGTGTTATAACCTGGTACCTGCCCGTTATGGCTTCACGGCCATAGCTACGCGCCACCTGGTAGTAGTTCAGCTCTCCCTGCCCGGCTATCGCAGTATCGCCATCAGGGCCATTAAAGACCACAACATCGTTACGCTCTATATGCCCAAAACCCGGCAGACGATGATACCCCCACTGTACAGCTGTAGAATATGACTTGCCACCGATCAAAGGCATTTCGTTATGTACAAGGGGTACTGCCAATGGAGTCATAGGTATGCGGGGGCCATATGCCATCTTGCTCACAAACAGGAAATCATGTATGAGCAGCGAGCCTTCCATAGATCCTGACGGGATGGTATATGCCTCGAAAACGAAAGTGCGGATAAGCGTCGCCGCCACTATAGCGAACACACCTGCATCCAACCATTCCCGCCAAACAGGTTTTTTCTTCTTATTAACTGTAGTAGTTTTATCTGTAGTAGTTACTGTTTTTGACCAGAGTGCCATGTGTTCGTTTTATTGACTTAGAAACAGGGAGCATTACAATTTATTGTGCTCATCTGCCTGCAAGATAACAATTTAACATTTACACACCCTTAGTACCTTTCTCATGCTGTTACTGTAGCGAGTATATTTTTCATCTGGTGGGTGTGCCTTTGGGTGTGGGCAAGGTAAAAGGTCAGCCATTCAAACCTGGTCATATAACCAATATGCGTCATCTCTCTGGTTTTGCAGGTTACTGTCAGGTCCGGCAGTGAAGCAGCTTCCAGCATTTGTGCTTTCTGAAACTGCATTGTGTCCAGCATCGCCTGTGTATCATGACGTGTTTCCGTAGGCACAATAAAATCAGGTGACTTCATCTTATGCTCATAATTAGAGAACATCGTCCTGATGCGGGTACAATGCTCATCATATTGCCGGGTAGTGGGTTCTACATTTTCTCCCAGGAATATTGGCAGATTCTTTAATGATCTTGTTACATGCTCTGCCACCTGCCCTGCAGTCCAGCTGCCTTCAAAAGGCACTGTATCTACCTGGCTTTGTGAAAAAGCGGAAAATGTGTTGATCATATCATCAAATGTGCTGCTGATCTCTGTACGTAAGTCCATGGTCTGTATATTTTACACGCAAAACTACACCGCAGAATGCATTACTAAGGAGTTGAAAACCGACAATATGCAAGGCGATTTGTGACAAGTTTTATTACATAAGTGCGCCTACTGAAAATATTGAATTTCTCTTTCGGTAACATCACTTACCTGGTCATTGAGGAATGTGGTACGTTTACGCCAGTTACCCTTTTCATCCAGGCTATCGTATTTACAGGTGTATTTATTGGAGGTGCCACCTTCTGTTTCGTTCAGCTCTATCGCATTTTGTTTCTCGTCAAACAGGATGGTCCTCTTAACATTGAGGCTCCCTTTCTCGTCATAGAAGTTCATGTCCACCTGTTTAGACTTTTCAGGATAGCTAAAAGTGATCCTTCCTGCAAGAGCTCCGTCACTATAATAGTCTTTCTCTTCTATTTCATTCTTATGCTCGTCAAAGGTTGGTATTCGTTTATATTTCAGCTTACCCTTACCTGTAACTGCTTTTAATTCGGTCATCACGCCCTTATCATCATAACTAAATAAGTTTTTCTCACGCAGTCCGCCTGATGGCCTGTATATATCTATTTCTGTGCAGTTACCCTCTTTATCATAGTAGTCTACTATCCTCTGTGTGGCGGAATCTTTATGAATGACGCCGTCTTTCATTGATGCTGTATAGCTGACGCTCTTGATCATTTGCACCTCACCGTGACAGACCTCTTTGCCATAATAATACCCTGTCCGCTTCCCGGTACATGAGAAAAACAGTGTGCTGACAATAATGAATAAGAGGTATTTGTTCATACCATGCAGTGCATTTGTTCGGTAAATATACATTCAAGGACACAAAATTTACATTCTTTAATAAAGCGCAAGCTATGTTTACCCCTCATCCACATGCAAAAGCACAAACCTTCTACTTTTCCCTTTTCTTTCACACTTTAAAAACTATATTTGGGTAATAAGCGTTATCCCTGTACAGGGAGGTATTTATGAAGAAAAGCATTTTTTTACTACTATATATACTACTGGTAATAGCCGGGCAGGCCCGCGGGCAATACAAGCGGCCTCCCCCACCAAAAAAGCCTAAAGTTTACACCTTTCCTGCTTACAGCAAGTATAAACGCAAAGACACAGTTGCGAAAATAGATCCTTATACCAAGGATTCTCTCTTTCTGCCCATACCTATGGCACGGCAGCTGTTTCATGACAATATATATAAGGAACAGGTAAAGGCGGATATAGCCGATGGGCTGACTGACAGTATGGTAAATAATGGCGATGACAGCCTGACTACTTACCTGCTTAGCAATGCCCTGCTCTACAAGGTAGACTCTATGAAGATAATGATAGAGAACATGCCTGCTAATGGTCGCGAGGCTGTGGCTGACAACCAGCAAAAGATACGCTACCTGCGCGCTGTGTGGGAAATGATGCGAATGTATACCGGCGACCCAAAACCGGATGCGGAATACTACATAAACCTGGTGAGCAATATGAACGGCATGCTGAAGGCAGTGAACGAGCATACATTGACTGCCTTTGTGAAAGCAAATCCCAACCTTTACTCTTTTGCCAACATCAGGGAATTTGCAGACAATGACCAGGAAGCAAGAGCATTCATATACACCGCAATAGGCAGGCAATATCCGCAGATGATGATTAAGCGTTTGGCGGAATTTGCCAAGGATACTTTTGCAGGAGAGATCATAAAAGCAGACGCCAGGATAGAACCAGACCTGATATTCAGTTATGCCATGTCTACCAACTTCCCGCTGAAGAATGCAGTATATAAGACACAGGATGACCTGGTGCAGGCTATAGTAGAGATCGCGGCACACTCAAAAGCACCGTTGAAGGCATTCCCATTCCTGAGCGACCTATACTACAAACGCAAAACCATAGAAGAAATAGACCAACTGGCAGACAACCCATCAATGTACTTTGATAACCTGGTTCGGTTGAAAATGCAGCAGGACTCAATAGGCTCCCACGCCTATACTGAAGAGCTGAAATACAGAGCGTTGAAGAACTTTGTGCGCCAGATGAATGAGCTGCATGAGAGCAAAGACGAGGCGCGCTTCAAGTGCATAGACAGTATGTCCGCAACATCGTTGTATTATATAATGGTGTATGGACAAGATGAGATCTATACCAGCAGCTTCCTCGGCACCTTTAAGCGAATGATGGAGCGCATGAAGCCTCAGACCGGCAGCCAGTTGCTGGACACTTTGCAATATGACCATTTCCGCACATTCATCAGAATGTGTGCAGGCTATAATACACTATCAGATTTCCTGGGAACTATGCAGGACACTGCGAAGACCATAGTAATGACCCGCTTTATAGGTGGACTGCAAAACGGCAAAGCTGATGACCTGGAAGATGCAGTAGATGTAGCAGATGCATTTGGCAGTATACGCGACTCTGCACTATCTGCCTTCCTGGAGAAAAAGGTGAAAGAGAACTATGAGCAATCCTTTACAGAGAAAAGCAAAAAAGGGCTGGTAGTATATAGCTTGCTGGCCATGCTATTTGAGAGCAACAAAATATCAGGCAGTGATACGGGTGCTTCTGTAACATCACTGAGGCTGCACCTGCCACCTATCAACAAAGTGCCTTATAACGACCTTGTGAATGACAGCGGCATAGTGTACCAGCAGGTCTTCTTCTTTGGCGACAAAGACGGGCAGGACTCCTACGAAAGCTATATGAGCACGTTCAAAAAAGATACTAAATGGAAAGTGACCACAGAGAAATACTGGAACGTGATAGCATCAACAGGAAGCAGCAAACGTATAGTGATCTACGCCAACCTGCCGCTGAAAGAGCCTGAGGATGAAGACGCACAGGACAGCCTTAGTCGATACCTTGATGCAAATAACATACACTCCTCTATAATAATACACAGGGGTCATAGCTACCATCTTGCTGCCACTATAAAGAAATTGACCAAAGATGTGAAGATAGTGATACTGGGCTCTTGCGGTGGCTACCACAATCTGGCACTGGTGCTGGACAAGTCACCAAATGCACACATTATCTCTTCTAAGCAAACAGGCACTATGAGTGTAAATGAGCCTATACTGCGCGCTATGAACGCGAGATTACAGGAAGGGGCTGACGTGAACTGGATCAACATGTGGCAGGAACTAGATGAATATTTTGCGAAAAAGCCTGATGCCCTGGATAAATTCACAGATTATGTACCTCCATACAAGAACCTTGGCGCGATATTCATTAAAGCTTACAGAAGGATGATGGATAAGTGATAAATGACTTAATTGCCCAATGACGCAATAGCTTAATTAATGTGCAAATGCGCATGTCATTTTTAAAATATAATATACCTTATGAGCAAAATTCGGTTGAAAGATATTGATACAAGGGCACCTCATGGCATCGATAAAGATAAAACCAAGGAAGAGCTAAAAGCCATACTGGAAGAACTGGAGGACTTGCAGAATCTGCTATATGCCGAAAGCAAGCATAGTATACTTGTAGTAATACAAGGCATGGATGCCAGCGGTAAAGATGGCCTTACTAAGGATGTATTTACAAGTATGAATCCGCAGGGTGTCAACGTAACTTCTTTTAAAGTGCCAACTGCTGAAGAATTGGCGCATGACTTCCTGTGGCGTATACACCAGCATGCGCCGGCTAAAGGGATGATACACATATTCAATCGTAGTCACTATGAGGATGTGCTGGTGACACGTGTACACGGTATAATTGACGATAAGATCGCTAAACAGCACATGCATGCCATCAATGACTTTGAACGCTTGCTGACACATAACAATACGCACATACTGAAATTCCACCTCCACATCTCGCAAAAAGAACAACAAAGCAGGCTGCAGGAGCGTCTGGAAAACCCTAAAAAGATGTGGAAGTATAATGCGGGAGATTTTGACGAATCGAAACTATGGGATAAGTACATGGATTATTATGAGGATATATTTGCCCATTGCGACGAGGTACTATGGCATATAGTACCCGCAGACCAGAACTGGTACAAGTCTTATACCGTAGCCAGCTTACTTTTAAAAACACTTAAGGGATTGAAAATGAAATATCCTGAGCGTAAAGGGTAATATCAATTTCATCTATCAGGTTAATTAACCGGCAGATGGCACAATCTTTTTACAATGTACTGTAACGATAACATTTTCCCTTCACCAAGGAAAAACATAAGTTTTCAGTTGTGTGTGTGATTACGAGAAAGAGGTGCGCTATATGCGCACCTCTTTTAGTTTATCAAACAATATCAGAGTAAGTATTAAGAAGCCTTCTGTGGCGGCTGCATAACGGTGCCGCATTTTTTGCAGGTACGCTTGTCCTCGTCCGAATAGAAACGATTCATTATAGGGGGCAGTTGCGCTACAATGTCTGTGATGTGAGCATACTCTTCATATAGCTTTTCGTCGCAATTTTCGCAAAACCATAAAAAGCCGTCCATTTCTTCACTTTTACGCTTCACTTCCAGCACCAGGCCTACAGTATTAGGTCCGCGCTGAGGAGAGTGCGGTGTACGGCCGGGCAACAAGAACATATCACCCTGCTTAATAGGAATATTAACGATCTTACCGTCTTCCTGTATGCGAACCACGATATCACCTTCGAGCTGATAGAATAGTTCTTCACCTTCGTTATAGTGAAAATCTTTACGGCTGTTAGGGCCTCCAACGATCATGACAATGAAGTCGCCTGCATCCTGGTATACACAAGCGTTGCCTACTGGCGGCTTAAGCAAATGGCGGTTATCCTCTATCCAGCCACTGAGATTAAATGGGCGTCTTACCGGCATGTTTTCGTTTATTAAAAGGTTAATTAGTTAACTGGCTTACTTGAGCACTTTCATCTTCACTGTTTCTATGCGTGTATCTGTAACAAGCAATACGTCGAATTCGTAACGACCAACGAATATGCGTTCTTTGATCTTAGGAATCGTTTCGTGCTCTGCGATAATATACCCTGAAAGTGTTTCAGAATCATCGGTCGGAAAGTCGAAGCCGTACTTTTCATTGAGGTAGTCCAACTCCAGACGGCCGGAAAATATGTACTCATTCTCTGCTATCTGCTTTTCCACATGTTCCTGCTCATCATATTCGTCATTGATATCACCAAATATCTCTTCCAGCACGTCCTCCATCGTTACTATACCGGCAGTACCGCCGAACTCATCTATCACCCAGGCAATGCTTTTACGCTCCTTAGTAAATCTATTCATCAGATCTACAGCACTCATAGCTTCCGGTACAGGGGTTATTTTATGTAAAACCTCCCGGATAGTTTTTGGTCGGCGATTCAAGTCCAGGTGATGGACATAGCCGATGATATTGTCAATATTATCTTCGTAAACTATCACCTTAGATAGCTTAGTATCTATAAATTTCTTACGGATGTCTGTCAGTGAAGCGTCTACTTCAACAGCCTCTACTTCATTACGCGGAACCATGCACTTACGTATCTTCACATTTACGAGATAGAGCGCATTTTCGAACAACTCTGCATTTACCTCACTTGTTTCATTCTCATGGCCGTGCATATTTTGCTTTACCAGTAATTCAAGGTCTACCCTATTGAACACCTGCTTGTTCTCCTTGATCCGAACATTGAACAGGTACTTAAGAATAAATTCCGAAATGGACACAAATACCTTTGCTACCGGGTAAAAAATGTAATACATGAGCAGCATAGGGACTGCAAATATCGTAAGAACCACTTCGGCTTTTGATCTGAATATAGCCTTTGGCAGGAACTCGGCAAAGATCAGGATAACAATAGTAGCTATGAGCGTATCGAGTATCAGCTTGGGATATTCAGGAAGTATAATACTGTAATGCAACAGTAGTTTAGAGGTTGCCTCTGACGCAAGTAAACCATAGACCACTACCAGGACATTGACCCCTACGAGGCTGGTACCTATAAATTCAGAAGGATTATCCATAAAACGGGCAAGTATTTGCCCGGAGAATTTGCCTTGTTTTTTGCGTAACTCTATATTCAGTTTATTGGCAGAAATAAAAGCTATCTCGGTACCGGCAAAAAAACCAATAAGAAGGATACACAATAAGATGTACAATAGCAGATGCGTGATGTCCATACCAGTCAAAGATAATAAAAAAGCGATAAAGAAGCCTTCCGACCCAAACCATAGAAAATATCATGCCTGACATAAATTGAATGTTAGAAAACAGGCAATTATAACAAGCATAAAAAAAGCCTGTCTCTTTTGAAGACAGGCAGGAAATGAATGATGTGCAAATTTATTTTAAAGGAATTGCGAACCAATAAAGGTCACCCTTATGTAGTATAGGGCATTTCGTTCCGGGGCTAACAACATTTATCCCTTTGTTTTTCATAACAGCCTTTGCACGCTTACTTATTTTCCATTCATCAGCAAACGTAAAAACCTTACTCCCTGTGAACAGAACTACTTTTTCAGGTTGCTTGCTTTTCAGCGTTTTAATATTAAAAGCAACTATCAATACAACATCGCTGGTAGATACATATACAACCGGGAGAACACCCAACCCTTTACTACAAAGACCGGGAGCCCTGCAACCATCTCCACCTCCTATGGTAACCGTATCCAGTGCATATGCTGTAGCATTTAGTGTATTCAGAGTACTGATAAGATCCGCGTTTTTAGTACTGGCAATCGATTGAGGAGGAGGAGGAGTGTCAATGACAGGGTCTTGTGCCACAGGTTGCTGCTCGGTAGTTACGACCACAGGCGGCGTGCTTTTTGACTTATCAGCAGTGCTGACGTTATTACAACCAGAAAATATCATAATAGAAATACCTATTACAACAAAAAACTTTACGAATCCTTGAAAGTGTTTTTTCATAAATGTTTGTTTTTAAATTGATATTAATTTATTTTGACAAAATAATCATATAAATAATATTTTTTCGAACTATCTTGTGAACAATTTACAAAATACAAATTTACATATACTGTAAACATTTAATTCTCAGTGATGGACAGTAAAAGGGGTTATACATGGATGTTATTAGCTGTGTTCATTATGCCATATATAAACTATGCGCAAAAAATACAGTCAACGACAGATTCATTAACCAACAAACTAACCCACGCAAATGCTGATACAGAAAAGGTCAACTTGTTACTCGAATTATCGAAACACACTGACTGTAGTGATACACTAAACAAAGTAAAATATGCGACGCGGGCTATATTGCTGGCGCAACAGGTCAATTGGCCTAAAGGGAAAATGAAAGCCAATAATGTACTTGGCAATATCTATGCAAATTGCCTGTTGGATTACACAAAGGCACAAAGCTATTTTGAACAATACAGAACCTGTGCAGAGCACTGCGGTGACCTGGCCTGCCAATCTGAAGCATTATCATATTTAGCAGAGATCAATAGTATCATGGGGCATTATGGCAAATCACTGGACAACTACAGAAAAAGCTATGAAGCAGAACGTGATCCGGAGCAACGGGTGATCATTCTTGCCAGGATGGGAACCATATATAATGACATTGGATATTATGAGAAGGCACAGGAATGTTATTCTAATGCCCTGACCATTTTAAACAGATTTATAGAACAACAAAAAGGAACAACTCTGGCAGACACACTAATGCTTGACGCCCTGCTTACTAAAACAGGTAATATATATACTGCAACAAACGATTATGCGCAGGCATTGATCAAGTATGAAACAGCATTAAAAATAAATGAAGATATTGGCAATACACAACTGGAAATATTTGCATTGAAGAACATTGGAAAAGTTTATGAACTAAAGAAAGATTACCCAAAAGCAAAAAACTATTATGAAATAGCGCTCAAAAAAGCGGAAGCTGATAAACGTGTGCTCGTACAAGCTGAAATTCAAAATAAGCTGGGTAATGTATACGCGGCAACAGGGCAAATACCTGAAGCCTTAAAATACACCCAAAACGCACTGGATATACTTTTGCAGTCCGATTTTAAAAGCTGCGGATCAGGGCTGGATGCTGACATACAGCTATCGAACACGTATATGACGCTTGGCAAGATACAGGCGATACTCTTGAAGTATAATGATGCAATTAATTATTTCAAGCAGGCAATAGCCATCTGTATGAAAACCGGGTCTCTGAATGTAAAAAGTGAGATATGGAGAGAGCTATGGCTTACCTACGACAAAATGAAAGAGTACAAAAAAGCTCTCGACGCGCATACACAATACATAGCATTGAGGGATAGCGTGTACAATATTGAGAAGGCAAAAGAGATCACCAAAAACCTGATGCAGGACGAGTTTAATGAGAAACAATATACCGACAGTGTAGCCCGTGCGAATGAAAAAAGAATCCTGAACCTGAACCTGCAACGCCAACAAATATTGTCTTACAGTGGATTAGGCGCGTTGGTGTTACTTTCAGCACTTTTGTTTTTTATTATCCGCAACTACAACCAACAAAAAAGAACAAACACTATTATAGAAGCGGAGCGAAAAAAATCTGATGAACTACTCCTGAATATTTTGCCAAAAGAAGTGGCGGATGAGCTTAAAACAAACGGCAGGGCAAAAGCAAAAGAATTTGACCATGTAACCGTCATGTTCATTGACTTTGTAAACTTTACAATAGCTGCGGAAAAAATGCCGGCACAAGCACTGGTAGATGAATTAGATACCTGCTTCAGAGCGTTTGATGAAGTAATGACGAAATATAATATTGAAAAAATAAAAACAGTTGGTGATGCATACCTTGCTGCAGCTGGTGTACCTACTGCAAATGCCACACATGGAATTAACTCGGTAAAAGCCGCTATAGAAGTAATGGCTTACATGGACGAACGGAAGAAAACACAGGGTGACGCAGTGTTCGGATTGCGGGTGGGCATACATTCAGGAAGCGTAGTAGCAGGTATCGTAGGCGCAAAAAAGTTCGCCTACGATATATGGGGAGACACCGTAAATACTGCTGCAAGAATGGAACAAAACTGCGAACCGGGTAAAATACATATCTCGCAGACCACCTATGAACTTGTGAAAGACAGCTTCACCTGTGTGTACAGGGGAGAAATCAATGCAAAGAACAAAGGACTGATGAAGATGTATTTTATTTCCTGATCTTTTATTCTTTCATCCGCCTGCTGGCTTCTATACACCAGAGTAATTCTCCTGTAAATGCTGCAGCACGCTTGTCAGTAGCTGCTTTATCTGCCGGGACACCAGCTTCATCAAATGCTACATTTGCCTTAGGAACAGGAAACATAACAGGTACTGTCCATGCACGTATCTTCCATAGGGAAAACTGTAAGGATGTGATCACCTGTGTACCGCCAAAAACACCATCTGACACTGTAGAAATAGCTATCGGCTTGCGATGCCATTCATCATAAAGCAGGTCAGTAACATTTTTTAAGGCCGCAGGATAGCCACCATTATATTCAGGTGTAACGATGATAACACCATCGGAGGCTTTTATTTTTTGCGAAAACGCTACTGCAGATGGCAACGGATCAGGCTGTAATCGCAAACGCTCATGAAATATTGGAAAGTCGTATGCCTCCAGATCCAGTATTTCAACAGTAGCCAGGTTGTTTTCTTCCAGGTAGCTTTTGAAGTATAGCGCTACCCTATGGCTGTTGCGACCTATACGGACACTAGACGATATTATAGAAATATGTGGCATAGCTTAATTTTAATGCTAAAATAAGGCTTTACTCTATTACTATTGCTACCACCCATTGCGTACACAATATAATAGTTGGTATGGTTTTAAGATGGATATTTGCATAGCTATTAACTATTAAGCATGGAATCAACAAATATACCCGATGAAAAAAGACCTTATCCTTTCTATGTAAAGGCGACAGTAATTCTATTCGGACTGATCCTTATTTTCTTTTCCATGTATGAGTTGAAGGAAATACTGGTACCGGTAGCCTTTGCATTTCTGCTGGCCATCCTGCTGAACCCATTAAATAATACACTGGAACGTAAGCTTCCTAAGAGTCTTGCGATATTCTGCACACTACTGATAGCAATAAGCTTCGTAGTTGCAGTATTCTATTTTCTATCCCGGCAAATAGCGTCATTCAGTGAAAGCCTGCCAGCGCTGCAGGCAAAATCAGTATCTATTGTTAACGACCTGAAACAATGGGTCAGTCAGCACTTTGGGATATCTATAGAGAGGCAAGTGGAAATGATGAAAAATGCATTGGAAGGCGGACAAGTGTACCTGGGGCAAACGCTGAATACAATCTTAGGCATAACCAGTGTACTTGTGCTTATACCTATATATGTTTTCTTTCTCCTTTTCTACAAACCATTGATACTGGATTTCCTGTTCCAGGTATTCTCAGAAAAGAATTCACTACGTGTGGCTGAAATACTGAGCGAAACAAAGACATCTGTTCAGAGCTACATTATGGGATTGCTGATAGAAACACTTATTGTATCGGCCATGAACAGCTTAGCTCTCCTGGCACTGGGTGTACGATCTGCTATACTTATAGGCGTAATAGGCGGCATACTGAATATGATACCTTACTTAGGTGGCCTGGTTGCTATTGCTCTGCCGGTGCTCATGGCTACAGTCACTTTTGAAGGTTACAGCACTCAGCTGGCAATTATTGGCGCTTACCTCGTGATACAGTTCATAGACAACAATATACTGATGACAAGAATAGTCTCCTCAAAAGTACAGATCAATGCCCTGATATCTATTATCATTGTACTTATGGGCGGTGCCTTATGGGGCTTACCAGGCATGTTCCTTGCTATACCTTTCGTTGCTATCCTTAAGATCATTTTCGATCGCGTGGACGGTTTAAAACCATGGGGACTGTTGCTTGGAGATAAAATCCCTGAAATTCACGCGGGTGTAAAGTCACAGGCAAGATGGCAAAGGATATTCAGGAGGTTAGAAAAATGATCAGCTTAAGGCAAACTGATCACTTGCCGGAGAATGCAGGTAGTCGTCCCAGTCAATTGAAAATATTTTTTTAATTTGACGGTCAATTCAGAAAAAGTGTTTGTTTTAGTTATGTACAAATGTAACCTTCTATTTCCCACCATTTTTGTTCAATAAGATTTCCATTTATCCTTAAACTGTATATTATATAAAATCAAAAAGGGCCGCTGTATGACAGCGGCCCATTTTGATTTATTTGTTTACTTGTTGTTTACTGCTCTACCACTACATGGAACACTTTGCTTGCCACATCAGAGTGAACATTGAGCAGGTACATGCCGTTGGCAAGTGTGCTGCTCAACTTAATGTGCTCCTCAAGTGTACCGCCCTTAGCTGTTGCATTGCTCCTGTATACCGCCTGGCCCAGCATGGTCGTCAGTTCCAGTGTCACTGCCAAATCTGTTCTTACACCCAGTGTACCCTTCACTATGAACTCACCCTTGTTCGGGTTTGGTAATACATTGATCAGCGCATCGCCCACAGTAACCTGTGCCACGCCTACTCCGCCTACATGGATCAGCATACCGTTGAAGTTGCTCATACCACATGCATCGCTGCGTTTCACCTGTACCGTCACTGAGTCACCGTTAGCGAACGTACTGGTGTACGTCATTGCCGTAGCGCCTGTTACTGCTGCATGGTTCACATACCACTGGTACATCGGTGACTGGCCGCCTGACGTTACCATAGCGGTAAGCGTGACCGGTGTACCTGCCTTAACACTGTTACCAGGGTTGGCGTCTATTGATACCACAGGTACTATCGCTTCTTCAACTGCCATCATGATGTTGTTACTGAACACCCTGTTCGATGAACGGCAACGGTAGTTGCTCACCAGTGTGCTGTAGATGATATCGCTGTCCACAGGTGCATACGTGT
>JAOQAP010000236.1 GCA_025963465.1 Flavipsychrobacter sp.
GCGGTTGACCCGGATATAGCAGCAGGTAAAGGATTAACAGTAGCCGTAATAACAGCAATACAACCAGTAGGCAATGTATATGTTATGACCGATGTACCGGCAACAAGACCATTTACAATACCGGTGCCTGCACCGATAGTTGCAACTGTAGTATTACCACTGGTCCATGCGCCACCACCGGCATCAGTCAATGCAGTAGTAAGGCCAGCACAAACAAATGCTGTACCGGAAATAGCAGATGGCAATGGATATACTGTTACAGTAGTCGCGACAGAACATCCGACACCCGCATTATATGTAATGGTCGCTGTACCAGCAACAGCGCCTGTAACCACACCTGTAGACAAACCAACAGTTGCAACAGATGTAGTACTGCTGGACCATGTACCACCACCCGCATTACTTAATGTAGTAGTAAGCCCGGAACAAACTGTAGCTGTGCCCGTTATTGCAGTAGGGAGCGCATTTACTGTAACAACAGTTGTAGCAGCACAACCTGTACCAAGTGTATATGTAATAGCAGCTGTACCGACAACAAGGCCGTTAGCTATACCGGTACCCAAACCAATGGTCGCAACAGTTGTATTCCCGCTGGTCCATGTACCGCCACCTGCATCACTGAGTGTTGTGGACGAACCAACGCAAACGATCTGCGCACCTGATATTGCTGAAGGCAATGGATTGACCGTAACTACAGCCGTAGCGATGCATCCTGTTGCTAATTTGTAAGTAATAGTTGCCGTACCTGCGGCCACGCCAGTAACCACACCAGTTCCGGAAACAACCGACGCGACTGTAGCTGCAGTACTCCAGGTGCCGCCGCCCACATCGCTCAGGGCGATGGTTGACGATACACATACTGGCGTATTACCGGTTATTGCTGATGGTAATGGATCTACAGTAACTACCGCAGTTGTGAGACATCCGGTTGTTAAAGTATAAGTAATCACAGAAGTACCTGTAGTCACACCTGTTACTACGCCTGTACCTGAAACCACAGTAGCGACAGATGTAGTTCCACTCGTCCATGCACCACCACCTGCATCGCTTAGCGTTGTAGTGAGCCCTGCACAAACCTGTGTTGTGCCAGAGATGGCAGATGGCAGCGGATTAACAGTCACTACCGTGGTAATGATACAACCCGTAGCCAGGGCATATGTAATAGTAGCCGTACCTGCAGCTACACCGGAAACAACACCAGTACCGGAAACCACAGTGGCAATAGTAGTATTTAGTGTGCTCCATGTGCCTCCTCCGGCATCACTAAGCGTTGTTGTTAAACCCGCACAGACACTTTTCGTGCCTGATATTGCAGCAGGCAACGGATTGACCGTAATCTGGATATTTGTAGCGCAACCAACGCCTAATGTATAGGTAATAGTAGCAGTACCAGCCGCAACACCTGTTACCACACCGGTTCCGGAAACCGTAGCAAATATAGTATTGGAACTTGTCCATGCGCCACCGCCTGCGTCGGTCAACGCAGTAGTAAGGCCGACACAGACATTTGTTGTTCCTGTTATAGCACCGGGAAGGGAATTGACCGTAACCGTAGATGTTATCAAACAGCTTGTAGGCAACGTATATGTAATTACAGTGGTCCCGGCTACAAGGCCATTTACAATACCTGTACCCGCACCTATAGTGGCAACGGTAGTATTGCTGCTGGCCCATGCACCACCACCCGCATCGCTCAATGTAACAGAAGACCCGACACAAACAGATGTGGGCCCGTTAATAGCACCCGGCAATGGATTAATTGTAGCGACCTTTGTTGTGGCACAACCGGTACCCAATGTATATGTTATTGTTGCAGTACCTCCGGACACTCCGGTAACAACACCTGTGCCCGATACAACAGTAGCAACAGTAGTATTTGCTGTGGTCCAAGCGCCACCGCCTGCATCTGTCAATGTTGTTGTGAGACCAACACAGGCAATACCTGTACCTGTTATAGCCCCCGGCAATGGATTGACCGTTACTACCGCTGTAGTAGTACAGCCTGTAGCAAGGGTATAGGTAATAGTAGCAGTACCCTGCGCTACACCAGAAACAACACCTGAACCCAGCACGACGGTAGCTATAGTAGTATTTGCAGTGGTCCATGTACCGCCACCGGCATCACTAAGCGTGATATTAGCAGATACACATACGGGTGTATTGGCGGATATCGCAGATGGTAGTGGATTGATAGTAACAGGAGTAGTAATAAGACAACCTGTACCTAATGTGTAAGTAATGGTAGTTGTACCAGCAGCAACACCGGTTACAACACCTGTGCCCGATACGACTGTAGCCACAGACGACGTGCTGCTTGTCCATGCACCGCCACCCGCATCACTTAATGTAGTGCTGGTACCCGGGCATGCAAATTTATTTCCCGATATTGCTGATGGCAGAGGATTTACAGTAACTATGGTAGTTGCCGTGCAACCTGTACCCAATTTATAAGTAATGGTTGCTGTGCCTGCCGCCACACCGGATACCACACCACTGCCTGAAACGACGGTAGAAATAGTGGTATTTGCGGTAGACCATGTGCCGCCGCCTGCGTCACTTAATGTTAGCGTTGAAGCGCTTACACATACGTTGCCTGTACCTGCTGAAATAGCTGAAGGTAACGGATTGACCGTGACGACTGCCGTGATCTGGCAACCTGTCCCCAAAGTATAAGTAACTGTGGCCGTACCCTGCGCCACGCCCGTGACCACACCGGTACCCGAGACCACAGTGGCAACAGTAGTATTTGGAGTACTCCATGCGCCGCCACCTGCATCACTAAGCGTGACAGTCGACAATACGCATACCGGAGTATTTCCGGATATTGCTGAAGGCAGCGGATTGACTGTAACCACAGTAGTAGCAGTGCAACCTGTACTTAATTTATAAGTTATTGTTGCGGTGCCTGCGGAAACACCTGAGACCACACCACTACCTGAAACGACAGTAGCAATAGTAGTATTAGCGGTAGACCATGTACCACCACCCGCATCGCTCAAAGTAGTATTGAGGCCAACGCAAACAGTTTTAGTGCCTGTTATTGCGGAAGGTGATGCGTTTACGGTAACAGGAGTGGTTACATAGCAACCTCCTAAAGTAACGGTGTATGTAATAGTAGTCGTACCAGCAGCTACACCTGTAACAACACCCGTAGTTGATACAACAGTTGCTGTGGGTGTACCGGCACTGGTCCATGTACCCAGACTTGTAGCATCGGAAAGTGTAGTAGTAAGTCCCTGGCATACATTTGTTGTTCCGGTAATGGCTACGGGTACTACAGCTGTAAAGTCAGTGCCTACGCCAACGGCATACCATGCTTTGGTAACTGCGATCACCTCTGTAGCACAAGAACCGTACAGGGTAGTAGCGGCTGCAATAGACGCAGCCCTGCATGCTGTATAGTCTGCCGTGCTGCTTAACAGCAACTCCGTATTATACGCTATATCGGCTGCTTTAGTGATGCCGATGCCTGATACCGAGAATACCTTACCCAGATCATTGGTACCGGAACCGCCCTGCCCGATAAGATAAAACCAATAATTTAATACTCCACTATTGGTATGCACGCCACAATAGTCGTTACCGGATACAGGGGTACAGCTAGTAACCGGGTACCATGAAGTACCTGTATAAGTATCCGGTTGGCCATGAGCATTAGGATTATCCATGCTCCTCAACGGGGTTGCACGTATCTCCTCCCCTATCTGGTAAGTACTTTTTGCTACTGCATCCACTTCATGGGGGTTACGGTAGTTTTCAATTACAGCACCCCAAATATCACTGAAGCCCTCATTCATACCACCTGATTCAAGCTGGTAAACGAGGTCCGATGTGTACTGACAAATAGCATGACCCAGTTCGTGAGCGCAAACATCGAGGGAAACAAGCGGATCAAAACCTCCTGCTGATATACCGGAGCCGTCGCCATAGATCATTTCACTGCCATCCCAGAATGCATTGTTATAATTATTTGAGTAATGAACAAAGCTTTTTATATCGCTGTTCAAACCATCAAAGCTACCACGACCCTGTACATTCCACCAATAATCATAAACATTCTCCGCACCCCAGTGTGCATCTATTGCGGTATCAGTTGGCCATGTAGTAGTTGCGTTAGTGATCTGTGCACCTGAAGTGGTACCGTGATTCAAATTATAAGTATAGATATTAGCCCCCCTGGTACCATCTATCAGGTAGTACAGTCCACTTGATGAAAATGTTTCAAACGAAACCGTGCCGCTATATAAAGATGCACTTGTAGCTGTTGTCGTTTTGATCAGTGAATTTACCAGCAGTATTTTTCCTGTAGTAGCATCAACATATACCCTATCGTTGCTGAGTGGCTTTTCGGCATATACAATGAAGCGATAAGCAAGATGCAATTGATGATCGCGCTCACTTACCGGGCCAGACATATCTTCTATCCATACCAGGCTTCCTTTCGGGAAGTTAGTTGTATCCGGGTTTTTAGTGCTTGTTTTAAGGAAACGCTCCATGTTGGAGTCCTGCCACATGTAGGTTTCGGCGCCTATTTTATCAAGTGCATACTTCAATGCTGTTTCTTCACTTATTGCGGCAACCGATGCCTGACCAACCGGGACATTATAAATGTTTGAAACAACAAAGTTCACCTTGTCCTCCTTAGAAGCCAGAGTAAATGAGCTGTACTCAACCTTGATACCTTTATAGAATTGAGCGTAACGGTCCACAACCGTATTCTGTTTTGTATGGGTACTGCTTATCAACTGCAGTTTATCCGAGGCATCATTGATACCGGAATATTGCTCAAATATTTTCTGGGCGTCTGCAGGATGTATATCTGCGGATGCAGCAAAATTGATCTGCGTAGGTGTATTGTCTTTCTTATTTCTATCAATGGATAAAATGTTCTTATCCTCGCTTACTGCATTTTGCGCATATCCTGTTGCGGCGCAAAATGAGCATAGCATTGCCACTAAATAAAATATTTGTTTTTTCATTAAACGACTATTTATTGCTCAAAAATATTATAAAAAGATGTTAATACATAACATTTAATACATTAATACTTATAATTAGACGCCGGAAAGGGAGAAAACCTTCGTGAACGCGGTATATTTTGTACCAGAGTACGTTTTAAAATGAATAAGGCACTCTGAAGAGTGCCTTATTCATTTTAAAACGTCTGAAGTAAATTACTTATCCAGTACTACATGGAATACTGCGTGATCTTCACCTGAAGTGACATTCACCAGGTACATTCCATTAGCTGTAGCTGCAGGCAAAATAATATTCTCGCTAATCAGGTTGTTATCTGCAACCACATTGTGTTTGTAAATGACCTGGCCCAGCATGTTTGTTATTGTTATATCAACATTGTTATCTGCTGTGTTCTTCAAAGTTCCGCTGATCGTAAATGTACCCTTGTTAGGGTTCGGAACCAGCGTAAAGTTACTGATACTGTTACCCAGACCTGCTATGCCTGTACCACCTACGTGCACTTTAATACCTACACTGTAGCTGGTGGCCGGAGATACGCATGCATCAGTATTAGTAGCTGAACAAGTTACCACCTGACCTTCCGAAAGTGTCTTTGTAGTATACGTGGTAGTCGTTGCGCCCGGTATTATTACACCATCCAGGTACCACTGGTATGTGGTGCCCACAACCGGGGCAACAACAGAGAATGTAACTGCCTGGCCGGAAGCAATAACCAGCTTAGATGCGTGAATAGTAATCTTATTGACCACCAGCGGACTAACAGATGTAACAAAAGAATTGCTGGTAGCAAATGGCGTTAACAGGCAACCGTAATCACTTACCATGCGGCAAACGAGAATATCGCCATTAGCAGGGTAATATTTGTAAGCAGGGCCTGTAGCTACCGGGATGCCATTCTTTGTCCACTGGTAAGTAGGCGCAGTGCCTCCAAACAGCGTGACAGCTGAATAGGTAGTATATGTACCCTCACAAACCGGATTACCCGGCATAGAAGTGATACTTACAGATGGCGTTTCGTATGGACTTACTGTCATAGTAACGCTGGAAATAGCAGTATCAGGAGATACACATGCTGCATTGCTGGTCATCTTAACCTTAACTATATCGCTATTTGCAGGTGAATAGCTGTACGACGGGCCGGTGGTTTTCAATGTTCCATTCACGTACCAGTTGTATACAGGAGTTGTACCTCCATTTACAGGCACCGGAACATATGATACAAACAAGCCGGAAGCGCAAACGGTAGTGCCCGGAGTAACATTAATACTTACGGAAGGAATTATAGCAATACCACTCAAAGTAACTGTTGTAACCGCAGACTCATTGCCACAACCATTTCCATCAACAATGTTAACAGAATAGTTACCAACAGTGCTTGTAGTATATGAAGATGATGTAGCTCCCGCAATACCACCACCTGACACCAGCCACTGGTAAGTATAACCGGCACCTGTAGTAGCACTCATAGTAAGTGAACCACCTGAACAAATAGTAGGAAGGCCCGGAGTTGTAATAACAGGATTAGGAAGCGCGTTGACAGTAACTGAGCCAATGGCACTGGCCGTGCAACCAAAACCATTGGTAACACTATAACTTATTGGCGCTACGCCTGCAACACCTGCAGTTACCACACCGGAAGAATTTACAGTAGCCGTAGCCGTGCTGCCGCTGCTCCAAACACCTGACGGCGTAGCGTCAGACAGGGTTGTAGAACCCGAAGCCGCACAGATGCTCATGCCACCGGTAACTGCTGCTACAGCAGGTGATGAATTGACCGTGATGGTAGCAGTAGTTGTAGCTGCGCCGCAAGCATTGTTTACATCATAAGAGATAACGGCAGTACCTACTGCAACACCGGTAACAATACCTGAAGCACTACCTATAGTTGCAACAGAAGAAGTAGCGCTGCTCCACGTTCCCGCGATAGCATCACTCAATGTTATTGTTTGTCCTACACATGCATTCATGCTTCCTACGATAGTGCCTGCTGACGGCGGAGCGTATGATACCGTAATACCCGACGATGTTGCATTACATGCTCCTGAAAATTCTTTTACGGTATAATTACCCGGTAAAGTAGCAGTATAAGTAGTATTTGTTTCCCCGAATATATCCAGACCACCCTTCTGCCACTGATAAGTAAGACCTGTTCCTGTACTTGCAGAAAGCACAACATTGTCGCCAGGGCAAAATGCCGTAGGGCCACCCGCTGTAACAGAAGGCGATGGAGCAGTGCAAAGAGGACCATCTATAAGGAAGAAGCGGGAGAAGCCTGTAAACGTTCCTTTGAAACCTACATACCCAGGTGCATTGAACAATGTAGGCGACAATGCTACAGAATTGGTAGTATTGATAGTAGCATCTGTAGGCTCATCTGTTTTGATGAGGTATAAAGAAGACGGTGTTGCTCCTGCAAGCTCCGCAGTAGTAAAATATATAGTAGCATCGTAAGTAGTAGAGCTGCCGTTGATAGTTGGTGTAATAGTTATCTCTTTACGCGACCTGTTGACCGGAGAGAAAACAGCCGGAGTAAACCCAACACCTGCCTGTGCAACAGTAGAAGTAACACAACCAAGATCGTTACTAATATTTTTCAGCCCTGCTATCAGCTTATTATCTGAGTTATTGAAAAAGTAAACTTCCTGACCTGCATGCACATCCCATGTACGTGTACTGGCTGCGGCAGTTTCAATACCTGCACCTGCTGATACAGTACCAGGAGGTACGGTCTGCTTAAAGCGCATAACCGGGCGGGCCGTGTTTGTGCCGCCGGAAGAGAACCCGAGTGCCGGACAAGCAGAACCAGAACCTGTGCTAGTACCGTTATGATCATTTGCGATATAGGATGTAGTTATCGCATCCATCTGGTCATTACCGCCAGTGGTTGCATTTTTACCGTAGCAGATATCCACTATTACGTTGCTTGTACCATTCCATGTAAATGTAGCCAGGTTGTAATCCAATGTGTCCCAGCCAATGTATGTATCAGGAGACCCTGAATAAACAGCGGTAAGGCCTGCAGAAACCATAGAAGAATTAAGGTCTGTAAGTAAGGTATGGCCCATGCTTAATGTGTAATTCACAAAAGGCGATGTTGAATTCTTACCTACTATATGAAATGCTATCTGTGAAATAGGCGAATTCGGTTTAACACCCGCCGCAGTAAGGTCAGCAACCCTTAACAAATATTGAGTATGCTCCCTACTGAAAGCACCCGGGAAAGCCGATGTAAGATTTGATGTACCGGGAGTACCAATATCCATCGTGTTGTACTCAATATGCTCAGGCGCAGCATCGTCATTAGTAATATTGATATAAAGGGAATCATTAGTAAAAGACAAAATTGCATTGCTGCCTGCAGGAGTGATCGTGAGTGCAAGCACCAGGTCCTTAGTATCATTCACCGCTCCGTTGTCCATTACCGTTAGGGTTGCAGTTTTAGCGGCAGTGCTGCCGACAGGGAATGTAAGGCTGGATGGAGTAACTGTATAGTTGATACCTGCAACAGCAGAACCTCTGCCATAAACAATATTCACTATCGGATTACCACCGCTGATCAATGGGCCTGTAGTAGTAGGCTGAACACTGATCACATATGTTTTTGCAGCAGGACATGTCAGGGTAGCTGCATTTTCCGATATAGCCATATTGTGCGCTGTGAAACCGATCATTGGTACACATGGAACAAATGCAGTAGACCTTACATTAATTGCATACCATGCATTTGTTATAGCCTGTACTTCACGGGAGCAAGGGCCATATATACCCGTAGCAATACCGATAGAAGTATTCATACAATCATTATAGTCTGCTGTACTTGTAAGTGCCAGCTCTGTAGCATAAAGTATCTGGGACGATACAGCAAAACCAAGGCCATCTACTATATATGCGTTACCTACATCATTAGTACCTGATCCGCCGTCTGTAATGAGGAAGTACCATTTATTAAGCAAACCACTGTTTGTATGCACACCACACTGGTCGTTACCACTTGTAGGTGTGCAAGCGATCTGGCTTACCCAGTTTGTTCCGTTATATGTATCCGGATCGCCCTTTATTTTCGGGAAGTCCATACGACGAAGCGGATTACCACATCCTAATTCTTCACCTAAATACCATGTTTTCTTTGTTACCGCATCTGTTTCATGCGGATCGGATACGGCTTCGATAGTAGCGCCCCAGCAATCGCTGAATCCTTCATTCATAGCGCCTGACTCACCCGCATACACAAGGTTTGCCGTATACTGGCATACTGCATGCCCGATCTCATGAGCCGTAACATCAAGTGCAGCTAAAGGTGTGAAGCCGCTTGCCGCACAACCCGTACCATCACCATAGATCATCTCTGTGCCATCCCAGAATGCGTTGTTATAGTTGACATCGTAATGTACATACTGCTCCATTAAGCCGTCAGCACCGTCATAACTGAGACGCCCCATGCTCAACCAGAAATCGTATACCTTTTCTCCGCCCCATTGTGCATCTATTGCTACAGAATCAACCGTAGGACCTGTCCAGTTATTTGTAGCGTTCGTTATCTCAACGCCCGGACCAGATGTTAAGCCTTGCATATCGAGCGTATGAACACCTGAACCTCTTGTAAGATCTTGCAGTATGTAATCCGGGCCAACAAGATTTGTTTCTATAGTTACAGGGCCGCTGTATAATGAGTTGCTGCCGGGAGCAGTAATATGTTTGAGCAGGCTGTTAGAAAACAATATCTTACCTGTGTTGGCATCAACAAATATCTCATTGCGGCTAACAGGTGCCTGGGCGTATACATCAAATTTGTAAGCAAGATGCAACTGCCTGTCGGCGTTCATACCGTTGCTGTAATCTTCTATCCATACCAGGTGACCTACCGGGAAGTAAGAAGTGTCTTTACCATAATGTCTTTTCAAACGGATGCCCATTGAAGCATCTTCCCACATATATTTCTGTGCGCCTACAGAAGCAAGGGCACTCTTCAGCGCATCGCTTTCTGAAATAGCAGGGGTTGTGCTTAAGCTATTATCTGTATTGTAAAAATTGCTGGTGAGGAAGTTTATATGTCCTTCCTTGCTTGTAAGCGTGACTACGCCATACTCAACCTTAATATCCTTAAAGTACTGGGCATACCGTACAGTAATGGTGTTGCTTTTGGTTTTTGCTGAATTTCCGGGCACAATCGTATTTTCTGCGCCATTCAGGCCCAGGTACTTACGAAAGATATCCTGCTCCTGCCCTACAGACCAATTCGCATTTGCCGAAAACAGAATTGTCTTTGGCGTGTTGTCTACTTTGTTGCGGGTAATTGTCTGAATGGTGTTGTCTGCACTTTGCTGTGCGACAGCGTTTGTTGCGGATAAATCAGCTGCTACCAATAGCAATAGCATAGCTTTTCCAAGCATACTTCTTAACTTCATATTACAAACATTAAAATTGGATAAAATCAGGTTGCAAGTTAATTTAATTTGACCACCTAACAATTACATAAACAAAAAATTACTTTGATAAAACGTTGCGTTTAAGAGAATGACATACTATTTATAACTGTTAGTTAAAAATCGCATCGCCAATTGAGTTGTTTCCCTGCAATGTTTACTTTTATGAAAAAAACCATGGTAGACAATCATCTGATCACAACAGCAAATTCTCTTGAAGGCTATCGCATCGTTCAGCAACTGGGAGTGATACGCGGCATTACAGTTCGCTCACGAAGCGTACTGGGCAATATAGCAGGAGGCGTACAATCCTTTTTTGGCGGCGAGCTATCCATATTCGTAGAATTGTGCGAAAAAGCACGCGAAAACGCCTACATACACATGATAGAACATGCTAACGCGGCAGGAGCCAATGCCATCATTAATATGAGGTATGATGCAAACGAAGTAATGCAGGGCATTACAGAAGTGCTGGCCTATGGCACAGCCGTAGTAGTTGAAAAAATATAAAACTGCAGAAATGAGTTTCAAAAAAGTAAATAGCCCCGTATTTCGGGGCTATTTTTATATAGATGCCTTCATGTAAGTACCAAATAACAGGCTATGTGCGGGACGAAAATCATGTAAAATAAAAAAGCCAGCCTGAGAACAGACCAGCCCCTATAAACCCTATCAAGATAAAATTACAAACTATCTTTTGAATTTTGAACATTTTTTTCAAATTTTTTATTGCTTTTGGTTAAAAATTACCGGGATTTAACTTTTGGTGGGACATGAATATGCAAAATTCGGGTGAAGGGCTACTCACGGCGGATTTTTGCGTTCAGTTTACGGCATTATTTTTTTGGCCTGTCGGGAAAAACGAAGAATTATGTCAGACGATAAAACAAAACGCGGTCCGCAGGACAGGAGCAGGATCAATTTGAATGAAGACTATGAAGTAGAATACTGGTCTTCAAAATTCGGGATAACACCTGATGAACTACGCAAAATAGTGGCAAAAGCAGGCCCTTCAGCAAGCGCTGTTGCAGCAGCATTGGGACACAAGGACAATGAATGATGTGTAAGGAAAGGGCTGAAGTGTTAAGCACTTTAGTCCTTTCCTATTTCAATACCGGCACCCTGGAGTATGGCAAGCACCTTTTCATTGATGGCCATGCGCTGGTCCTCAAATCCATGTGCTTTTATCCAGAGGTTGCACACTATTGTATAGGTCTCTGCTTCAAATGCGGCTATCCCAATACGAAAGGCAGGATCTGCCTGCACTTCTGTGAAGCCTGCAAATGCTTTGCTGAGCAATTCCTTTATCTTTTTGAAGTCTTGCTTGTACGTAAAATCCAGTTTTATATCTACCCGCCTGGAGCCATTGAGCGTTATATTGATGATGACCTCATTGGATAGCTTACTATTGGGCATGATGACCGTACGATTATCGAACGTGGTGACAACGGTGTAAAATATTTGTATTGACGTGACCGTACCTTCCAGGCTTTGCGCTATAATGTTATCACCTGTCTTGAAAGGTTTTAGTAAAAGAATAAGCACACCGCTTGCAAAATTCTGTAACGTGCCTGACAATGCAAGGCCCACGGCAGCGCCAAATGCTGCTATTACGGCCGCAAACAGGGTAAGTTTGATACCCAGTATCTCCATGACCAGAAAAATAAGCGCCACGTGAAGTGCTGTGAATACCACGCTTTCTATAAAAGGACGCAGCGAAGAATGAACATTTTTCTGCCCCATGCGTCTTGTTACCTTCTTCCGGATAATACGGATGATCCATAAACCAAAAAAGAGCATAAAAGCAGACAAGACGATCCTCGGGCCTACAGTGAACAGCCAGTCGAATATCCTGTCATATGCTCTTTTTATCTCCTCGTTAGCAAGGACAGTTAATAAGATATTGGCTCGTAACATTGGCATGATGTAATAGTCTGTAATGGTTACGATTACAAAAGTTATGCCTTCAAGTGCGCCTAAGCATCATCCCCATATGTATTGCGTAGTTTGCACAACCGAGGTGACAACTATTACGATCAGCACAATATACCTGAAGACCTTCTCTGACGTATATTTCAAAATCACTTTACCCAGGTAGCTGCCAATAATACTTATGCCAATTAAGAAAGGAATGAGGACGACCAGGCTCTTTGGGAAATAATCGTTAGCAACATATACTACACTCCTGCTTACATCTACCCCAAGATCTATAATTGCCGATGTCGCAATAAAAACATCTTTAGGCAGGTTGAATGCGGCGATAGTGATACCCCTGACAGCGCCACCTGTACCAACAAGCCCGGCTAAAAGCCCTGAAATACTTCCACCAGCTATTAAATTAAAATTTGTCTGCTTTAGCTTTTTATTGATGTTCACTATTAAATACACACTAAGCACGACGAGTGCAAAATTCATTAACAGCTCCATTTTCTGAACCTGGATCTTTGTAGTGATCAATGCGCCAATCAAGACAAACAGTATAGCAGGTATCCCAAGCTTCAAGGCTATATCTTTATTAATACCTTTATTGAACAGCACTATTTTCGAAATATTGCTGAACACATGAAACACAGCGGTTACACCAAGCACTGTTTTAAAGTCAAAAAACACAGAAGCTAGTGGTACAAATAAAATAGAGGAGCCGAACCCGGACACTGTCCCGATAATTTCTGATAATAAAGCCAGCAATAAGAAAATCGTATATTTTTCCATCTACATAGTGGCAATAAGCCATGCGTTGCTCCCATGACTGTGAGCTATTCAAATACTATCACATCATTTAAGCTCCGCCAAGCCCCACCTCTTCATGCAGTGAAGGAATCACTACATCCTGAAAGCCCTTTCGCAATAAGCGCTCGCGAAAGTTGACCTGTACATCATTTTCCCCATGTACTAAAAATAATTTCTTTACCATCTCCGGATCCTGGCAGGCCAGCCACTGACACATATCTTCATAGTCGCCGTGCGCGCTAAGGCTGCTAATTTCGGCGAGGGAGGCTTTAACGTCAAATCTCTTACCAAAAATACCTACATCACCATTATTATGCTTTAACCGTGCACCCAGAGATAATGGCTCACAGTACCCGGTAAGCAAAATAGTATTCTTGGCATCTCCGATATTATTAGCTATATGGTGCTTCACCCTACCTGCTTCAGCCATACCAGATGCTGAAATAATAACGCATGGTTCTTCAATGTCGTTTAACGCAATAGAGTCTTTCACATCATTGATATACTTCAGTCCTTTAAAGGAAAAAACATCATGATCAGTTCTCAACAATTGCTGTACCTGTTTATTAAAACAGTCAGGATACTTTTTAATAGTATCTGTGATTTTTATTGATAACGGACTGTCGACATAATAATTCAGCGGAGGAAGCCTGTTCTGCACCTCCAGCATATTCAACATATACAGTATCTCCTGGGTGCGGCCAAGACTGAATGCCGGCATAATAAGCTTACCCTTATTCTTCAGGCATGTTTGCACAATATGATTAAACATATCAGTGGATGCAGTCCTTTGCAGATCGTGCAGTTTATCGCCGTAAGTTGATTCCATGATGATATAATCAGCCTGGGGAAATGTATCCGGGGAGCGAAGCAGCATATCGCGATACCTGCCTATATCCCCGCTGAATGTGATACGTGTTTCCTTGCCACCTTCTCTTACTACAAGATTTACCGCAGCACTGCCGAGAATATGACCGCAATCTGTGAATAAGAGTTGAATGTCATTGTCAATTTTGTAATGCTCACCATATGGTATTGCTTCAAACAAAGGGAAAACATTCAGCGCATCTTCTTCGGTATACAGTATCTCAACGGCTTCCCTGCCCTGCTTTTTTCTCTGCTTGTTGATGTACCGCACGTCCGCTTCCTGTATATGCGCAGAATCGATCAGTAACAGCTTCGCGAGGCTGATAGTAGCCGGAGTACAATATATTTTTCCTTTATAACCATCTTTCACCAGTTTGGGCAGCAAGCCTATATGGTCGATATGTGCATGTGATATGATCACGTGATCTATTTCTGAAGGCTCAAAACCCCAGGTACTGTTCAGCGTAAGTGTTTCTTTGCCCAACCCCTGGAACATACCACAGTCAAGGAGCACTTTTTTGTTTGGGTTTATGTGCAGGAGGTGCTTAGAGCCTGTTACTGTTCTGGCAGCGCCATGGAATGTTATTTTCATAATTGAGATTGAATTTTGTTACTGAATGATAATTTTTGCGGGCCAAAAATAAAAATGACGGATATGCCCACTATAGTGATCAGCATGCCCATAATAGATACAATATGTTTATCAGCGGCAGGTGAAGTAAATGCGACATCTATCGTGGCGTGAAAAATAGCACATAGGAGAATGCTTCCTTTACTGGAATTAAATAACCAAGTCAGCAATATTGAGCCTGTTAACAGGCTCAATATCCAGCCTGCAATATCTGCAGCACCCATATTGACATATCCCGGCCGATACAAGAATAACGGCAGATGCCAGCCAGCCCATATCAGGGTTAAAATAACCGATGCTTTAAGCGCATTAAATTTATCCTGCAATATGGGCAGGGCAAGTCCCCGCCAGCCAGTTTCCTCGCCTATACCAAAAGTAACTATGTTATAAAAAATAACAGTTGCGATAGCCCATTGAGGGAACTCAGTGCTTTTACCCAACGGAGACAGGTTAACGTTTATACCAAAATACAAGTTACTGATCAACGAACTGATAATGTATAGTACAAAAGGACTTAATAAGCTTAGTAAGAAAAGGAAGATATTGCCCCAGTTCATTATTTTCTTTAACAAACCGGCAAATTCTTTTTTACTGAAAATTAACGTAGTAACAAACGAGGCCAACATTGGGCCATAAGCCCCCAGAGCATGATTAAACGGAAGCTTTGGCAGAGCAGGCAATTCTATTGCCGGACCATACATAGGCAACCAAATAAGCCATGAGATGGCATAAGACAGGACAATGAATAAAGTTAATCGCTGAATACCCGGTTGCATAGCTGATTCTGAAGATGATCAATTATCTGTTCAAAGGTAGCCGGGGCCGGATTAAGCATTCCTGATTTGTATCATGCCACAGAATGACCTACGTCCTTTTTTACCTGTGCCTTATGCCGTCAATTTGCAGGAGATAACTACAAAAACGCCAGTATTATGTACATCAAGCAACTTTATACCAATTGCCTGGCTCATGCGGCCTATTATATAGAATCAGGAAAAGAAGTGGCTATCATAGATCCACTTAGAAACCCCGAGCCATACATGGCCTTGGCACACGAGAGAGGGGCAACAATAAAATACGTGATGGAAACACATTTTCACGCTGACTTCGTATCGGGCCATATTGACCTCTCTAATAAAACAGGCGCAACAATAGTTTTCGGTCCTGATGCAGCACCGGGCTATAAAGCTTATATAGCAACAGACGGTGAGCAATTGCCGTTAGGTAATGCGCACATCAAAGTAATACACACGCCGGGACATACCATAGAGTCAGCATGCTATTTACTGCTCGATGAAGCCGGCAAACCCAACTCTGTATTTACAGGAGATACCCTGTTCATAGGAGATGTGGGACGGCCTGACCTGCTGAGCGGCAATCTAAAAAAAGAAGAATTAGCGGCTATCATGTTCGAGTCGCTCAAAAAAATAAAAATGCTGCCAGACGAAATCACGGTGTACCCGGGACACGGCGCCGGATCGGCCTGCGGAAAAAACATAGGCCCTGAATCACAATCGACCATAGGCCACGAGAAGCAATTTAACTATGCCCTTAAACTTAATGACAAAGATTCATTTATCACAGCCATTACTACCGGTCAACCAATAATACCCGGTTACTTCTTTAGCGATGCGGCAATGAATAAATCCGGATATACCGGGTATGATGAAGTATTGCAAAAAAGCATGCAAGGTCTGTCAATAGATCAGTTCAAAGACATGCAGGCGAACGGAGCCACGGTATTAGATACACGGGATGCCCAGAGTTTTGCTGCTGCATTTGTTCCCGGGGCAATCAACGTAGGGCTAAGCGGCGATTTCGCAACATGGGTAGGTATATTTATTGCGCCTGACGCACAAATATTGCTGGTAACAGAACCGGGGAAAGAAGAAGAAGCTATAGAGCGTCTTGCGCGTATCGGCTATGACCATGTATCCGGCTACTTGCAGGGCGGAATGCATAGCTGGTTCACAAACAACCAAGGATATGAAAACATTCCAACGTTCGAAAGCCACACCATACAAGATGTAATAGAAGAAGGCTCATACAATCTGCTGGATGTGAGGAACAGGAAAGAGGTGGCAAAAGACCGCATCACCGGATCCTTTCATATTCCTTTAAATGAGCTCATCACAAAATATACCAATATTGAAAAGAACAGTCGTTTGCTGATCTATTGTGCAGGTGGTTATCGCTCTATGATCGCTGCTTCGTTTTTACGATCAAAAGGATTCCATTTTGTGGCGAGTGTGGAAGGCGGAATAAACAAGGTAAGGAATAAGCGCCCCGAGATGATAGAAGCAGGCATGGAAACGGAATGATAAACAACCAAATGATATGAAATGATCAGAAAAATAAAAAAACTCCTGGGAATAGCGCCTAAAGCAGATCTGAAGAAAATTATACAAAACGGAGCAATTGTAGTTGATGTCAGATCTCCTGGTGAATATGCCAGCGGGCATATAAAGGGTTCCCTGAATATCCCGGTGAGCCTGATTCCGGATCAAATGCACCAGCTAAAAAAGGATAAGGCAATTATTACCTGTTGCGCATCCGGTATAAGGAGCAACACGGCAAGAACAATGCTCTTGTCAAACGGATTTACAGAAGTGTACAACGCCGGAAAGTGGAACAGATTATTGAAATATACTGATATATAAAAATATTGCAAAACTGAATTCAGAACAGGAACACACAAATATCTGAAAACAAGCGGACGCAATCTCATAAAGTGGATAAAGTAAATGCATGTACTGATTTAAATCATTTTTCTGCTTACTGCAGCAACATACCTTCGAAAAAAATACCAAAATGGTCACAAAAGCATACGAAGAATATAGGAATATAGCATTGAAGCCTATTATAGAGAAACTTCAATCGGAGCATTATGACTCCATTGCAATGCTGTGCACAACATTGAAGAAGCAGTGCAATAAAATGCGTGAACTGGAAAAATCGGAATCGCCGCTTCAATATGTAGTATTATGCGAAAATGTGATCGCAGAAGTGGAACAGCATGTGACCAACAGAAGGTCTGTATACATTCCGTATGTCCACACGTTATCAGATAAGGTAAAAGACAACCATAATTGCAGCAATTGTACCGGCACGTGTAAAATAAACCACGATATGCATATCATGGACCTGAATGCAACTAATGATACAATGGCAAAAGTGCTACACCGTCTACAAATGGCTACTTTACCACTTTACTCAGATACGCTGTACCCAGATGAATACAGGGTACTCCGTTCGGGAATGACCTTACTGGAAACAAGCCTCACTGAGCTATTCTTCCTGGAAAATAACTACCTGATACCAAAAATAGCAGAAGCACAAAAAAATATAAATGCCGGCAACAATTGAAGCTGATATCGTCCAACCAGTAACACGTAAAAAAACACAGCCTACATGCTATCATTGCGGGCTAAGCTGCATTACTACCAACATTGCCATACAGGATAAGTATTTTTGCTGCGAAGGATGCAAGCTCGTTTATGAAATTCTCAATGAGAACGACCTCTGTGACTACTACAAACTGCAGGTACACCCCGGAATATCACAGATAAAACCAATAAGGAACGACAAATATTCCTTCCTGGACAATGACGCCATAAGCAACAAATTATTCCGATTTACCAATGGCGACCTAACCATTGCTACGCTATATATCCCTTCTGTTCACTGCAGCTCCTGTATGTGGCTGCTGGAACATTTAAACAGGATGGATGCCGGCATTACAGAAAGCAGGATCAGTTTTACTTCGAAAGAAGTCACCATTCATTTTTCGAGAAAAAAAACAAGCCTTCGTAAAATAGTAGAGTTGCTGACCACCATAGGATATGAACCATACATAAGCCTGGAAGATGCAAATGAAAAAGAAGCAAAATCATATAACAAACAACGCATCATAAAACTGGGTGTTGCCGGCTTCTGTTTTGGAAATATCATGATGATGAGCTTTCCTGAATATCTGTCAGGAAAACCAGGCATAGGTACCGAATACACATACCTGTTCCGCTACCTGAACCTGCTGTTGTCGCTCCCGGTAATATTATATGCAGCAACAGAGTTCTACACTGCTGCGTGGGCAGGAATAAAACAAAAGATGCTGAATATTGATGCGCCCATAGTACTGGCACTTGCCATCACATTTTCGCGCAGCGTGTATGAAATAGCAACCAATACGGGTGCAGGATACCTGGACAGTATGAGCGGAATAGTATTTTTCATGCTGGCCGGTAGAATAGTTCAGGAAAGAACTTACAAATCATTATCCTTTACCAGGGACTACAAATCATACTTCCCTATTGCGGTAAACGTAAGAACTACGACAGGTATCATAAGCAAACAACTGCAGGACCTTAAAGAAAAAGACATCGTCATTTTACACAATGACGAAATAATACCTGCAGACTCTATAGTGCTTAATGACAATGCGCTGATCGACTACAGCTTTGTTACCGGAGAAGCGGAACCGGTAAAAGTGAAACGAGGTGAAACACTCTATGCCGGGGGTAAACAAACCGGAGAAGAATTGATCATACAGGTTGTAAAGCCAATATCAGGCAGCTATCTTACTTCCTTGTGGAACCATTATGCCTTTAAAAAAGACAAAACAGACAGTAATGACAAAGGCAGTATCATACATGTTTTAAGCAAGTACTTTACTATAATTCTATTTAGCCTCGCATTACTGACAGCCACTTACTGGTACTTCCATGATCCTGCCAAGATCATCACCAGTGTATCTGCGATGCTCATTGTTGCCTGCCCCTGTGCACTGCTGCTCTCTGCAACATTTACCAACAGCAACATCCTGCGAATATTCGGCCTGAACGGACTATATCTCCGGGACGCAACAGTGATCGAGCAAATAGCTGATATCGACCATATTGTTTTTGATAAGACTGGCACAATAACAAACGGCAGCAACAACCAAATAACAGTGTCGGGACACCAGCTAAGTGATGAGGAAAAAGACCTGGTGTGGTCTGTAGTACGACAAAGCAATCACCCTAACAGCAAAGCAATTGCAACATGGCTTAGAGAACGAAGGGCTGTGCGACTTAGCGCATGGAAGGAGATTCCCGGGAAAGGTTTAATTGCCAGTTTCCGCGACACAATTATATTAATTGGCTCAGGTGAACACACGGGTATTTACACCTCGCGGGGTGCAGATAAAGCCACCCTATATATAAAGATCAATGAACAAGTAACGTCCATTCATCTGCAACCTGCATTCAGGGAGGCAATACCAGCGCTGATCGATAAGCTGAAAAGCATGTATTCATTGTCTCTGCTTTCCGGGGATAACGATAAGCAAAAAGCAGCTTTACAAAATTTATTCGGCACACAAAGCGAATTGTTATTCGAGCAAAAACCTGTTGATAAACTAAATTACATCCGGTCGTTACAAAAAGCAGGACGAAAAGTAATGATGATAGGTGACGGGCTAAATGACGCGGGAGCACTGCAACAGAGTAATGTTGGAATCACTCTTGCCGACAATATTAACAACTTTACTCCGGCATGTGATGTAATATTTGACGCAGGCAAAATGAACCGGCTCAATTCTTTGCTTACCCTGGCCAGGCAATCCAACTCCTTTGTAAGAGCGAGTTTTATTGTTTCTATCCTCTATAATGTAGCGGGGCTATATGTTGCTATGCATGGACTTATGAAACCTATGGTGGCGGCTATACTCATGCCGTGCAGCACACTGAGCATTGTTATCATATCAAGCGGGCTCAGTAACTTTATCGCGTGGCGCAAAGGATTGCGCATTAACGGAGACAAATAAAGAACAATCATCAATTAACTAACTAAAAAAATGGCCCCGAAAAGCGGGGCCATTTTAAAAATCAGGTGTGTTATACTCTTTATCAGACATGTTCCATTACACCTGTTAACACACCTGATCTTTTACTCTACCAGTCCCCCTGGCTCACATCCACTGTTCTGCAAACTTGCGAAATGAACGTATGATATTCAACATCGTCTTTTCTTCTTCTTCTGTTTTGTTTCCCAATATTGTGTGATCTGCTACCAGCTGACCGTCAATGTAACCTGCAGATGAATTCTGAACCTCTTTACTCATCGTGTCAATATTCACATGTATACTATGTGCTATGACGTCGATGTTGTCCGTCTGAACTTTGAACTGGTTTTCAAATTGCTCCACTTCCTTCAACATTGCCGCATCCGAATTTTTACCGGCAATCTCTGTAAGTATGCCTCTTAAAATGACCATTTCCGTCTTATAGAAATTCAGGGTCCTTAACCATTGATTGTGCATGTTATTAACATGGCTGATGTTTATTCTGCTCATTTGATCGTTATTTTTTTTACAAAAGTATATGGCATAGAAGCAGGGATAAATGACCATGGTCATGCCGGAGGATAATACAGATCATAGGCGCAGCATCTGCATAATTATACTTTTGACATCCAATATCTGTTTAGCAAAGGTTATTCACTATGAATGGCATGCACTGAGACAGCATGACAGGAAACATTTCAACTGCTGACCACAGTCAACAATATGATTTTGAGGCCTGACTATTTTTACAAAAAAAAGATCTTATGGAAATCAAATTTGTTCCGGGCGATAAAGTCAGGCTTATATCCGGCGGACCTGAAATGACCGTACGAGGCAAACACTACGATGTGCTTGCCAATGAATACAGCGACAATATGTTTGATTGCATATGGTTCGCTAAAAATAAAGACGGTAAAGAAGAGGTGCATTATTGCCCGTTCCAGGCGGAAGAGCTTATCAAAACAAAAAACGCATGACCCCACCCGACCAGGCCTTTACACCGGTTGGTTCTAAACAGGAACGTATCTTCCTGGAGGGCCCTCATTCCCGATGGAGAGAGTTTGTATTTCTCATTGATGTAATAAAAGAGTTTATATCAGGATTTAGAAAACTACATTTTGTAGGTCCGTGTGTGACTGTTTTCGGCTCAGCACGATTCCCTGAAACTCATCCTTACTATAAGCTGGCCCGGCAGATGGGGCAGGAAATCGTAAAGTTGGGGTTTGCCGTTATTACCGGAGGTGGCCCCGGTATCATGGAAGCGGCAAACAGGGGTGCGAAAGACGAAAACGGACGATCCATAGGTTGCAACATTGTGCTGCCACTGGAACAAAAGCCCAATAAATACCTGGACAGGTGGGTAAACATCAATTACTTTTTTATCAGAAAGGTACTACTCACCAAATATTCCTATGCATTTATTGTGATGCCCGGAGGCTATGGCACTCTGGATGAATTCTTTGAGGCCATAACAATGATACAGACCGGGAAAATATTCAAATTCCCGATTGTATTGATGGGTAAAGACTACCATGCCGAACTGGAGCAACATATAGAACGTATGATCGCAGAAAAGACAATAAGTCCCGAAGATGCAATGCTGTACCTGTTCACTGATTCGGTGGACAACGCAATTGCGCATATCAGGAAGCATGCTGTTGAAAAGTATGGATTAAAACAAAAAGCCCCTATAAAGCCATGGGGTATACTTGGCGAAAAAAGATTACGACATATATTCCGATGAACCCAAATAATCTTTCAAAACAAAAGACTCCTTTCGATCTAAAAAGTGAATTGCAGTCTTTGCAAAATTATCTTTATGAAAAAAATACTACTTGCCTTTGACGGAAACCATTTCTCAGAAAATATTTTTGAGACCCTGAAAGAAATAAACAAACATCAGCCTGTGTTAGCGGTTGGTTTTTTTCTTCCTGCCGTAGACTACACGGAATTGTTATACTCCTTTGGCGGGGTACCCTCCGGACCTATATATATTGCTGAAGCAATGCCAGGCAACCCGGAAATTGTAGAAAAGAATATCATAAAATTTGAACAGCTATGCGCGGAACATGGAATACAGTGTGCAGTGCACGAAGACTATACGAGGCCTGTAATGGCAACAATACAGGAAGAAACAAGATTTGCAGACCTGTTGCTGATAGACGGAAAGACGTTTTACGAAAACAGTGACAAGGAAGTACATCATGAGTACATAACAAATACCCTGCATAAATCTGAGTGCCCTGTAATGGTTATTCCCGGGCGCTACAGCCAACCGCAAAGTATCATCTTCACCTATGATGGCAGTGAGCAATCTGTTTTTGCTATCAAGCAATTTTATTACCTATTCCCATTTTATTCCGAAATACGTGTGTTCTTAGTCAACTTTTCCTCTGCTAAAACAGACCTTCCGCAAAGAGATCACATATATGAGCTACTGCAATGCTACTATAAAAATATAACCATTACAAAACTGAATATACATAGCAAAGAGGAAATTGAACACTGGCTGGAAAGCAACAACAGCCCCATCTTTGTAACAGGCTCACACGGCAGAAGTTTATTCTCCGAATTCATTCATCATAGTTTTGCTTCTACACTTATTAAGAACAATAACCACTTCATTTTTACTGCACACAAATAACAACAGTTAAAAAAGGAGTGTGCATCAACTAAATAATTTACCCCACCCTCTTATTTCTTATCCGCAACTTTTCAGGTATATGATTTTAATCCCATTGGCATAGTGTACTATTTTTTCGTTTTTATTGCGTCTCTTCTTGTTGATATAATACCTTTCTTCGGGCCACCGGCGTGGACGGTAATGGTATTTTTTCAGATCAGGTACGAGCTCAACACCTGGTTGGTATTAACTGCGGGAGTTGCGGGATCTGCGGTGGGGCGCTATCTGCTTAGTGCCTATATACCGGTATTCTTCGGCGGTTTCATTAACAACAGGAAGAAAGAGGATATACTATTCATAGGGAGCAAACTATCAAATAACAGCTGGCAGGTGCAGGTCTTTGTTCTGCTATATACGCTGGTTCCATTACCGTCCGCCCCTCTTTTCATTGCTGCAGGCATGGCAAAAATAAGAGCGGTCCATTTTATCCCATCATTCATACTGGGTAAGTTTTCCAGCGATATGGTCATGATGATATCAGGTGGCTATGCTGCTAAAAATGCGATTAACCTTGCAGCGGGTATCATGTCATGGGAAAGTATTGCCGGATGCAGCACAGGCATTTTTTTAGTTGTCTTATTCTTTTGCATAGACTGGCGGATACTGCTTCAGAAAAAACGGCTGCGATTCAGTTTTAACATATGGAAATGACCAGCTATCTATCCTGTTCCCCCTGTCAGAATTGTTGCCCTGCTGTTATATGCTCTAATCTATTCATGACCATAATCATGTTTTAGTTTGAGCATGGTCATAAAACTCCTTTATATAACTAAATAGTTTTGTTCTAATAAAATCACAATTATGAGCGCATTGATAGTACTGGTCTTAGTTAGCCTATTGGTAGCCGGGTCGTTTCTTGCTGCTTTCATCTGGAGCGTTGATGACGACCAATATATTGACCAGGAAGGTGCTGCAATGAGAATATTATTTGAAGAAGATTTTCAGAAAAAAATAAACAACGTCAAAAAATGAATATGGAGCTCACAAACATGCCTGAAGTAAATGACAAGTTCTTCTACGACAATAAAATCGTAAAGTGGTTTGCCTATGCCACGATCGTCTGGGGCATTGTAGGTATGCTTGCCGGTCTGCTTGCTGCCTTTCAGTTAGTATTCCCGGTATTGAATATGAATACCGCCGCGACAACCTTTGGAAGAGTAAGACCAGTGCATACCAACGCGATCATATTCGCATTTGTGGGCAACGGTATTTTTATGGGTGTCTATTATTCCCTGCAACGGCTCTGTAAGGCAAGGATGTTTAGTGACAAACTGAGCAAATTCCATTTCTGGGGGTGGCAGTCCATTATTGTACTGGCCGCGATAACATTGCTTGCCGGATACACATCAGGAAAAGAATATGCTGAACTGGAGTGGCCTATTGATATCCTGATCGCTCTTGTATGGGTAGCATTCGGGTGGAATATGTTTGGCACTATACTTAAAAGGCGTGAGCGTCACCTGTATGTGGCGATCTGGTTCTATATAGCCACTTTCGTTACCGTTGCGATGCTTCATATTGTCAACTCCATCGAGATCCCTTTCTCCTGGATGAAATCATACTCATGGTATGCAGGTGTGCAGGACGCCCTTGTGCAATGGTGGTACGGACATAATGCTGTTGCGTTCTTCCTTACAACCCCTTACCTGGGTCTTATGTATTACTTCCTGCCGAAGGCAGCAAACAGGCCGGTATATTCTTACAGACTGTCTATTATCCACTTCTGGGCTTTAATATTCCTGTATATATGGGCTGGGCCTCACCATCTTCTTTACACAGCGTTGCCGGACTGGGCACAATCATTAGGTACCGTGTTTTCTATAATGCTGCTGGCTCCATCATGGGGTGGTATGCTAAACGGCCTGTTCACTTTACGTGGCGCATGGGATAAAGTAAGGGAAGATCCTGTTCTTAAATTTATGGTAGTAGCGGTTACCGCGTATGGTATGGCTACGTTTGAAGGGCCAATGCTGAGCCTGAAGAGTGTAAATGCAATCAGCCACTTTACTGACTGGACGATAGCGCACGTGCACGTTGGGGCATTAGGCTGGAACGGCTTCCTTACTTTTGGTATTCTTTATTACCTGATCCCTAAAATATTCCGCACCAAGCTATATTCTGTAAAGCTGGCCAACAGGCACTTCTGGATAGGCACACTGGGCATTGTATTCTATGTGGTGCCTATGTACTGGGCAGGATTTATGCAGAGCCTTGCATGGAAAGAATTTACAGCGGAAGGAACGCTTAAATATCAGTTCCTCGACACAGTAAAACAGATGCAGCCGTTCTATGCGATGCGCGGTGTAGGTGGTGTGTTATTCCTGATCGGTGCGCTCATCATGTGCTATAATTTATACAAAACAGTACAGGCAGGCAACGCGCTGGACCAGGAACCGGCAGAAGCTGCACCATTAAGTAAGATATATGTAGCACATAGCACACAGCACTGGCACAGATGGATAGAGCGCCGCCCGATACAGCTACTTGTATTTAGCCTGGTCGTGGTAGCATTGGGTGGTATGATAGAAATGATCCCAACCTTCATGGTAAAGTCAAATATACCTACAATAGCAAGCGTGAAACCATACACTCCGCTGGAATTACAGGGACGCGACATATATGTACGCGAAGGTTGTTACCTGTGCCATAGCCAGATGATCAGGCCATTCAGGAGCGAGGTGATCCGTTACGGCGAATACTCTAAGGCCGGAGAGTTTGTCTACGACCACCCATTCCAGTGGGGCAGCAAACGTACCGGACCGGACCTGGCAAGAATAGGCGGGAAGTATCCTGATAGCTGGCACTTCAACCATATGTATGAGCCATCGAGTATTTCTCCGGGAACTATAATGCCTAATTACCCATGGTTATTTAACTCTAACATAGATACGTCACTGACCGGCGCTAAAATAAGAGCCATGATAACACTTGGCGTGCCTTATGAAAAAGGGTATGATAAAATTGCCAATGATGAGCTGATGAAGCAGGCTAACGGAATAGCAGCCAACCTGGCAAAAGAAAAAATAACTATTAAAAGCGACAGGGAGATCATAGCGCTGATAGCCTACCTGCAAAGAGTAGGCACAGACATCAAACTGGAACATAAAGTCACCTCTAATAACTAAACAATGAAATTCATACACTACCTGGAGCAAATAACGGGAGTAGGTATTTACCCGCTTATATCACTAACTGTATTCTTCGTGTTTTTTACTGCCATGACGCTCTGGTCGATAAAAGCAGATAAGAAGTATATAGAAGCGTTAAAGAACATTCCGTTTCCCGAAAAGAACAATTAATCATCTTCAAAGATAAAAGACGTATGCATTCAAATAAAAAAGCAGTCATTTTTTCTGCAGTAAGCGCGTTGTTATTGCCGGCCGTAAGTTTTGCAGCCACAACTACACCGGATGAGAAAGCTCCGGAATACAACATGACGCTACTGTGCCTGGTGGGACTTATATTGATCCTGGTATTTGTGATCGGGATGGTCGGCAATACATTGCGCCAGCTTACCGCAATGGTGAGGGAAAAAAACAGGAAAGAAAGGCAAAGCAAAGCAAACGCGGCAAAAACCACGTTGGTATTATTGCTCCTCTTCTCTTCATTTCATTCGTTTGCAGGCACATGGATCGATGAATTCATGATGCATACGCCTAAATCCATCAGTGGTATCCCAACAGCCGACTTCTATACACTTGTAGGCATTATCTCTCTGGAGTTGCTCGTGATATTCGTACTGACCATCTGCACCAATATCATGTTAAAAATAATCCGCAACATTCCTGATCTGCAGGTAAAGGCAACAGCGGTTGTAAAAAAGAACTGGTTCTGGGACAAATTCAACAGTGCGGCTTCTATTGAAAAAGAGAAAGACATCCTGCTTGACCACAACTATGACGGCATCATGGAGTTGGATAACAGCCTGCCGCCATGGTGGAAGTATGGTTTCTACGTCACCATACTAGTCAGTTTTATTTACGTCTATCGTTTTCATGTTTCTCATGACGGCTTAAGCCAGCTGGAAGAATACACCGAAGAGATGAGACAAGGCGAAGAAGACAAAGCCGAATACCTGGCCAAGTCTGCAAACAATGTAGATGAGAATACAGTAACGCTTCTTACATCAGGCACCGACGTTGCTGCCGGCAAAGAAACCTTTGTTAAGAACTGCGCGGCTTGTCACCTGGCAGACGGTGGCGGTACTGTGGGGCCAAACCTGACCGATGATTACTGGCTTCATGGTGGTGGCCTGAAAGACATTTTCAAAACAATAAAATACGGCTGGCAGGACAAAGGAATGAAGAGCTGGAAGGACGACCTATCGCCAAAGCAGATACAGGAAGTGGCCAGCTTTATCAAATCACTGAAAGGAACGCATCCGCTGACGCCTAAAGCGCCACAAGGAGATATCTATCTAGAAGCTGTACCAAAAGAAAATACAGATAGTGCAAAAACGCCAAAAATAGCAGGCAAATAACAGTTGCAATCATTATTATGAGTGATCAAACAGGAATACCATCATCTTTTCGGGATAAGGTAGCGACGATAGATAAGAAGGGAAAGAGAGTATGGATATTCCCGCAGCAGCCTGATGGCAAATTTTATTCGTTGCGCAAAGCATTTACTATATTCTACCTGCTGCTGTTCTTTGGTTTGCCCTTTTTGAAAGTAAAAGGCCACCCGCTGTTTTTGATCAATATCCTGGAGCGTAAGTTCATTCTTTTCGGGCAAATATTCTGGCCACAGGATTTCTTCATATTTGCTTTGGGCATGGTAGTATTTATTGTGTTCATTGCATTGTTCACCGTTGTTTTTGGAAGGGTGTTTTGCGGCTGGGCCTGTCCACAAACAATTTTTATGGAAATGGTATTCAGGAGAATAGAGTACCTGATAGAAGGCACGGCGGCAGAACAAAAGCTTCTGGCGAAAGCTAAATGGGATACAGATAAAATTTTTAAGAAAGTAGGTAAATGGATAGCTTTCTGGTTGATGAGTTTCCTGATAGCCAATACATTTCTTGCATACATCATTGGGGTATCGGAAATGTACAAAATGATCACAGACCCTTTCCTGTCGCATATCGGCACCTTCATATCATTGGCAACATTTACAACAATTTTCTTTTTTGTCTACCTCTGGATGCGTGAACAGATATGTACCGTCATCTGCCCATACGGACGTATGCAGGGTGTGCTGCTCGACCGCAATTCCATGATCGTGGCCTATGATTATAAAAGAGGTGAATCAAGGGCTAAGTTCCATAAAAATGAACAGCGTACTGCAGGCGACTGCATCGATTGTGAGCAGTGTGTTAAGGTTTGCCCAACAGGTATAGATATACGTAACGGCACACAACTGGAGTGCATTAACTGTACCGCCTGCATAGATGCCTGCGACAAAATGATGGACGCTGTAAACCTGCCAAAGGGGTTGATAAGGATGGCATCTGAAAATAATATCGCAAAAAACAGACCTTGGGTATTCACTGTTAAAATGAAAGCTTACAGCCTTGTGATGTGTATCTTATTAGGCGTTCTTGTATGGTTATTGACAAGCCGCACTGACATAGGCATTACACTGTTACGAACGCCCGGACAGCTATACCAGGAACAACCTAAAAATGAAATGAGCAACCTGTACAATTACAAAATGCTCAATAAAACCTTTGAAGAAAAAGAAATAGAACTGGTACCGGAAAACTTTACCGGATCTATAAAACTGATCGGAGAGACCAGGTTGAAGATACCCAAGGACGGGATAGTGTCAGGAAGTATGTTCGTATACCTGAACAAGAGCTCAATTAAATCAAGGAAGACCCGCTTGAAAATAGGCGTTTATGAACATGGTAAGAAGATCAGCACTATCACGACATCATTTTTGGGGCCATTTAATGACGGTAACTAAAAATAATTTTATGAACATAAGTTGGGGATGGAGAATAGGAATAGGTTACGGAGGATTTGTCATCCTGATACTATGCCTTGTTACGGCAAGTAGCCGTCAGAAGATAGATCTTGTTTCCAAAGACTATTATAAAGATGAAATTGCCTACCAGGGTGTACTGGATGCTAGTAAGAACCAGGCAAATCTTGCCGGCTCTATAGCTATACATGCAAATGCAAGTGACATCATTATTGATTTTCCCGGAGAATTCAATAACACCTTACTCAAAGGCAATGTGAACCTTTATTCGGCAGCAAACAAGGACTGGGACAAGAACTTCGCGATCAATACCAGCAATAACCAGCTAACCATTCCAAGAACCCAACTGATGCCGACTATATACACCATCAAAGTGAGCTATACCGCAGGAGGGAAAACCTACTATTACGAGACCGAGATAAACCTGCACACTTCATGATACCCGTAGCTGCAATGGCTTTTTTAATGGGTCTCACAGGAAGCCTGCATTGTGCAGGCATGTGCGGCCCCATCATGCTGTTCATGCCATTTCATCATTTTTCCGGCTTTCGCAAGGCTGCGGCTATTGCATTATACCACCTCGCCCGCATATCAGTATATGCATCTATGGCTTTGATCGTTTATTCATTCAGAGAAGCCTTTAACCCAAAGATCCAGCAATTTATCTCTATAACACTGGGAAGCCTGTTCCTGGTAGCCGGAATTTTGTCATTCGTGCCGGTAAACAGGAAAATCAACATAAAACTTCCCTGGGCAGAATTTGCAAAGCGGCAACTGAGCCATTTTATCGGCAACCCTACATTTTCATCTATTGCAATATCAGGTGTGCTCAACGGGATGCTCCCATGCGGGTTAGTTTACATGATGCTATCCGCCATACTGGTATTACATTCCCCTCTGCAGGCAATATCTTTTGCGTATTTTTTTGGCGCAGGTACACTCCCAATGTTAATCAGCATCATTTTGTTCAGAAGTCGCATTAATCTGGGGCGAGATGCCCGCATAAAGGCCCTTACACCAATTATAGTATTCTCTTTCGGGTGTCTGTTCCTGTTAAGAGGCTTAAATCTTGGCATTCCTTATCTAAGCCCGAAAGTGACCATAACAAACGGACAGATGCACTCCTGCTGTCATAAAAAATGATCGTAATCACGTGACTTCCTGATTTTAATCATGTTTTAGCACTCATTGACCTTCTAAATTTATCTGTATTATGCCCAATAAAAAGATAAATAAAAAGTCAGCAAGCAAATCAGGAGAAATGGGCTTACATTTAAGCATGCCGTTTACTACAAATAATGATACATTTCATGCTTTATTTAATTATGCGAGCATAGGAATTCTCATCACCAATGCCAGCGGTGAGATACTGATGGCCAACAAATACATTGAGCAGCAATTCGGCTATGAGCTGGGAGAACTCATTGGCAAGAAAGTTGAGATATTGATACCGCCACGTTATGGCGCCAGGCATGTAAAGCACAGGGAGGGGTATAGCGAAAATCCGCACAGCCGCCCAATGGGCCTGGGCATGGAACTATCCGGATTGAGAAAAGATGGTTCTGAGTTCCCGGTAGAGGTGAGCCTGGGGCATTATAAAATAGAAAACGACAACTATTCACTGGCGTTCATAAATGACATTACCCAAAGAAAAGAAACCGAGCAGGCCGTTATTCAATTAAATGCGCACCTTGAAGAAAAAGTGAAAGAAGGTTCTCAATCTTTAGCTATTACTGTTGAACAACTAAGCAGCCAGATAAAGGAAACAGAAAGAAAAGATGCCGAACTGGAACGTGTCAATACTTTTTTAAATAACATCTGGAACCATGCCGGCGCTATCATATTTGTTTCTGACAAAGCAGGCCTGTTACAGTTTTTCAATCCATCGGCAGAGAAATGGCTGGGCTATAGCGCAGCAGAGGCAATAGGAAAGCTGAACGTGCTGGATTTTCACCTGGAAGAAGAACTTGTTCAAAAGGCCCATGAACTTTCAGGCAGATCTGGGCAAACGATAAGTTCCGGATTCGACGTTTTCGTAACAGCTATGGCTTTAGGCGTCAATAATAACCAGGAGTGGCATTATGTAAGAAATGACGGCAGTACTTTTTTTGTATCGTTAAACATTACGCAGCTTAAGGACAATCACAACAACGTGTCGGGCTACCTGGGCATAGCGATCGACATATCTGAAAAAAAGAAAGCGGAAACGGAGCTGAGAGCTGCTCTTGAGAAAGAAAAAGAGCTGAACGAGCTGAAATCCCGTTTTGTATCAATGGCATCCCATGAATTCAGAACGCCTTTGAGTGCCGTATTATCTTCGGCATACCTGCTATCAAGATACGAGAAAACGGAAGAGCAACCTCAGCGGGAAAAACACATACAGAGGATCGTTTCTTCGGTAACATCACTTACAGAAATACTGAATGATTTTCTTTCTGTCGGGAAAATTGAAGAAGGAAATATTGAAGCCAACTACAAAGAATACGATATTAAAGAACAAATGCACGAAATAGTGCAGGAAGTGCAGCATCTGCTAAAAAAAGAACAAACCATATCGTACCAACATAACGGCACTACTTCATCAGTATACATGGATGCGTCCATGATGAAGCATATTGTGATCAATCTGCTTTCCAATGCGATCAAGTTTTCTAGTGAGCAATCCATCATAGAACTACTTACCGAAACAACAAAAGGCAAACTAGCTTTATCTGTAAAAGACTATGGCATAGGAATACCTGAAGAAGATATACATAACTTATCGAAGCGCTTTTTCAGATCTTCTAACGTTACAAATATACAAGGCACGGGGTTGGGCTTACATATAGTAAGCAAGTACGCAGAGCTGATGAATGGCATTATCAACTGTAAAAGCGAATTAGGCACAGGAACAAAGTTTACAATCACGTTTGCAAACAACAAACCATAGCGAAATGAAAACAATTCTGGTAATAGAAGACAATGAAGATATAAGGGAAAATGTAGAAGAGATACTAACACTGTCTGGCTATAATGTATTGACGGCACCAAACGGGAAAGAAGGCGTAGATACTGCTCAAAAAAACATTCCGGATCTTATCATTTGTGACATTATGATGCCCGGCATTGACGGCTACGGCGTATTACACGTACTGCATAAAGACCCGCAAACACAGAATATTCCTTTTATCTTTCTTACTTCTAAAAGTGAAAGAGGCGATTTCAGGGCAGCAATGGAGATGGGTGCGGATGACTACATAACAAAACCTTTTTCGGGCAATGAACTACTTAATGCTATAGAAAGCAGGCTAAAAAAGAATGAGATCATTAAGAAAAATTTTTCTGCTGACCTACAAGGATTGAATGAACTGAGATCTTCAATAAGCAACAATAAAACACTGGAAGAACTTACCGCGGAAAGCAATGTAAACGGCTATAAGAAAAAACAAGTAATTTATAAGCAAGCCAATCATCCGCATTACCTGTTCTACATAGTGAAAGGGAAAGTAAAAACTTTCAAAACACATGAAGATGGAAAAGATCTTGTTATAGACCTGTATAACGAAGGAGATTTTTTTGGCTATACTACCCTCCTTGAAAGTGCTATTTATAAGGAAACCGCAGAAGCAATTGAAGAAACCGAACTGGC
>JAOQAP010000238.1 GCA_025963465.1 Flavipsychrobacter sp.
CTCCCAGTTTCAGGAAGTCTGCAGAAAGCATTGATGGCGCTATTAATGGCATTGTTATGTTTTTTTTATTTCTATTTTGATTGGAATTCCAATCAAAAAACTATTTCTTTCCTTTTAATCTTGCCAACGCTTCTTTGGGACTTTTATAGGAGGAATCCATAGAGCTTGCCATCCTGTAATCTGCGACCGCGTTCTTTATGCTGTCCATCATCTCGCTGCACACGCCGCGGTTAAAGTAACCTGCGGGGTTCATCGGGTCTATCTTAGTCACTATGTTATATTGTCTCCATGCCTTTTGCGCACTGTCTTCCTGCATCAGCATGTAACCCATATTGAAGTAGGCATCTGTATAGTGTGTGTTGCGCATGATACATTTTTTGTACTCCTCTTTTGCCGCTGCATAGTTTTTCATTCCCTGGTAGTAAACTCCTTTGGCAAATATCGGGAACACATCCATAGTGTCCAGCTTAAAGGCATTATCCAGGTAGCGTAGCCCTATAGGGTCTTTCTTTGCAGTATACAGCAGGCCCAGTTGCACAGTGGCATCGTGGTAGTCCGGGTTCTCCTGTATGGCCGTCATAAAGCTGGATATGGACTTTGCTGTGTCTTTCATATCCTTGTAGATCATGCCTTTCAGGAAGTACGCCTCAGGGTTATGCACGTCCTTCATCAGCACTATGTTGATCTCCTTGAATGCGGCCGGAAAATTGCCTATGTACAAAAACAGCTTGGCGATCTTCAGCCTTGCTTTCTTATCTGTAGGATTGCGGGCTATGGCCTTTTGAATCCATTCGGCCGAGCCTGTCAGGTCTTTGTTCTCAAACAGAAGGTCGCCCACGGCGCTATAGTATTCCGCCCTGCTGGTGTCCAGGGTTGTGGCCATCTTCAGGTCTTTCAGCGCCAGGCTGTCGTACTGCCTTTTGTGCAGCATCATACCACGGGTATAATACAGTTCCGCATCCTTCGGGTTTTTGCTGATCTCTTCCGTTATACCTTTCAGTTTGGCATCGCTCTGGTACACAGGGTCTGAATTGTCTGCAGGTGGTTTTTCGCCTCCGTTTTTACAGCCCGTAAAAAGTATGATCCCCAATACAATCGGAAAATACTTTATCCATGAAAATTTCATAGCACAAACTTATTAAAACTTTGCCTTGAATCAGAATTAAAGAATTAAAGGATTTCCGGAATTGCTTATGTCTGAATCACGGATTGAACAGATTAAAGGAACTTCACGGATGTTTACGTCTCTTTGTACTAAACCTGGTTGACTTCCGGACGGCGAGAAAAAACTACTTAAAAACGATAAGTGTTGATAATCAACGATTTATTTTTAGAAATTGCGGGATCTACTTCCGGTTTTTTCCGGTGCCGGAAGATGTTTTCTTGTTGGTTTTTCGTTGTTTGGTGTTCTTCACCAGCAACTCACGCAGAATAAAAATTGCGAGGTTGCTTCCGTTTTTTTCCGCTGCCGGAAGTTGGTTGGTTGTCTGAATCAGAATTATCTGAATTAATGAATTTTTAGAATAAATACCGTGGAGGAAAGGGGCATGCAACCGAGTATAAAGGTCGGATAAAGGAATAAGAATAACAAGGTTAAAAATCTATGATAATACACTTTTCGTATTATCATAGAAAATAGTTTCTCCTTTGCTGACTTTCAACGCAATCCTTGAATCAAGCAAATCAAGGTCCAATACTACTGTATGCACACACCCACAGATGAAATAATGTGATAATTGACATAGCTTTTAAGCATGCCGAGGTCTACTATACAGCTAACCGCCTTAGAATCCTCCTGGACGAACAATACAGCAACACCTTCGTCAGACAGTATCAGATCAAATATACCATTGGTAAAGCTGTCCTTTTCGATCTGGTAAAAACCCGCTTCTCTTAGCGCTCGCTTGGTGATCTGGCTATCCGGTTGTTGTTGACTGTCCATACAACTCATTTTATTACCTTACAATAATTAATATCATGCCAAGCCAATGCTTTATAAAGCAAAAAACCTCCGCCAAATGGCGAAGGTTTCAATATAAATACTATCAAAAATGACAATCCGAATTTCTAATTACAAATTACCAATTCCTCTTCGCCCGCCGTAGCTTCAGCGAAGGAGGGAACTATCCCTGCAATGCTGCTGCACCGCTCACTATCTCCGTAAGCTCGGTAGTGATGGCAGCCTGGCGTGCACGGTTGTAGCTGATCTTCAGTGATTTGAGCAACTCGTTCGCGTTCTCGCTCGCTTTGTCCATTGCGGTCATACGTGCTCCATGCTCAGATGCGTTGGCATCCAGCACTGCTTTGTATACCTGCGTGTTCAGTATCTTAGGCATCAGCTCTTCCAGCAAAGTAGCCATTGATGGCTCGAAGATGAAGTCAGCGCTCTTGTCGCCCTTTTTCTTCTCCGTTTTAGGAATAGGCAGGTAAGGCTCTGCAGTGAATACCTGTGTAGCAGCGTTCCTGAACTGGCTGTATACCAGCTCTACGCGGTCGTACTCCTTGTTCAGGAAAGCCTGCTGGGCATATATCGCAGCACGGCGTACATTATCAAAGGCAAGGTCTGAGAATATAGACCAGAAATTGTCTACTACCTTATAGTTGTTGCGCACAAAGTACTCGTATCCTTTCTTGCCTATAGGCAGTATGGTCACATTTCCTTTAGCATGCTGTGCAGCGTATTTGGTATTGATCACCTCGCGGGTAAGCTTGATGATGTATGCATTGTAACCGCCGCAAAGGCCACGGTCGCTGGTAATAGGTATCATGAGCACGCGCTCAGCAGGGCGCTCATCTGCCAGTGGCATGCTTGCGTCTGTAGAGGAACCGCTTACTATATTGCTGAGCATTTCCTGCAGCTTCTGAGAGTATGGGCGCATCTGGATGATAGCATCCTGTGCACGGCGCAGTTTTGCTGCACTCACCATCTTCATAGCCTTGGTTATTTGCTGTGTAGATGTTACTGATTTTATTCGGTTACGAACCTCTTTAAGTTGCCCTGACATATAAATCTATAAATAAAATGATATAATCGCGGCAAAATTACCAAAATTTACTTAAAACCCCAAACCCCTAAAGGGGCTTACTCTCATTTAAAATTAGGCTATGCAATCTTGCCGTTCATTCGAACTACATGTTAGATATAGGCAATATTCACATTATCAGTTTACTAATAACTCTTATCCCTCAATAAGGGAAGCCCTGGAACAAGGTCCCGCTTTTCAGCGGGAGGGGGTTGGGGTTTTACTGTTCCTTCAATTCCTTAATAAGCACGGCTGCCTGCGCCCATAATTCAGATTGTTTATTGGGGAAGAAGGGGGAATTGACAGCAACATCAGCGTTTTGTGCATCTATCCACTTGATGAGCTTGTTCTCATTCAGGTAAAAACGGCTCACCTCCATACGGGTTTTCTTATCATCATACCACACACTGTCGCCCGCTGCCCTGGCTACTTCCTCAGTATAGGTGGCATGGCGGTTGTAAATGAAATCCTGCTGCAGTACGAAAATGAGCATACCCTCGTCAAAATAGTAGTCGGTAAACACACGGTTACTGTCAGAAAAGTGTTGCGCCGTTATCTTTTTGATCTCATCATCCCGGTAATAGCCGGATATATGCCCCCCACCGGGCGATGTAATATCATCTACCTTTTTAAGGGTGTAGTCCTTCAGCTTGTTATTGATCTCAGCCGTGTGTTTTTTGATACCGGCCAGTACGTCTTCCTGCTTCTTTTTGCAAGAGGCAAAGCCAATAACGGACAATAAGAGTATGATGAGCGATGCACGCATATTGATAAGTAAAGGCCGAAATTAGGATATTTTAGTGAGTTGCGGCTACCAGCTTTTGCGTGTATGCATCCTGCGGATGCTTCAGTACCTGCTCCGCATCACCGCTCTCTACTATCTTACCGTCATGCATCACCATTACCCGATCGCTGATGTAATGTACCACAGACAGGTCATGAGAGATGAACAGGTAAGTAAGGCCGAACTGCTGCTGCAGGTCTTTAAGCAGGTTCAGTATCTGTGCCTGTATACTTACGTCCAGCGCCGATACACTTTCGTCGCATATCAGCAATTCCGGTTTCAGCGACAGGGCACGGGCTATACCTATGCGCTGCCGCTGCCCTCCCGAGAACTGGTGCGGGTAACGATGGAACGTATCTGCGGGAAGCTGTACCAGGTCCAGCAGCCGGAGCGCTTCTTTCTGTAAGCCTTGCTTGGGTACCATGTTATGCACCATCAGTGGCTCCATCAGCATATCACCTATGGTCATACGTGGGTTGAGGGAAGAGTAAGGGTCCTGGAAGATCATCTGTATTTTTCTGCGCACACGAGCCCATTCACGAATGGGTACTTGTGTAAGGTCCTCCCCTTCAAAATCAATGCTGCCACTATGCACCGGCAATAGCCCCACCAGGCTGCGACTGAGTGTGCTCTTACCACAACCGCTTTCACCTACCAGCCCAAGCACCTCGCCTTTGCGCAGGGTGAAGGACACATCATCTACAGCCTTAAAGTAGCTGAGTGGTTTGCCCAGCAGGTTCTTGTCTTCCGGAAACCATATGCGCAGGTCTTTCACCTCAAGAAGTGTACCAGATGACACGGGCGTGGGCGCAATGGGAACTTTAGTTTGTACGATTTGTTCTGTATTCAGAAAATCTGCTACTATGGGCAACCGATACCCTTTTTTATCTGCAGCCGGGCGACAAGCAAGAAGCGCCTGTGTATACGCATGTTGCGGACTACGTAATACTTCCGCAGCTGGGCCATACTCCATCATTTCGCCTTTGTACATTACCAGCACATCATCTGCTATAGTAGCAGCAAGCGCAAAGTCGTGCGTAATGAAGATCATTGCCGACTGGTGTTCCTGCTGCAGGTAGTGCATGAGCCTTATTATCTCCTGCTGCACAGTTACATCAAGTGCCGTAGTAGGCTCATCGGCTATCAGCAGTGCAGGATGATTGCACATAGCCATTGCTATCATCACCCGCTGCTTTTGTCCGCCTGATAGTTGATGAGGATAACGGTCATACATCTTTGCAGGCTCCGGCAGTTGCACCTTGCCCAGCCAGTCTATAGCCAGTTGCTTACCTGCTTCTTTGCTTATATTTTGATGTATTAATATAGATTCACGCAACTGCTTACCTATGGTCATTACAGGGTTCAGTGAGCTCATCGGCTCCTGGAACACCATCCCTATTTCTTTACCACGAAGTTGTTGCAGGTTGTACGGCGTAAGTGGTGAGGTCGTGTTGCCGGCAGTCAGCAACATATCGCCATTCACTGATGCCGTGGTCGGCTGCAGGCCCATAAGCGCCAATGCCGTGAGCGACTTACCTGAGCCACTCTCCCCTACTATAGCCAGGGTCTTGCCCTTGCCTATATTGAAAGAAATATTATTGACGGCAGTAAATGTATCCTTACCCGTAAAGCTTATCTGCAGGCCTGTTACCGACAATATGGTGTTAGCATCAGCCATTAAAACCGCAGATGCTTAACAGTAAGCCCGTCGTTAATAAGCTGCTTTAAAGAGTCGATACCTATCTGCAGGTGTTTGTCCACAAAGTGTTTAGTGACCATGGTATCACTCTCTGAGGTCTTGACCCCTTCCGGCACCATGGGTTGGTCAGATACAAGGAGCAATGCCCCGGTTGGTATCTTGTTATAAAAGCCCGTAGTAAAGATGGTTGCTGTTTCCATGTCTATTGCCATGACCCTGATCTTGCGCAGGTATTCTTTAAATTCTTCGTCATGCTCCCATACTCGGCGGTTGGTAGTATATACCGTACCCGTCCAGTAATCGAGTGAGTAATCGCGTATGGTGGTAGAGATCGCTTTCTGCAATGCAAATGATGGTAATGCAGGCACCTCGGGCGGAAAGTAATCATTACTGGTACCATCGCCCCTGATGGCTGCTATGGGCAGTATCAGGTCGCCTACGTTGTTCACCTTCTTAAGGCCACCGCACTTGCCCAGGAAGAGCACCGCCTTGGGCATGATAGCAGAAAGCAGGTCTACCATGGTAGCTGCCGTGGGGCTGCCCATACCGAAATTGATGATGGTAATATCCTCGGCGGTGGCGCAC
>JAOQAP010000274.1 GCA_025963465.1 Flavipsychrobacter sp.
CAGTCAGTAATCGTTTATTCCCCTTTAGTTTGCATCTCGGGTATATTTAGCATATTATTTATTAATACCATTTTTTTAGTTCCCTGTCACCAATTACCTTTGTTTCATGGGTATTGTCTTCAGACAATCTGCAAAAAATTCTATAATTGTAGCTGTTGGTGCGCTTTTGGGCGCACTTATCATTTGGTTGTCCACTACCTATATTCCCAATAAAAGAGAGCTTGGTTTTACGCAGGGCTTAGTGTTGTGGTCGCTTACCATCTCCCAGATATTAATACTTGGATTGAATAATACGCTCAGTGTTTATATCCATAAATATGCGACTGACGAGCGGAAAAGGAAACTGCTCATCACTATAAGCTTATTTTTTCCACTCCTGCTTTCTGTACTATTTACGATCGTCTACAGCTTGTTTCGCGTACAGATCGTCAACCACTTCCAGTTGGAAGACAGGCCGCTCATGCAGCAATACTTTTATTGGTTCCCTGTTTTTGCAGTCATTTGGATCTATATGATCATGCTGGAAATATACCTTGGATCTCAGTTAAAGGTGGCTGCAGCTTCGTTTATGCGGGAAATATTATTGCGGGTACTAAATATTGTCCTGCTTTTCCTTTTTGGATTCAACTATATTGGTTTTTCCGGGCTTGTAGGAGGGCTTGTACTTATTTACCTGGCACCGGTATGTGTGTTTTTCCTCCTCGCACTGAAAACAGAAGGCTTCGGGTTTTCTTTTCGTTTACGCAGCTTTACAATTTCCGAATATAAAGAGCTTCTGCATTTTTCCTGGTATCACTTTTTGCTGTCCATCTCTCTTACGCTTATTGGCCTGATGGACATTCTATTGCTACCATTCTATGACCATAACGGGTATGCATCTGTAGCTATATACAGGGTGGCACAGTTTCTCATAGCCCTGATGCAGCTTCCATCAAAAGCATTCCTTCCGGCAAGCTTTGCTGTATTTGCAAAAGCTTTTACCAATAACGAAATGGACAAGGCAAAAGACCTTTTTGTACGGTCCTCTATTAATGTGCTTATACCTACAGTTGGCATTGGTGTGCTACTCTGCTGTAACCTGAATAATGCACTTGCCATTATACCCAATGGCTATGCAGAGGTTATTCCTGTTTTCTACATTTTGTTCATTCAGGCAATGGTGAACCTTGCTACCGGAATGAATGACCAGGTGCTGACGATAGCCAACTATTACAAATTTAATTTTTATCTCTCCCTTGTGCTCATAGGAGTGCAATATGTGCTGATTAGATTCCTTGTTCCCCAGTATGGTGTTTATGGTGCAGCATTCAGCACAACCATTACTGTTGTTATTTTCAACATCATGAAATTCTTTTTTGTCTGGAAGAAACTGGACATGCAACCATTTTCAATGAAAACAGTGCTGATACTATTAGCCGGTATCCCCGCATTTGCTGCCGGTTATTTCTTTCCGTACCTGTTTGAGCCTGCACGTCATATTTATGTACACACCTTTATAGATGCAGCAATGCGAAGTACCGTTATAGTGGTAGTATATGTGATCATGTTGCTTTGGCTAAAACCCTCACCAGACCTTAGTGAATACCTTTCCTCTATAAAAAAGAATAAGCGCCTGTTCTAATCGGAGGAATCCTTACTGACCATTGAAGTAAAGGGATTACGCAGGTTTTCGAAACCCATCAGATCCACTTTTATACTGCCTACCAGTATTGGGCTTTCCACTCTCAGCGGCAGGTGGTTCTCATCATCACTTACCCATACGGTCATTTTATCACCACCTTTAAATATAGTTCCCTCAATAAGGAGCGGTGCGATCTTTATAGAGTTGTAGGTACCCATACGAGTCTTTATCTTTTCCTTGCCTATATACTTTATATACAGGTTGTATACTTTATCATCAAGGAACAGGTTGAACGGTATCTTGTCACCAGGCTTGTAGTTGTTATAGTTGATGTTTCGGGCAAAGTAAATAGCTGATAATACGTCCTGTGTGCACTTAGGGATAGCATATGTCTTCTTATCAGAAACAGCCTGTCCCTTCTTATGATTGAAGGCCACATCCTGTTTGAATTTAAAGCCCCCCTCGCTCACATTGCGCACAAACCTTACAGGTAATAACGTTTCCTTGTCTATGTAGGTCTCATACTTGTCGTTCACTTTAAAGAACACATAGGACTTGGCTGTTCTACCATCGCCGGTAATGTGGTATACTTTACGGCCGCCTACCTCTTCCGGCTTAGTGGTAAACAGTACATTACCTGCATTGATCCATACAAAGCCCACATTGTAATATACGCGGAACATCAGTTTTTCTGAGTCCCTGAAACTGGTATTCTTAGTGATGCAAAGATCGCCCTGCGCCTGTGCCTGCCATGAAAGCAGCAGTAAAGAAAAGATGGCAATTATACTTTTTATGTTAAACATATTTTATTTGCCTTTTGTTTACCCGGCAGCTACTTTAACAGCCTCATCCTCAAAATTAAAATGCTTCCCACAACAGATGGTATGATAAGATTGAGCAACCACACTCCGGCTGTAGCAGCAAGCATCCCTACCGTATTTGCTGAGAAATGATGGAAGAGATAAATGCTTACTTCGCCTCTTATACCCAGCTCTGTAAGTGTTATAGATGGTATTACTGCCATGATCCAGAAGAACAATGCTGCCAGGCAATAACCTTCTGCGAGCGGCACGGTAACATTCATCCACCTGAGTAAAAACAAATACTGTGCCGTAAATATGCCAAAGCGCAGCAAAGAGATACCTAACACTGTCATTTGCTGCTTAGTAGAGATACGATTTAACAATTTACCATAAATTGCGAACTTTCTCAGCAGGCGAAACCGCTCCATAGCAGGCAGCCAGTCCTCCAACCGCCAATAGGCTATAGCCGCCAGTATATTTGCCAGGAGGCAGGCGGCCAAAGCTATCTTAGATATGGAACCCGGGAAAGCAATGTTATAGTAAATAAGCCCACCCATCCCAAAGATATATACGGCAGACAGTTGGGATATGACCCCCAGTATAGATACATTGATATACCGGAAGGTATTACTGCCGCCCAGGTACAGTATGCGGCCGGGGTACTCCCCTATACGGTTAGGAGTAATAATAGAGAATGCGATACCTGCCAGGTAGCTCGAAAATGCCCTCATGTAACTGACCGGGGCAACGGAGCGGGCCAGCATATGCCACTTTCGCCCCTCCAGCGAAGTATTGAAAAACATAAGCCCGATGCACAGCCACAGGTATATATCCGGCCCGGTATGGCGCCACGCATCTGCGCCTATAGTACTCAGTTGTTTTGTTACCTGTCCGTATATGCTCCACAACAGCAGGCAGCAAATAGCGCCGCCAACAAGATAGTTAAGCCATATTTTGGTATTTTTGTTCACTACAACTGATCCATATTTGAAAGACAGCCAGATCATTCTTGGTATAGACCCGGGTACTTTAGTAATGGGATATGGTATCATATCCGTTAACAAAAGTAACATAACGCTGATAGAAATGGGCGTGCTGCAACTGTCTAAGTATAAAGACCATGCGGAGCGACTGCACCTTATATTTAAAAAGATGGAAAGCCTGATACAGCATCACCAGCCGGTGGCTGTTGCCATAGAGGCGCCATTCTTTGGCAAGAACGTGCAAAGTATGCTGAAACTGGGCCGGGCACAGGGCGTAGCTATGGCGGCGGCTATGATGAGTGGCCTGCACGCTACAGAGTATGCCCCCCGTAAAGTAAAACAATCTATTACGGGGCGGGGAAATGCCACCAAGGAGCAGGTACTGAAAATGCTTACCCATACCCTGAATATAACCGAAGATGTCCGGTTTATGGATGCTACAGATGCTGTCGCGGTAGCCTTATGCCACCACTACCAGCACCGTACAGCTGCGCTAAAGGCTGATTCCGCCGCCCCTGCTAAGACCGCAAAACCTAAAAAAACGACCAATAGCTGGGCCTCTTTTTTGGCTGCAAACCCCGACAGGATAAAATAATTTCATATGTAATGTATTTAATTTTTACTTTTACCTTAACCATTAACCATTAGAAGTATTATATTAGCGGTACAGTTTTTTAATCCTCTTGCTATATCTTATGTCTCAGCCCAAGGTGAAAATATTATTAGTGGAAGATGACCCTGTATTAGGGTATGTAGTGAAAGACTTTCTGCTTAAACAGGATTACGATGTTACGCACTGTACAGATGGTGATGTAGCATGGCACCAGTTTATGAAGAACATCTACGATGTTTGCCTGTTGGACATTATGCTGCCCGGTAAAAAGGACGGTATGGAACTTGCTAACAGCATCCGTAAAAAGAACGAGAACATTCCTATTATACTATTGTCCTCCAAGGTATTGGACATGGATAAGATAGCTGGGTTTGAGAATGGCGCAGACGATTATATTACCAAGCCATATAACCTGCAGGAATTGCAGATGAGGATACAGGTGTTCCTGAAAAGAAGCAAGAAGAAAGAAGATACAGGCCCTATCAATTTTAAGATAGGCGACCTTGACTTTGACTACTCTAACCTGATCCTCAAAAATGATAAGGTAGAACACCAGCTTACACAACGGGAAGCAGACCTGGTGCGCTATCTGTGCCTTAATGCCAATCGTGTACTGAAGCGCGATGAGATACTGATGAACGTTTGGGGTAAGGATGATTACTTCCTGGGCAGGAGCATGGATGTGTTCATAACCAAGGTAAGAAAATATCTGAAGTCACAGAACGTAGCCAAGCTGCAGACCATCCATGGTATCGGCTTCAAGTTTAATTACAACCCTTAATAAACACTGAAATATTAACTGTTAGTTACTGGAATTACTGAGTTATGCACTCAGTAATTCGGGAAGCTTTCTTGCTTCATACTTTTTCATAGAGCGCGCTATCGCAGCAATATGATCCGGTGTAGTACCACAGCAACCACCTACAAGGTTCACCCATCCTTCCTGTGCCCACTCAGCTATTACAGATGCTGTATGCTCAGGACTTTCATCATACTCACCCATTGCATTAGGCAAGCCGGCATTAGGATATGCACTTACGTAACAGCCTGCTATCTGCGACAGCTCCTCTACGTGCGGCCTCATCTGTTCTGCACCCAGTGCGCAGTTCAGCCCTATGCTTATGGGGTTGGCATGCATTACTGATATGTAGAAAGCTTCCAGTGTTTGCCCGCTAAGCGTGCGGCCGGAAGCATCTGTTATCGTGCCGGAGATCATTACAGGCAGCTTTGCATGCTTTGTATCTCTCATGAATTTATTGATGGCGTAGATAGCTGCCTTTGCATTCAGTGTATCAAAGATGGTCTCTACAAGCAGTATGTCCACACCACCATCTACAAGGCCTTTTATCTGCTCATAGTATGCATCTGCCACCTCATCAAATGTTACAGACCTGAAGCCCGGGTTATTCACATCCGGCGACAGCGACAATGTTTTATTCATAGGCCCTATGGCACCTGCTACAAATCGGTCGCCTGGCTGCAGGTTATTCTCCGCGAGGTATTCTGCTACAGCTTCTTTTGCCACCTTTGCAGCAGCTACATTCAGCTCATAAGCAAATGCCTGCATGTCGTAATCTGCAAGCGATATTGACTGCGAGTTAAACGTATTTGTTTCCAGTATATTGGCGCCTGCCTGCAGGTATTGCTTGTGTATCTCTTTTATTATTTGTGGCTGTGTAAGGCATAGCATGTCGTTATTTCCCTTCACATCTGTATGCCAGTCCTTAAAGCGCGCTCCACGATAGTCTGCTTCTTCCAGCCTGTAGCGCTGCACCATGGTGCCCATGGCGCCATCTATGATGAGGATACGCTGTTCAAGGAGATCGCGGAGTTTCTGTTCTATGCTCATAAGTACTGTATTAGGCTGCAAAGGTATGTTATTAGGGGAAATGGGTAAAACGACAATTTGTTAAAAGGGATAGCCTGTATCTATAAGGGCATAGTTATTGCTGCCTACAAAGGGTTACTTTTAGCCTTTCAAAACAATATCCCGCATACATGGACGCTACCGCATACGAATTACTGATAAGGCAGGCCAATGAATGTGGCCGCATGGATGTGGATGGTGCAGACGCCAATGTATACCGCGTATATGAAGCAGCAGCCATGGCCTATAGCGCAGCACTCAATGGCGCTGGCAAGCCCGGAGGCCCATCCAATGAAGCGCTGGCTTATGATGCTGGTTTTAAGACAGGTATAGTAGTGGCCTATGTAAAGGCAGCTATATACAAGGTGCTGAAAGAGAACAACAATCTTGATGACGACCAATACACAGACCTTGAAAAGAACCTGTCGCAACTGGTGAAGCCATCAAAGTCGGTTATTGATACGGTGATCAAAAGCTCCGGCAATATATTCAGGGCAATAGGACTGAGAGCGAGGTAGCTGTAAATTTATAGTGGAACCAGGATGTGGTTTTTCCTCATTTTTATCGCAGATATCCTTATCTTTATATACAAGCATCCCTATGAACAGAAACAGCGAGACTAACTTCTTTAATACCAAGGCTGGTATCTTTAGTTATATCATCAGCAGTACTATAGGTTTGGTAGCAGCGATATATGTCGTGCTGTTTGGTACTGGTGGGCGGCAATTCATGGGCGGATTTGGAATGATCATGTTGATCAGCATTTACAAAGCCATCCGCAATGCAGCACAACTGCTGTATGTGGACAAAACAACCATGACACAGGCTAACATGAACAATCCGTTCCTGACCCTGGGAGGAATTATAGCCGCTACCATATGCACCACTGCATCTCTTTGTATTTTCATTCCTGTTCTTTCAGAAAGTATTGTGAAAGGCAATGCGATCAGTATAGCACTAAGTATGTTTATTGTTACTGTTCAGGGCTATTGCTTTTACAACTGCCTGAGGAACGTCCATAAGTTCCTGCGAAAAAGAACGCTGATCTATTCCTACAACAGGTAACCGGTACAATCTTAAAACTCCAGCATGGTCTTACGCTCATGCCCTTGCCTGGTGAGATATATGTAGTTGTCTTCTATGGAGTATTTAATCAGTCCTATGTCCTGCAGGTGTTTCAGGTAGGCGGGTAGTTTATCTACAGAGATCCCTGCTTCTTTTGCCACGAGGTCAAAATTATTCAGCTCGGCAAATGTCTTCTGCCTTTCACACTGTTTCTTTAACGCTGAAAACACTTTGTCTAAATTATTCATGATGAATAGCTTTAACAATGCAGGTGCCCGGTCGCAACAATAAAGTTACTTTCTGATTGAAAATTATGCAAGCAAAAAGCAGATTTTTATCGAAAAACATGAAGTAACCGCTATATGAACAGATAAATGTAATGAGTGATGAGACTCTTTATTCTAAATATCATGCCCACTAATTACACATATATTTTGCAGACTTTGAATTAAATGATAATTTTACAACCCCGAAAATGACCAGTTTTTCATGAAAACCTGAGTGAAATGAATAATTTCAATATCGTTTTCAGTGCAATAAAAGTGCACTGCAGGGATACCGGTACCCGGGACAGCGCCTGCTATAACAAGCTTGCAGCCATGCTGGAGGACAGGCAAGATTACCTTACGCTAAATACTTATCTGGAGATCCTGGAAAATCTTGGTCTCATTAAATTTACCAAACGGGCATTAATAATCACGCTGACCGAAAAAGGGAAGAAAACAGATTCGCTGTTCGCAGTAAAAGAAAACAGCGCAGGTTAGCGGCTATAGATTCCCGTGGTACGACCAAGCACCAACATCCGATAGCCACGCCTGCGCCGTTATCTTGCAGGCTTTTAGCGTCCCCCGGATGTTTTGGTAAAATTGGTCGTTTCTGGAAAAACAGGGGAAATGCGCAGCGAAGATAAATTGAATATTTCTAAAAGAAAGAAATAGTTACAAATAATACTTTTGAATAAAATGGGTAGATAAATGGCGAAGTTATCGGCTCTTTTAGCCAGCAGGAATGATAGCTAAAGGTAGTCTATATTCTATCGTGAGGCCGCTTTGTTTTGCCACCGCGGTAACCGAAACATAATCCCGGTAATAACCATCCCGTTGAAATAAATTGCAGATAAGAAAGGAAATACACTTAATTTTGCATGCCTTTTACAGGGTAGTAATTCATTTAAGAGCGTCGTCCGTTCTTATCAATTTAAATCTCTAAACATGGTTGGCAATGCTGGTTCAGGATCTGAGGGAGAAAATTCTGGAAGGCGACCTCAGCGAGTTGCTCCACCACAGCAAGGATGAAGATTATCCGGCTGAGGTAGCTAAGCTATTGGGTACCCTGCCTCACGATTATGCCATCAATACGTACCTGGCCATGCCGGAAGGTACGCAGATCAAAATATTTTCATTTATTGACCATGTGCTGCAACGTGGCATTATAGAAGATCTGCCACGCCCTAAGGTGAGCAATATTCTTAATCACCTGGAGTCTAACGACCGTATTGCTTTCTTTGATACGCTGGATGGTATAGAGGTAACAGAATACCTGAACCTGCTGAACGACAAGAACAGGCTGGCTACCTACGATCTGCTTGGCTACCCGGAACAGAGCGTGGCGCGACTGATCAATACCAGCTTTACCACCGTGCGCAAGGAGTGGACAATAGGCCAGGCCATAGAACACCTGCGCCGTTTCTATACAGATACCCCTGCAGCCAATGTGATATTCGTGGTAGACAGCAACGGCAAACTGGTGGACGAGATACCTATACGCCGCCTGGTGCTTAATGAGCACAGCAAGACCATAGAGGACATAATGGACGGATTCTACGTGAAGCTGGACATACAGGACGGTATAGATGAGGCGATACAAAAATTCAAGGAGTACGACCGTGTGGCCATACCTGTGACCAATAGCAACAACGTGGTAATGGGTGTAGTGACCATTGATGACGTAATAGATGAAGCGGAAGAAAAAGATACCAAGGACATGCAGCAGTTCGGTGGTCTGGAATCGCTGGACCTGCCGTACGTGAAGACGGGCTTTTTCACCATGATACAGAAAAGGGCCGGGTGGCTGATCGTGCTGTTCATAGGCGAGTTGCTTACTGCTACGGCTATGGCGCATTTTGAGCTGGAGATAGCCAAGGCTGCCGTACTGGGCATGTTCGTACCGCTCATCATATCCAGCGGGGGCAATAGCGGCTCGCAGGCGGCAACGCTTATCATCCGTGCTATGGCGCTTAAAGAGCTGTCCGTAAAAGACTGGTGGTATGTAATGCGCCGCGAGATATTTTCGGGACTTACATTGGGCATAATACTGGGCATAATAGGATTTATACGTATAGCCATATGGCAGCAGTTGGGCTGGTATAACTATAACCAGACCTATAACTGGGTGTCTGTAGCGCTGACGGTAAGTGTATCGCTGATAGGTATCGTATTGTGGGGTACACTCAGCGGCTCCATGATACCTATAGTCCTCAAAAGGCTGAAACTGGATCCGGCCACCTCATCGGCACCGTTTGTGGCTACGCTGGTAGATGTGACAGGGCTTATCATCTACTTTACAGCAGCAGCTGTGATACTGCATTTATAGTCTTCTACTTCAGCTGTATACTTGTCACATTATACATTTCAGGGCCCTGTTCTGCATGGTAGTGGGTATTTACAGCTTTTATCACCACATTAAAGCCTATATAATTGTCCAGGTTTATGGTAGTACTTTCCAGCACATAACTGACCTGCGCATTGACCGTCAGCACGTGGGTGCCATACATATAGGTAGTAAATCCCTGCTGTTCCAACACTCCCTCTGCGGTAATGTAATCGCCCAGAACCTGCGTTTTTGTAGCTTCCCTATGGCAAGCGGTGATAGTAGATACAACTGCTAAACAGCAAACAAATAATAATATACTGATAGTTTTCATGACCGGATCGTTTATTGTAAAAATAAATAAAATACACATAAGATAGTATTTAATTTTTATTGCTCATTGCGGATTGTAATTTTTATATACCTTTGCCGTCCCAAATCACACGCGGGTGTGGTGAAATTGGTAGACACGCTAGACTTAGGATCTAGTGCTGCGAGGCTTGGGGGTTCGAGTCCCTCCACCCGCACATTTAACAGCCGGAGCCTGGCAAACTGGGCTCCGGCTATTTTTAACTTTAAAAACTAACAAAATGGCAACTGTAACGCGCGAGAACATCGGCACATTACACGATAAAATAGTAGTAAAGTTGGGCAAGGATGACTACATGCCATCATTTGAAAAGCAACTGAAGCAGTATGCTAAGACCGCAAACGTTCCCGGCTTCCGCAAGGGCATGGTGCCATCGGGCATGATGCGCAAGCTGTATGGCCAGAGCATATTCAACGAAGAAATAATACGCAGCGCAGGTAAGAAACTGGAGGATTATATGCAGGCTGAAAAGCTGGCAATATTTGCACAGCCTATGATACTGCCAAGCGAGAACCGTGCTCCACTGGACATGAACAAACCGGAAGATATTGATTTCACTTTCGAAGTAGGTATCAAACCGGAGTTTGAAATAACAGCAGTAAAGAACCACGCCAAGCTTACCCGCTACAAAATAGCTGTAACGGACAAAATGCTGGACGATGAGCTGGAGCGCATTAAGCGTCGCTATGGCAATGTAGACTCACAAGAGGTGGTGACAGATAAGGAAAACCTCATCTATGCGGCTTACGAAAACACAGATACAAATGCTGAGAAAATAGAAGATACAGCGGTACTGGACAAAATGCCTGCAAAGCTGAAAGATATGATCATGGGCAAGAAGCCCGGTGATGTAATTGAGTTCCGTCCGGCTGATGTATGCTCAGAGGAAGAACTGCAGAAATTTCTGCAGGACCCACTGAAAGCAGGACCGGAAGCAGCGCAGCAGAATTACAAACTGACCATTACCAAAGTAGGCCACCTGGTACCTGAAGAACTGGGCCCGGAGCTATATGCAAAAGTGTTCCAGAATGTAGAAGTAAAGGACGAGGCAGACTTCAGAGCTAAAATAAAAGCAGAACTACAGCGCGAATTTGACCGTATAGCAAGCGAGCGCCTGCAGAACGAAATATTTGAGCTGCTGGTACACAATACCAACATCACCTTACCTGTTCCTTTCCTGAAACGCTGGATGAGGGAAGGCGGCGAAAAGCCAAAATCTGCACAGGCGGTAGAAGAAGAGTTTGGCAGCTTTGAGCACCAGCTCCGCTGGCAGCTGATCTCTGACAAGCTGATGCAGGAAAACGGCATTTCAGTAGACCGTGCAGAGATAGATAAGGATATTAAAACACGTGTACTGGCTTACTTTGGCCTGGGCGCTGATGACGAGGACGAAGCGCCATGGATGGAAGGTTACATGCAGAAGATATCGCAGGACGAAAAGATGCTGGACGAAACATACCGCCGCTTATTGTTCGGCAAGCTGTTCTTGTGGCTGGAAACACAGTTCACAATGGAAGATAAAGAAATAGGCGAAGAAGAATTCTTCAAGCTGGGCAGCGCACATGAGGCGCACCACCATCATCATTAATAGGGATGCTGGTTTCTGGATGCTTGATACTAGATAATAAGATAGCCGCTCGATTGAGCGGCTATTTCGTTTTATAATAAGCTATGAAGATCAATATACGTGGTGGTAATACATACGCTTGTTCCTGTGATAGTAAGACTTATGCGGTTTTAGTACGCATGAACTGATGAACAGTGCGGCAAGAAGAATAGCAACTACGGTCTTTACAGAACGGGCCATGAGGGTTAGTGTTTACACCAAAAATAAGTAAAATACGCTCATATTCAACTACATGGACAGGTAAAACCGGGCATTTTATATGCCTCCTATTGATTTAGCCTTTATGACCATTGGTATTTACAATCAGTTTACCGCACGTATTTTTGTATTTTTGTGTCAAATCTATTTGAAATGCTGAAGACAGGAAACACGATCGTGAGTATCTATACGGAAATGACCCCGAACCCCGAAACAATGAAGTTTGTTGCCAACAAGCTTTTATACCCGGGTAAGAGCATTGATTTTCCGGATGAAGCAAGCGCAGTGCCATCTCCGCTCGCAAAAGAATTATTTGCATTCCCTTTTATCAGGGCTGTATTTATAGCCAGCAACTTTGTAACACTGGCAAAAACACCGGACACCGCATGGGATGAGGTGATACCTACTATCCGCGAATTTCTGAAGGAATACCTGGAAGCTGGTAAGGCTGTGATCAACGAAGATCAGATAGTAGTAAAAGCAAGCTCTAACCTGGTGAGTGCAGATGATGAGGACGTGGTGGTACGTATAAAGGAATTACTGGAAAACTATGTAAAACCAGCCGTGGAAATGGACGGTGGCGCAATCAGTTTCAAGGGTTTTGATAATGGTACGGTAAAGCTGATGTTGCAAGGCTCGTGCTCGGGCTGCCCATCGTCTATGATCACCCTGAAATCAGGCATAGAAGGTATGATGAAGCGTATGATACCTGAGGTAAAGGAAGTAGTGGCCGAAGCCGAATAATTTTAATTATAAATATCTGACGGCGGCTCTGTGAAGTGCCGCCGTTTTTTGTTTTAACAGCTTTATGCTAATCGGGCGAATTGTGCTATTTTTATCGCGAATAACATCACACTTACAATAATTAAATAAA
>JAOQAP010000014.1 GCA_025963465.1 Flavipsychrobacter sp.
TAGAAAACAAGGAAAGCCAGCGGTATCAGGAAATTGTTCATGCAGTATACCAGGAATGCGTGACGGGTTGCGCCCATATACGGTATGCGCTTACTGTGTACTATAAATGTGGTTATGTTCCACATCATAGTGAACACACATAGTGAACCACCAAGCAGGATCATGCTTACGAAATTGATGTCCCCTAAATATTCAGGTGCAAGGAACAAGGACGATGCGCCAAAATGTGAAGCAAAATGCCCGGTAATGGTCAGCAGCAGCACCAGCCAGAAAAGCATAAGTAACTGGTACTTACGAAAATGAAGCAGCAATAGCTGAACAGGTAAGAAAAAGTATAGGCGCTTCAGCAATCGGCTCATTCAGCTTTATTCGTTTTTTATAGATCAGGCTACTTATCTCTGTTACTTATTACATATCAAATTAGATACCAAAAGAGCAGATCCGTTACAATAACAAGAATTTGTCCGCATCCTGGAGGAAAGGGAGTTTGCTTCTTGTTTTCAGCAGCAGGTCTTTTTCCAGTGTTACGGTATGGCAGGCCACATCGTTCGACTGTTGCCATATTTGTTCGCCCAGCGGGCCAAAAACGCTGCTGTCGCCGCTATAGTTATAATCTTTGCCATCTTTGCCCACACGGTTCACACCCACCACATAGCTCATATTTTCTATAGCTCTTGCCTGAAGCAGGGTTTTCCATGCCAGGCTGCGCACTTCCGGCCAGTTGGCTACATACAGCAGCACATCATAGTCATCACCCGTATTTCTCGACCATACCGGGAAACGCAGGTCATAGCAAACCATCAGGTTTATACGCCATCCGTTCACCTGGGCTATCAGTTTTGTTTCTCCTTTTGTATAGTGCTTGTCCTCGTCGGCATAGCCAAAGAGATGTCGTTTGTCATAAACCCCTATTTTGCCATCAGGCTGCACCCACAGCATACGGTTGTAATATTTGCCGTCTTCTTCTATTATCAGGCTGCCGGTAAGTATACAGCGGTATTTTACTGCCATATCTGCCATCCAGCGCACGCTGGTGCCGTCCATGGGCTCTGCCAGCCGCTCAGGCGCCATACTGAAACCGGTGCTGAACATTTCCGGCAGGGCTACCACATGCTTAGGCCCGCTGATGCCCGATATGGTTTTTTCATATTGCAGCAGGTTGGCTTCTTTATTTTCCCATACTATATCCGGCTGTATCACCGTTATATGTAATTGATCGCTGGCCATATTTGATATGAAGCTACGATATAATTAAATTTGTAAAAAATTGTACAGCGAAAAAAGCAAATATTTAATTTACGGTAAGTGCTTTCACGCTGGCAGCAAAAGGAATACGACTTTCGGCGATTCCTGACTATATTTGGCCGATTAGAGGAATATGAGAAACGTACTGCTCCTGTTATTACTGTTACTACCTGTAGCTGCTTTTTGTAAAGACAAGAAGCACAAGCAGTTAAAGCTACCCGTGAGCCGGTGGCAAGAGGTAAAGCGCATGGGACTGGATTCATCTATTATACCCTTCCAGGATACGCTGTTTGTCACTTTTCTAAAAAAAGACTCCTTCATTTATCACAACCTCAATGGCTTTGTTTATAGAGGGGGTTACACGATCAATGAAGACAGCCTGCTGGATTTTGGTACTGCCCGCTACAAAATAGCTACAAAACGCCCGAACATGCTGACCCTTGTAGATGATAAGGGCATGTACGTGCTGGCACCGGATCTCTCTGATACGGTAAAAATAATAGTGCTGGACACTAATGACAAACCACTTCCGGTAACCAATATAGACCAGATGATAGGCCACTGGACGGTATACAAGCGTGAGGCAAAAGAAGTGGGAGCTATTGATGCAGCGACTTCAATTACTGCTGCGTATATTACCGGCCCATCTACAGATGGCAAGTTGGGTTATGTATATGGAGGCCAGGATGCGAAAAATAATCCGTCATGGTATATAAAGAGCTTTGGTATAGACCAGGTGCTGGAATGTGACGGGAAAAACCTGCGGGTACTAAAAGTGATAAAATGCCAGAAAGGCGAAATGATACTGGAAGAAAGCGACATTAAATACTACTTCAAGCAGTTCAAATAGCTAAGAAGAAACTTATTTCAGCTTCAGCAAATAATACATGCGCGTAGCCTTGTCCCTTGTCTTTGGGTTCAGGAACTCCGGCGTAAGTTCGCTCACCTTGAACAACCGGCCTTCTTTCATCACATCATAGGCTATCTGGTGCTCATTCAGAATATTGAGTCCCTTGTCCATCGTAACTATATATTTTTTCTTGTGTACGTCAGTTACCGTATCTACTCCTGTTACAAAATCCTGCGCGTAAAAATGGATACAGTTTATCGGGTCTTCCATTTTAAATTGGGCGACATCATCGCCTTTTAAGTGCAGGCTGTAAATATATTTTCCAAGCTGCGAGCCGACCTGGTATTGCAAAAGGGACGGATAAACATGATTGTTAAGAAAGATATTGGCGATGATCATAGCGCTGGCTGACACCCAGAATATCCTGCCCGTCAAAGATCTGCGTAACGCAAGGAACAACCATCCGCAAAAGCAAACGATCCATAAGACAATGAAAAACGGATGCGCCGGGAAAACGACTACCAGCAGCAGTAACGCAACAAGGAGTAACAAACAACTGATAACAAACTGGAAGCGGCGCATAAAATTATACAGGCCCACATACTTCTTTTCTTCTATAATATCATACAACAGCTTTGCGGTAACGATAGCGGCAAGTGGAAAAACGATAAATATGTAATGCGGTAACTGGTAGGCGGACATGCCAAGCGCTAAATAGGTAATAAGAAAGCCGCCGGTGGTTATCCACTCCTGTTGCGGCTGCAGGCGGAATTTCTGACGGATAAGTGTAGCCACATTGATGAACAATGCCGGTATGAACAAAAATATCCACGGCAGGAACGACCAGAGCATATTTACCAGCAGGAAGCTGATATCAGCGCCGTTCTTCCATGGGCTTTCGCCTGTGATGCGGCCAAAGCTTTGTGACCAGTAAAAGAACCGCAGACCTGAATTACCCGTTTTGCCATTCACCAATTTTTCAGGGTGCAGATCAAACTGCTCATAGAGCCCAATGCTCATAGGTATGAGGAGGATGGCAATAAGAATCAATCCCGGGATATAGGCTGCTTTGAAGAAATTGCGCCATTGGCCTTTTAAAATCCAGTCGCTGGCAAAGCAGAATACCGGTACCATTAATGCTATAGGGCCTTTGGTCATCATACCGAACGCAAAGGCAGCACAACCACCCATCAGGTAAACGAATTTTTTATTGAGTACCCATTCCTGCACCAGCCATATACCGGTAACCACCCATGCCATAAGTATGGTATCGCAGCGCACGTCGTTGGTCATCAGGAACATACCCTGGCAGCTGGCCAGCACCAGTGCAGCCATCCTGCCGGTTACTTCACCGTACAGCAGCTTGCCCAGCCTGTAAGTAGAGAAAACGGCCAATAAAGCAAAAAGGATAGATGGGAACTTGTAAGCAAAATTATTAACACCAAACACCCTCATACTGGCAGCGCTCACCCAGAACAGGAAAGGAGGTTTGTCCAGGTATTCTATGCCACGATCGTACAGGTGCAGATAGTCACCTTTTTTCAGCATTTCCCTGCTCATTTCGGCATACTGCGATGCGTCTATGTCCATCGTATCTATCCGGATGGCGGTCAGGTAAAGGAGGGCAACAACGATAAACACCCAAAAAGGAACTTTTGGCATAGCAGGAGTTTTGCCGGAAGGAGCATCAAAACAGGTACGTCAAATTTTGTCACCTTACCTTCGCAAAAATAATCGCAATTTTACTATAATGCTGCAATTAAAATATTATTCGTACGATCTGGCGTTTGAATATCCATTTACCATATTTAAAGGAACCAAGACCCACCAGCCTACCCTCATCACCTCGCTGGGCCTGGCAGACTATGTGGGCTATGGTGAAGCGCCGGCCATCAGCTACTATAATATTACTGTTCCGGAGATGATCGCATCGCTGGAGGAAAAGAAGGCCATGATAGAAAGATATGCGCTTATAGACCCCCAGCGCTTCTGGCATTTCCTGCACCACCTGATACCCGGACAGCACTTTCTTACCTGCGCACTGGATATGGCAGCATGGGACCTGTTTGCAAAAATGCGCCGTATGCCCCTGCACAGACTGCTGAACATACCACAAGGCCCCACCCCACTTACTGACTATACCATAGGCATAGATACCAAAGAGAATATGGTAGCCAAGCTACAGGCACACCCGTGGCCCATATATAAAATAAAAGTGGGCAAAGCCGATGATGTAGATATACTGCGGGAGTTACGAACGCACACAGATGCCCCGTTCCGGGTAGATGCCAACGAAGGCTGGACATTTGACGAAGCAAAAATGCTGCTGCCGGAATTACAGAAACTTAATGTTACCATGGTAGAACAACCCTTACCAAGGGAAGAATATGAGGCCATGAAGGAACTGAAGGCATTATCTCCCCTACCACTGTTTGCAGACGAAAGCTGCCGGACGGAAGATGAGGTAAAAAAGTGTGCAGACGGTTTTAACGGCATAAACATAAAGCTGACCAAATGCGGCGGCATAACGCCCGCCATGCGAATGATAACCGAAGCCCGCAAACTGGGATTGAAAGTAATGATAGGCAGCATGAATGAAAGCACCATAGGCTCTGCTGCCATAGCCACCCTGATGCCGCTATTGGATGAAGTTGATGCAGATGGTCCGCTATTATTAAAACAGGATGTAGCAGAAGGGCTGACGTATGACAACGGAATAATAAAGATGAGTGGTGCTGCAGGGCTGGGAGTAAGGTTTATGGGATTGAAGAATTGAGCGGATTATTTACGGTAGTACAGTTCTAAAGAAAGGGAACTATTATTAAATTCGTAACCTTATTATTAAATCACATGGCAAAAACGATAGGAATACCCGATGAAATAATTATTAGCAAGATATATTTTATTCGTGGACAAAAGGTAATGCTGGATCGGGATCTTGCAGAGCTATATGATGTAGAGACGAAACAATTAAAACGGCAGGTTAGGAGAAACATTTCCAGATTTCCTGAAGATTTTATGTTTGAATTATCAGTAGAAGAATTGGAAAACTTGAGGAGCCAATTTGGCACCTCAAGTTGGGGTGGGATTAGATATATGCCGATGGTTTTTACAGAGCAAGGGGTTACTATGCTTTCGTGCGTACTAAGCAGCGAAAGAGCAATTGAAGTGAATATTCGTATAATAAGAATATTCGCAAAACTTCGTGAAATGTTGTTGACGCATAAGGACATACTATTAAAACTTGAACAACTGGAAAAACAGGTAATGCAAAATAGTGACGAGATACAAATGATTTTTTCAGCGATGAAACAGTTATTGAATCCTCCACAAGAAGAAAGAACGCCAATAGGGTTTAAGGTAAAGGCTAAAAATAAATAAACCCAACATGCACTTACAACAAAACATATCATTACTACCCTATAACACATTTGGCATAGATGTGCAGGCAGCGTATTTCACGGAGCTGAAGGATATAAATGACCTGGAAGCAATAACCGAACTGCCATATGAAAAACACATACTGGGTGGTGGTAGCAACATACTGCTGACACAGCCAATAAAAGGGCTGGTGATACACAACCAGCTAAAAGGAATAACCGTTGAAAAGGAAGATGATAACCATGTGTGGCTGCGTGTGCAGGCCGGAGAAGTATGGCATGAGCTGGTACTGTATGCTGTGAATACTGGACTGGGCGGCATAGAGAACCTGGCGCTGATACCCGGCACAGTCGGTGCATCGCCAATGCAGAATATAGGGGCCTACGGCGTAGAGGCGAAGGACACGATTGAAAGCGTGACCTTCTGGTACTGGAATGAAAAAAGACTGCTTACTTATAACAACCGTGAATGTGAGTTTGGATACAGGGCCAGTATATTTAAAGAAGGGCTGAAAGATAAAGTATTCATTACTTCGGTAGTATACAAGCTGAGCAAACAACCGAGATACAATACCAGCTATGGTGCCATAGAGCAGGAATTGGAAGAGATGGGCGTAAAAGAACCCTCGGTAAAAGCGATAGCATATGCGGTAATGAATATAAGAATGAGCAAGCTACCGGACCCTAAGGTGATAGGCAATGCAGGTAGCTTTTTCAAAAATCCGACCATTGCGAGAACTGAATATGAGATACTCCTGGAAAAGTATCCATCACTGCCATCTTATAAAGTGAGCGACAACCTTGTAAAGATACCTGCCGGCTGGCTCATAGAGCAGTGTGGCTGGAAAGGATATAAGATAGATGATATGGGTGTACACGCCAAACAAGCATTAGTGCTGGTAAACTATGGCAAAGCACATGGCAAGGAGATATGGCAGTTATCAGGAGAGATATTGCGCTCAGTGAAAGAACGTTTTGGTATAGAGCTGGAACGAGAAGTGCAGGTGTGGTAAACCCCTGAAAAGCGTAACGTAACAATAAAAGTGTTACGCTTTTGTTACGTTATTGTACTACTTCTTTACTATAGGCAAGCGAATAAAGAAAGTAGTCCCTTTCCCTTCTTCTGATTCAAAAGAGATAACACCTTTCCAGAACTCAATGATCTTTTTGGTCATGGCAAGACCAAGGCCGGTACCTGATGATTTGGTGGTAAAGTATGGCTGGAAGATACGCTGTGCCACCTCTTGTGATATACCTGAGCCATTATCTGCAATAGCAATAGTCGCTTCGTTGTTTTCTGTAGTGAGCGATACTTCTATATTGCCCTGACGATCTTCCGGTATTGCCTGCTTGGCATTTTCCAGCAGGTTAGTGAATACACGCAGCAACTGGCTGCGGTCTGAGAGTACGAATATCTTATCTGTTGTTTTCTGAACGGTCACTTTGATATGTGCGTCATTGAGGTATAGTTCCAGCGCCGTGTTCAGCAGTTCATTCAGCTCCAGCTCTTCTTCCCTTGCCTCAGGCATCTTGGCAAAATTGGAGAACTCTGATGCGATGTAGGAAAGGTTGTCTATCTGCTCTATGATGGATGCCGATACTTTTTCTGTAAGTTCCTTTATGTTCTCTTTATCGCTCCTCATAGCCTGTTGCAGGTACTGTATGTTCAGTTTCATAGGCGTGAGCGGGTTCTTGATCTCGTGGGCTACCTGCCGCGCCATTTCTCGCCATGCCATTTCACGTTCACTCTGTGCCAGCTTAGCCGCGTTCTCTTCCACTTTGTTCACCATCTTATTATACTCTCTTACCAGCAACCCTATCTCATCATCATATGGCCAGGTGATACGTTCATTGCGCTGCAGGTTGATACGACCGAACTGTTCTATCACTACATTGAACGTGCGGGTTATCCACCGGGTAATGAATATAGCCAGTATGCTCGATAGCAGGAAGATGAACGCGTAGATATTGATGAGCGTGATAACGATACTGGATATCTGGTAGTTCAGGTCTTTTTCAGAAGAGAAGAACGGAACATTGATATAGCCCATCGTTTCCCCTTTATCATCCCTCAGCGGCTCATAGCCTGATAGATAAGACAGCCCTCCTATCATCTCATTCTGTATCACCACCGACTTACCGGAATAATTAAGATCGAAAAAAGCATCGGGCCTTATCCTGCGGGATATGAGGCTCTTGTTATAGATATCATCCTGCGATGCTGTTACCAGTTCCCCGTCATTGTCAAATATATTAATGTCTATTTTTTGTCCGTTGGCAATGGCTATAGTAGTAATAAAACCTTTGAACCCGGGAGACTTACTAAGCGTATCGAAAAAGTATTCTGCAGAGGATACATTGGCCCGCCTGAGATAATCCTGTACCGATTGCTTTGCGATCATCATAGACGACTGCAGCTTGCTGGAGTTAGAAGTGCGGTACTGGTTAGTAAAGTACCATATAGTAACACCGCCTATAATGATGAACGAGATGAGCACTATAGTAAGCATGGAGAAGTGTACACGCCTGCGAAGGGTAAGCCTGAAAAAACGAACATTGCCCAGTGAGCTGGTGAAGTAAGAGATGTACAACTGGTAAATAAGAATGAAAGCCGCAAGCAATACCTGTACACCAAACAAATACGAGAACAGAGTAAGCAGCTCCAGGAACTGGCTACGGGTATTTACTACAACAATGGTTCGCTTTTCCGATGTTTTATAATAAAGTTCTGAGATATTGTTATTTGTGAAAAAGACCGGCTTCTGTTCCTGCAGTGTATCATAGAGCAGGTGGTTGGCGAACGCATAATCGGTGGTCTGGTTGACCAGCTTATTATCCATGTATATAGCGTAGGCATACTCATTGGCCTCACTACCGGCACTGTTGGTAGTAGGCAGCAACAGCTCGTTGCTCACATTCTCTGCCACCTGCTTTTTTGGTTCCAGCACAATTATTACATAACCTATCTGCCTGTTGATGGAGTCGCTGTATATGGGTATGTGGGAAAGATAGCTGTGGCCTTCCTGTATGTTCTCTTTGTAATACAGGTTGCTCGATAAGAAAGTATCGCTCTCCTGCTGTTCATTAATGAGCGTGGTATAATCGGTAGTGTCTTTATTGTAAAGTCCAGCTGTCTTCCTGTCGAACAGGTATACTTTGGTTCGGTATTTATTCAGTGTACCGTTCAGGTATAGCCCGTCGAAACGCTGGTTGATGGCTTTACGTGCAGTAGAGGATGGTTTGTAAAAAAAGCCTTTTATGACCTTGTCTTGTTTTATATGTTCAATGGCTTTGTAAAAATCGTACTCCATCATATTGTCCCTGTGGGGGAACAACACCTGGCTATGCTCTACAAAGGCAATACGTGCAGAGCGTTCTTTGATCTCGTTGAAATACTGCAGGATGACCGTACCGAACAAACAAATGAATACTGCCCAGAACAACATGTGCGGTTCAAACAGGTTGGACACCAGCTCCAGCCTTGGTATATCCAGTAGTATAAAGAACAGCGTTATCCAGCCAAGTAAGACCCAGTTGAACCCATCATGAAAATTACAGACCAGTAAAAGAAACACAGCGCCTACTACTGTTACCAGCAGGTACTTCGCCATTTTGCTTTTTACGAGTGTGTTCAACTGGGTATTCACCAGGTACATGACCAGGCAAGACATACCCGTAATAGTTCCTATAACCAGCAGCCCGAATATGGTGTACACATTTATAGTATACCAGTGCCCTACATTGAACGAAATATTGGAATCGAGCACCAGGCTGCGGATCACATTTACGAACAGGAACACATAGGCTACAAGCGCTACCACCAGCACCATGGTAACTATCTTACGTGTCTTTTCATTCGTTATCTTGTTGCAATAGGTTTTATAAGGAGTATGACGGGTAAGAAAAACAATAAGCCATAACAGACAAAGTGTATCGATAAAAAGATCTCCGAACGAGGACAGGTACTTGCTGGACGCATACAGGCTGGGAGAGAAGAAGGTAATGGTATCGAGATTGAACGGCAAGCCGAAATAGAACAACATGATACGGATGACCACAATAAGCGACAGCGTTATTGCAAACCCCGTCATGGAAGATCTGTTACGGGTGAGGTAAATGATCATCAGCTGTATCCACGACATACTGGCGATGAGGGCCAGCAGCAGGAAGATGATGAACATAGTATCCGGTATCCATTTCTGTATGTCCTGCGCATTGAACACCAAAGAAAACAATCGCTGCTCACCATGCAGTATGATGGGGTAAGCATTGCCGTTACGGTCATCGGGCGATATTATTTTGGTGGTGATAGGTATATAATCAGATGCTGCAAAGTGCGACTTCAGGTAGCTGTTCTCCAGCGGGTAAGTGATGAGCACCGGGAAGAGAATGACAAGGCGCTTTGCAGTATCTTTCGGGAAGGGGGTAATGTACTTGGCTATATAAGTGCCCTTATCATTGTGCAGTATGGCCACCTTCCTGTTCATAGAGTCGGTAGGCTCTGCTATTGTGGTATTAGTGTTCCATTGTTTCAGCGAGTCGCCATCGTAGGCAAACACATAGAACGACTCTTTGTTCAGGTGATCAGATTCTTCTTCTGTAAGTGAATCTGAGAATAGCCGGCTGACAAGATCTTCGTCTTTAAGGAATACCTGGAAGTCATCTTCCCTGCTTTGCAGGTCTTTGTTCACGGCATGGGCCATACGCTCGGGGAGCATAGCCTGGCGGTGCAGCCGGAACTGGTATCCGTTGATGCACCACAATACAAGGCTGATCAGCAGCCAGCCCCAATATGGATATCGCCTGAACATTTATTTTATAGATCGCTCTTCTTCTTTTACCTTATTCCACAGCTCATCCATCTCGGTCAGGTTCATATCATGCAGGCTCTTGCCTTTTTCGGCAGCCATATCTTCTATACGCTGAAAACGGCGGATAAACTTTTTGTTCGTCAGCTCCAGTGCACGCTCAGGGTCTACCTTTATAAAACGCGCATAGTTGATCATGGCAAACATTACATCGCCAAACTCCTCTTCCATATGTGCCTGGTCGCCACTGGCAACAGCCTCATACAGCTCTCCTATTTCTTCGTCCACCTTTTCACGCACCTGGTCGGTATGGTCCCATTCAAAGCCTACCTGTTTTGTTTTCTCCTGCAGGCGTAAGGCCTTTATGAGTGCAGGCATCGCCTTAGGCACACCGCTCAGCACAGACTTCTTGCCCTCTGCCTGCTTTATCTTTTCCCAGTTCTGCTTTACATCGGTATCGTTGTCCACCTTCACATTGCTGTATATGTGCGGGTGACGGTTCACCAGCTTATTGCATACGCCCTCTATTACATCGTCCAGGGTAAACTTGCCCTGCTCTGCGCCTATCTTGCTGTAGAACACGATATGCAGCAGCAGGTCGCCCAGCTCTTCCTTCAGGCCCTGCCAGTTTTCACTGGTGATCGCATCCGTAAGCTCGTATACCTCTTCCAGCGTTTGCGGGCTAAGGGTGTGTATGGTCTGTTTCTTGTCCCACGGGCATTCTACCCGAAGCTCGTCCATTATACTCCTCAGCCGCTCTATAGATCCTGAATACCCCATATTATAAACAGTAAAACTTATTTAATACCAATCGCCACCAATATAGTAACTTAACAATACCGTTAACAAGTATAGTAACACCGCTCCCCGCTCTCTACCTCCGCTCTCCTATTCCCCCCACCTATACCCATCAGCATCCAGCCCTGCCAGCTGCAGCACACGGTGTATCACCGTATAGGCCACATCGTCCAGCGTCTTTGGGTTGCTGTAGAACGATGGCGTGGCCGGGCATATGATACCACCTGCCTCTGTCACCGCCGTCATATTGCGCAGGTGTATAAGGTTGTAAGGTGTTTCCCTTACCACGCATATCAGCTTGCGGCGCTCTTTGAGCATCACATCTGCCGCACGGGTCACCAGGTCGTTGCTGATGCCGCCGGCTATGCGGCCCAGTGTACCCATGCTGCACGGACATATGATCAACGCACTGTATTGCGAGCTGCCCGAGGCAAACGGCGCCATAAAGTCGTTCTTGTCCCACCGGCGGTAGGGAACGGCCTCATAGTCCTTATTGCCCAGCTCATGCTGCCATACGGTAAACGCGTTATCGCTCCACACTATACCTACCTCCGCTACCTGGTCTTTCAGCCGCTGCAACTGTTCTAACAGTACCTTGGCATATATAGACCCACTCGCTCCTGTAACCGCAATTGCAATTTTTATCATAAAATTATCGGCAATTGAACAAAACTACATGGAATAATTGTAAATTCGTTTTTCAAAAAGCATTAAAAATGAAACGTGTACTACTTTTTGCGGTTGCTATGTTTGCTATAAGCCCCGCAATGATGGCGAAGAAAAACCCACCGGCTGCAGCAACTGCAGAATCGGCTAACGAGATACATTGGATCACATCGTTTGAGGAGCTGCAGCAGAAAATGGCAAAAAGCCCTAAGAAAGTATATGTAGATGTATATACCGACTGGTGCGGCTGGTGCAAAAAGATGGATGCCACCACATTCAGCAACCCTAAGGTGGCCAAATACATGAACCTGAACTACTACTGTGTACGCTTTAACGCAGAGCGCCAGGACGTGATCAACTTCCAGGGCAAACAATACGCTTTCAGGCCCGATGCACGTGCTAACTCGCTGGCGGTAGAGTGGATGATGCCGGGCGGAAAAGGACAGATGTCTTATCCTACAGCCATCATATTGCTGGAAAACTTCCAGAACCCGCAGCCTATACCGGGCTACATGACGCCAAACCAGCTGGAACCACTCGTTACCTTCTTTGGCGACAATACCTACAAGCACCAGGCATGGGATGCCTACCAGAAGAACTACAAACCAACCTGGGAGAACGGAGCGCCGGTAAACACAGCACCACCCGCAGGCCACTAATACTTATTTTAAATACCTCAAATACAGCCCACGACCCCAAAGTCGTGGGTTTTTGTTTTGAAAGGGAAAGGCGAAATGAGGGTAAGTGACCCCACTTCCCCTCTAGAGAGGGGTTAGGGGTGTGTTATTACAAAACACCTATCCAGCATCAAGAAACAAGTATCCAGCATCAAGTATCCAGCTACCCTTCCACAATAAACCTCATATCGCTCTTATAAAACTTGCAGACGCTGGTGAGGCCGCACTGCTCGCACTTGGGGCGGCGGGCTACGCATATGTAGCGGCCATGCAGTATGAGCCAGTGGTGGGCTATGGGCAGCAGCTCTGGCGGTATATTGGCTACCAGCTGGTGCTCGCTCTGCAGCACGTTCTTCGCAACGGTGAGGCCTATACGGTTAGATACGCGGAACACATGCGTGTCTACCGCCATACCCGGCTGCCCATATACTACTGATATGATGACATTGGCCGTTTTGCGACCTACGCCCGGCAGTAGTACCAGGTCGTCCATATTATCGGGTACGGTGCTGTGGAACTGTTCTACCAGCATTTTGGCCATACCTATCAGGTGGCGCGTCTTGTTATTGGCAAAGCTGATGCTGCGTATATAGGGCTCCACATCTTCAAACTCCGCCCTGGCCAGCAGCTCCGGCTCGGGGAAACGCTCGAACAACGGAGGCGTGACCATGTTCACCCGCTTATCGGTACACTGGGCGCTCAGTATCACCGCTACCAGCAGTTCATACGGACTGCCATAGTGCAGCTCCGTCTCCGCCACCGGCATGTTTTGCTGAAACCAGTCTATAACAAAGTTGTAGCGCTCCCTTTTTGTCATAGCCGCAAATTACAATTTCTACCGGTTAAAAATGAGGATGGCGAAGCAAGGGTAGTGCCCGTAAAATTATCTTAAACAGTACATGATCTATAGAGACTGATGCTCATTGCAGATAATAGCAATAACTTTGCGCCACGCAAAAAACACAATGAACAAATACTTAATAACATTATCCCTGGGTTTGCTTCTGGCTGGTGCTTCATGCAATAAGAGCAAAGATGCAGCATCTGTTACTACGCCAGCTTCCGCCGACACATTTTCGGCAACACCATCTATGATAGGCACAAAGGACGGAAATGCCTGGACGGCAGCTTCCGGATTATACGCCGTCTTCATGAGCTCACAAAAACCCTCGTATTTTATACTGGAGGGAATGCAGACGAACACCGACATTATTTCTATAACCATTTATAACTACAAAGGAGGGCCAGGCACCTACGATCTGGGCCGCACAGCGCAGCAGGGCTACGCATACAATGCGGCTACAAAAAACCCATCCCCGCAGGAATACGCACCAACCGGTACAATAAACATAGTGCGTGTATTGCCCGACAGCACCATGCAGGGCACCTACGAGTTCGCTAATAATTCCAACATAGTTTTTAGAGGTAAATTCACAGTTAAGCCCACCTATCATTAAGGGGTTTTACTTCCCTTCTTCAAACATCAGCGCATACCCGTTCATGCAATACCTTAACCCTGTAGGCTTAGGGCCATCGTCGAACACATGACCGAGGTGACCACCGCAGCGGGCGCACTCTATCTCATCGCGGAAACCGTCGGCATCCTTTACCTTGGCCACACTGTTGCCCGGCAGCGACTGGAAGAAGCTGGGCCAGCCTGTATGACTGTCGAACTTGGTGGCGCTGCTGAACAGGGCATTGCCGCATGCAGCACAGTAGTAGGTGCCGCTCTTCGGGTTGTGCACATAGGGGCCGGTGCCGGCACGCTCAGTGCCCTTCAGGCGCATGATGCTGTAGGCCTCAGGTATCAGTATCTTTTTCCACTCGGCATTGCTCACCTTCACAGGGGCTTTATCGGTATGGCTGTAGTGGGGGTTCTTCTTTTCGTTCTGCGGGTTTACCTCAGGCTGAGCGGTGCAGGCAGTAGCGCCCATCAGCAGCGCAGCTATAAACAATACTATTGGTCTGTTTTTCATTGCTATCAGTTTTGTGGTTTATAATATTAACGAAAAAAGGGTCTTTTTGGTTTTAATCTGCCGCTTTTCAGATTGGAATTGGGGAATTAGTAATTGGGAATTTGGATTGAAGAGTTGAAGTGCTGTTTCTTCTGATCAAAATAGTTTCCTGACGCTCTAGTACTCGTGACCGTCATCGCGAGGCACGAAGCGATCTCACGAAATGAGGGATCACTCACGGCAATTGCTCACTTTTTCGCGAAATTTTTTATTGCTCACCTTCACATTGATTACCAATGATTTAAGGTAAAAACAGCGCCAATTCTTGCCCAAAAGTTACGCACTTTTTGCCTAGGTGCGCAATTATCACCCCCTCTGCCTCGTTCCTAAATCGGTTTATTACAGGTGCTAAAACCAAACAAAATACGGACTTAATAAGCCGCAAATACGATGCCAGAAAACTGGATTGAGGTAATAAAAGCTTTTGAGAGATTCATTTACCTTAACACTAACTTGCAGCTAGCTTTGCGGAGTCTTTCCACATATACGGTGGGATAGGCTCATTTAATTCCCAAGTTATACTCATGGGCTTTTCGTTGTAATGATCTACATATTTCACATGACCAAGAAAGACGAATCCGAGTGTATTGCCAAACTCGTCTTTATTTTTCTCTCTAACGAACAACAATATTTTTTTGCCTGTCTCAACTTGTCTTACATAACTTAATCCCGGGCCACTATCTGATTTAGCTTTGTTTTGCGATTGCCAATGAAATAAACTTTCACTAATGGCGTAGTCATCATAAAGAGTTGTTGGCGAATAATCTTTTTCTGATTTTTCTAAAGTCACAAAAAGCAGTTCTGTGTTTTTATCTTTTATATTAAGTACTCCTTCTCTGGATGGAGATCTCAAGTAAAATGTATTGCAGCTAAATGAACAGAATATTTCATCTTTTGTATAGCGACTATAGACCTTTAATGGCATAGGATAATCTAATGAAATATCACGCTCAATAAAATCAACTTTGTCTATTAGAATTTCAAGAACATCAATTATCTCGGTTACTAATAGTTTGTTGTTACCAAGTTCGAGAATTGCGGTGTTTAAATCAATAAATTCATTTGGATTTTGCCAAACGTCATAATACAACATCAAGCACATTATTTTTTCTTCTTCAGATAATGTGGTAATGTCAACAATGAAATTCTTGTAAGCCAAATTTAAAATAAAAGATAAATAAGATGTCGAGTTACATACAAGCCACTTTTTGCCAATAGCCCGTGCAATTTCTAATTCATTTCGAGAATTCAGATCGTTGGTAACCTCAGCCTCAACGCATAATCTGGTCCAACACGTTTTGCCGTTTTTGTAAATTTGCGCTAATGGAATATTATATTCTTCTGTAAAGTTTTTTAGCGTCAGAGGTTTGTCGATATTGTATTTAAAGCTTCTTATCTTATCAAGTAATTGCTTTTTATTGAAATTAGTTGCACTAGCAATGTTACTCAGAATGTACTCCTTCGCTTTTTTCTCTAAAATAATTGAACTGTTCAAGGGTAGATGAGGAAATTCATCTTCTATCTCTTTTTTCGTTGACGTATTTGTTTTACCAATCAGTGCTCTGAACTTTTTCTCAAAATCATACTCTGGCCTGGAATTACCCACAAAGTCTAACACAGTTAGGCAATCTTTGTTAGGCTTTATTCTTAACCCTCTTCCTAATTGTTGTAAGAAAACGGTTAGGCTTTCTGTTGGTCTAAGGAATAGTACAGTATCGATTTCTGGAATGTCTACACCTTCGTTAAAAATATCGACAACAAAAAGATAATTGATTTTTTTAGATAAAAGTTTCAATCGCAAATCAGATCTTTCATCACTATTGTTACTAGTTAAATAATCCGCTTTCAACCCCGCTTCTATAAACTTCTCTGACATATATTTTGCATGTTCCTGAGAAACGCAAAATCCTAAAGCGGTAACTTCATGAATGTCGGTTAAATATTTATTCATACTCAGTAAGATATCAGTAACGCGACGATCATTATTAGTATAAATATTGTTTAATTCACTTTGCAAATACTTTCCCCTTTCCCATTTTGCTTTTGACAAATCAACACTGTCAGAAATTCCAAAGTATTGAAAAGGACATAATAGACCGCTGTTTAAGGCTTCTGGCAACCTGATTTCGGCGGCAATAACATTACAAAAATCAGAAAGAATATTTTCGTTATCCATTCTCTCGGGCGTAGCGGTTAGACCTAAAAGAATCTTTGGTTTAAATGTGTTCAATATAGCTCTGTAGGACTTTGCAGTAATGTGATGAACTTCGTCAACGACTATATAGTCATAATAATCCTCTGAAAGGTTAGTCTGAGGTAATTGATTATTTAGTGTTTGAACTAGAGCAAAAACCGAATCATGTTTTGAGGGGATCATATTATCACCCCATAGCTCACCGAAATTGTTATCTTTTAATACCCCTCTAAACGTAGCAAGTGCTTGTTCTATAATTTCTTTCCGATGCGCAATAAAGAGTATGCGAGCACGACTATTTGATGATTTAAAGTTTTTGTAATCAAACGCAGCAATCATCGTCTTGCCTGTGCCCGTTGCTGCAACAATTAAATTGCGAGTTCTATTGTGCAAAACCCGTTCTGCTTCAAGTTTTTCTAATATTTCCTTTTGGTAATGATGAGGAGTTAAATCAAAATAAGTAACAAATGGTGTTGAATTATTCTTCTGACTACTTAGCGATTGCTGAAGTTTAGCGGAGTCTCTGTTTTTATCAAAAAATTCAAAACTATCATCTTGCCAGTAAGATTCAAATGTTTTTTTAAACCTATCTATTATGTGAGGAATCTCTTTCGTTGTTATTTTCAGATTCCATTCAAGACCATTAGTGACAGCAGATCTCGAAAGATTAGAAGAGCCAATGTATCCAGTATGGAAACCTGTATCTCTAAGGAAAAGATACGCTTTAGCATGTAACCTTTCACTTTGTGTATTGTAGGAAATCTTTACTTCTGTATTCTTTAGATTCGCTAATAATTCTACAGCTTTTAAATCTGTAGCACCCATATAAGAGGTTGTAATTACTTTAAGTCTCCCTCCATTATCTGTAAACTCTTGTAGTTCCTTTTGAAAAATTCTAATACCAGCAAATTTTATGAATGAGACCAGAAAGCAAATCTCATTTGCAGACTGAATTTCTTTTCTGAGTTCACTATCTAAAGAAATTTTCAAATTAGTTCCGCCAGTAAACAATTCACTTTGTGTAAAGCGAGTATATGGAGTTATCTGTTTTAAACGGTCTTCTAAATTTGAATAATCACTGTCTATTTTTGATAGGACTGCGGTAAGAACGCGGCCTTGTATTTCAATAATGTTATTGTCTGTTATCTCGTTCAGTGCCTCATTGAGTAGTAAAATAATTTTATTTGACAAAGCGATTTGCTCTTCAATACTATTATCTCCTTGAATGGTAGATAAGGCATACTGTATTTTCTCAGCTAAATAACTACTTAAATATCTTGATGCCTCTGCTTTATCAAGTGTTGTTTCTTTAATAAAATAAGTTGCTGTATCAATTTTATTTAATTTAGATGAGACAAGTTTATTAATTAGCTGTTCGTATAGCCCTAATTCAAACATAGTGTGAGTTTATAAAATCATTCATTAATGGAATATCAGCGGCGGCCCAATCTAAAGAAACTAAAAGATCTTTGGTCAACCATGCAACTGATTTATGCTCTGCTAAGTATAACTCACCACTAACATACTCCGCAACAAAAGGAATAAGATTAATAGTTACATTTTCATAATCGTGCGGATAATTTGGTAACCTTTTAATAATCCTAATAACGATATTTAGTTCTTCTTTTAATTCTCTATAAATACAATTTTCAGCACTTTCGTTTGCATTTAATTTTCCGCCAGGAAATTCCCACTTTAAGGGTAGAGACATATTTTCACTACGCTGTGCTGCTAGCACTTTGTCGTCTAAAAGTATAATTGCGCAAGCAACATCTATTACTTTTTTAGAAATCATGGATAAATATATCAATTTATTCTTCCTCCGCTATAAATGTGTAAGCACAATCGGCGCTAGGGCAGGTGTGTAATTGATAGCTTTCTTGCTCTTCCTTGACTTCTTCAAAGTGGGTTCTTGCACCGCAAATAGGGCATGTGGTAGGCTGGTCGGTGAGGAGGAAAACGTTTTGCTTATCCATTTTCCAAAAATAAAAAAAGAAAGCTGCGCACGAGCATTTCGGGCTTTGTGTCTTTGCCTTTGATCTGGCTCATGTTGTAGCTGCGGGTAGCTTTTGAGTGTACGTCGGCCATGGTGTAAAGTTATGTGGTAAGATGGTTAACACACCCCTAGCCCCTCTCGAGAGGGGAGTGTTGCGCGGTACTCATTTCGTGAGATGAGCGATGCTCTTGTTTTGCAAACACGTGCGGCGCAATGACGGATGGGTAATAAAAAGGCGCTAACCCCTGTTGGGGTTGGCGTCTTTTGGCCTGTGTGAGCAGGTTATTTACTTTATTGGTTTCATGGGGCTGGTGGGCGTAGGTGGTTAGTTGGGGGTTATCACGGGTTGGGTATTAATGGGTGTGTTCCGTGCCGGAGCAGGGGTGGAGGGCGTATAGATAGGTTGTGATGGGCTTACGGTGTTAGATGGGGTGTACACGCGTGGTTTCACACGGGTATTGTCTACCAGGTTTTTGGTCGTCCTCAGTTGGTTGCCGCTGCGCACCTTATTGGTATTGGTGCCTGTATTGGTGCTGTTCTGGCCCTGGGCTATGTTCTGTTGTTCGGTGGCATTTACCGCCGTGTTGGTGGTCTGTGCCTTTGCGCCTATGCTAGCTGTTGTCCATACTACAAGCGCTATTAATAGCTTTTTCATAGCAGGAAATTTTAGTTGTTCCACAATTTATTTACAGCCTACAGGGCGTAAAATCTGTGCCAGTAGCTGTTAAAAAAGAGAACAGGCGTACGGGTAGAAAAGAAAAATATATAAAGACACTACCTGCATATTAAATAATAAAGTATTTTGCGGTACGTAATTATGAAACACACTGCGCTCCGCCTGCTTTTTTTGCTTGTACTGCTGGTTAGCATAACCAGTTGCGGTACTACTATTTACCGTTCCAAGTACACGAACAGCAATAAGTACATCAAGGAGAAAAAACGCTACCACTACTGGCATGCTCATGGCCGTCGTCCGCATGCACATGCAGGTGGATACTGGTAGTTTTGGTTGAATTCCATTGCTTTTATTGTTTAGCCCAATTGTTAGGCTCACGTGGTCCTACTTTTCCGTGTTTGGCAGGCTCGTATTGCATTTACTTTCTTTTGCTTCGCCAAAAGAAAGTAACAAAGAAAAGGCGATTTTATTTCAATTGCTCCGCTGAAATAAAAAGGCTCTACGCTGTGGTCGCACCGCTCTGTTCGGCTGCATGCGCTGGCTTTTTTGCCCGCTGGGGGGAATGCTTTTGGGCTGTTGGTCTTGGTTAGGGTGGTGTTTTCTTTTCGGGCTTCATCAAGGGCATGCCAGGCAAAAAAAAGGCGCGATCATGGGCTGGGGTTCCGGATTACATAGGGCAGATATGGGTACTTGATACTTGTTGATGGATGCTTGATGTGGATACTTGTTGCTGGATACTTGACATGGGATTCCCCCTTGCGTGTTGGCTATGTGCGGTTGCGAAGGGGGTTAGGGGGATGTTGCCTTACTTAGTATGATCTATCAAATCATTAGCTTCTTTGTCCTTATTGATATTTCGCCCCTTACCAAATATATAACCACCGGACAGCAGCACCGTGCGGTTCTTGCTGATCTCGGTGCCCTTGCCTATGTCCTGCGAGCCTGTGGTATAGGTGATGCGGAAGAAGAGGCCTGTGGGCAGCTCATAACCCGCCATAAGTGCAAGCCCTATATCAAATGCCCTTACCGTATTGCCTATAGAGATGGAAGTATTATCAGTAAAGTTGCCATGCGTGCCGTTGAATGTGTAGTCGTCTGCCAGCTTGTTGCGGCCACCTATGGTACCCGCCACATCAGCGCCCAGTCCAGCTATCAGCCGCCCCCTGCCCTGTATGCCCGATTTGTATACCAGCATTACCGGTACACTGGCATAGTGCAGCAGCAGGGTTTGGTGCACGTTCTCGTTAAAGCTGTCATTAAGGTAATAAGAGAACGACCGCACTGCTCCCTTCCGCGAAAAGTATGCTCCCGACTGCAGCGTAAGATGTTTGCTCAGCGGCACATCTATAAGTGCGCCCACGCGGTAAGATGCAACAGCGCTCACCTCACCACTGGTGTAGTATATAGGATACTGCGATGGTGCGAACTTCATAGTGGCCATACCCACGCCACCCTCCACACCATACCCCACCTGGGCACAAGCAGACACAGCAACAAACAACAACACAACAGCAAACAAACAAATAGTGCGCATAAAAAAAGGAGCTGCAACATGCAGCTCCTTCAAAGGTAATTGATAAGTAGTTCTATTTGTGCTTACTCTTAATGGTCGTTTTGCTGCTTGTTTTTTTAGTAGCCTTGCTGCCTATCATATAGCCTATAGATATACCGTAGTTATGGTTCTTTATAGAATAACCATTGATATCAATAGGTATAAGATTAGTAAGGCCGAACTGGTAGTGGGCATTTACAAATAAGCCCATAGCCAGCTGGTAGCCCGCATTTACACCAAAGCCGCAATCAAACGCCTTTACGAAATCAGTAGAGTCGCTGCCTATGTCCAGCTTGGTATTGGTTACAGAGCTCACGGTGCTACTCAGTGCCGGGTTGATGTTTACCTTCATACCCCCTACTACATTGTAAGCAAAGTATGGCCCCGCCCCTATAAAGAAAGGTTTATTGTCTCCATCACCAAACTTATAGAAAAGGTTCACCGGCACCTCTGCTGTATTGATGTGAGCCTTTAGCTCTATTAGGCCCAGGAAAGACTGCTTGAACCCGTTCATCACATACAGCACTCCCGGCTGCAGGTAAAAGTGCTCGTTCAGCGGTATATTCACTACAGCGCCAAACCTGCCACCTATCTTAGTGGTGGTGTTCAGTGTAAAGCTTGCCGTCCCAAGTGCCGGTGAGCCCAACGCAATATTGGTGCCCGTAATAGTGTAGTTAGACACATTAAGCCCTGCTATAGGCCCGAAGGTAACCTGCGCATTCGCAGTATTTACCAGCGCCATAGCACACAGGCAGGACAAGACAAATTTTTTCATAAGCGGGTGTGAGTGAGTGTTAATTATTTACCTTTTTTCGTTCCTTTTTTCGCGGTCTTGCCATGAAACATATAGCCTATAGATACACCATAGCCTGCAGATTTCAGGTAGTTGTCAGCATCACCGCCCGGTGCCACATTAGAAAGGCCCATCTGGTAGCGTCCGCGGAAGAACAGGCCAGACGATAGTTCGTAGCCAAGGTTAATGCCGACGCCTATGTCCAGCATCTTAAGATCGCTGTTTGTAGAGTCGCTGCCTATTTTCAGCGACTGGCTGGTGCTGAGTCCTGCGAAAGACGCTTCCTGCTGGCCGCCTATGTTCATACCTATTATTGGCCCTGCGCCTATAAAGAACCTGTTACCACCCGGATCGCCGAATTTGTACATAACATTCACGGGTATCTCTATCGTATTGATCTTCTCTTTCAGCTCTGCAGTGCCAAAGAAGGGAATGGTCTCTGTATAGTTAAATCCGTTCATTACATAAAACAGGCCGGGCTGTACAGACCAGTTATCGTTGAACCCGATATCTGCCACACCACCCAGGCGCAAACCAAAACGTGCATCAAGAGAAGGAGATATCCCTGCATACGACATCCTGTACTGCGAGATGTTGAGCCCCAGTTCCGGAGCGAAAGATACCTGCGCCTGTGCTGCGCCGGATAATGCAATGATCGATAATGCTGTTAATAGTTGTTTTTTCATGAGTTGTTAGTTTTTACAAATGTAAACTAAATACCTAATGACTGAACAATAATAAGATGTAAAGCGAATTAAAGGATAGCGAATTATTTTCCTCAATTATTCAAGGAACAGTTTGGAATAAAGATTCCTCGTCACCTCATTGGTATAGTTGGAGATCCCTCCGCTTGTTTTTACCCACCTTATTTTTTTTATGGCATTTGTCAGGAATACCTCATCGGCCACTAACAGGTCATCAATCGATAGTGGCGTTTCTATTAAGCCAAACCCTAATGTCGATACTATGTGCCGCCGCATTACACCAGCCACACAGCCCTCAGTAAGCGGTGGGGTATAGATATTATCACCTTTCACCCAGAAAACATTTGCGATCGTGCTTTCTACCACTTTGTGTTTGGCATTAAGGATAAAGACATCATTACATTTCTGTTCTTTGGCTGCTCTTGCCGCCAGAGCGTATATAAGTGCGTTGCAGCTTTTCAGGTTGGCAAGGTCATCATTGCTTTTCCTTCCCGCATAGAAGAGGTTCATTATAAGCCCGTTCTCATTAAGCACCATATTGTCTGCCTCCAGTGCAAAACACTCTATTACAAAATTCGGGTGCCTGCTCTCATTGCTGTACAGTCCGCCGCCCCCGGCATATATCTGCAGCCGCACACGGCACAGCTGTTCTGCTTTGTTTTTACGCACGGTACGCATTACCTCTTCCTGCAGCCATTCGGCAGTAAACAGCACAGGCGGCTCAAAGTACAGCTGCTTCATCCCGGCAAATAGCCGTTCCCAATGATACTTAGCTAAGTGGATTACACCATCCTGTACCAGCATGGTCTCAAAAAGCCCGTAACCATAGCGGAAAGCGCCATTATCTACCCGTATAAGGGCTTCGTCAGCTGCGGTTATCTTTCCGTTTATGTTGATGTGTTGCAAGGGAGTTACAGATAGTTTATACCGAAATTAATAGAAAGCAGCTATTTGGTGTATTTTTGTTTCAAAGTTATAGCGTATGAAGTTTGAAAAGCCTGTTCCGGTAAAATGGATAGCTGAATATACCGGGGCGGAACTGATAGGTAACGACACCCAGGAAGCCACAGGAATAAATGAGATACATAAAGTAGAGAACGGCGACATTTCCTTCGTCGATTTTGAAAAATACTATGATAAATGCCTGCAATCGGCAGCCACAATAATCATTATCAATAAAGCGGTAGCCTGTCCTGCAGGAAAGACCCTGCTGGTGACCAGCGATCCGTTCAGTGCATATGTGAAGATCGTGAACCGCTTCCGCCCTTTTGAGCCGGCAACAAAGATGGTGAGCGACAGCGCAGTAATAGGTGAAGGTACACACCTGCAGCCGGGCGTATTCGTAGGCAATCATGTGCGCATAGGCAATAACTGTCTCATACATCCCAACGTTACCATCTACGACCATACAGTAATAGGCGATAACGTGATCATACAAGCAGGCTGTGTACTGGGAGCAGATGCATTTTACTTCAAGCGCCGTAAGGACCGCGAGGTACAGTACGACAAGCTGGTAAGCTGTGGCCGTGTAATTATAGAGAGCGATGTGGAGATAGGTGCAGGTACTACCATAGACAAAGGTGTAAGCGGCGATACTATAATAGGACAAGGCACCAAGCTGGATAACCACATACATATAGGCCATGGCGCAGTAATAGGCAGGAACTGCCTGTTTGCAGCACAGGTAGGCGTGGGCGGCAAAGCCATAATAGAAGACGAAGTGATACTATGGGGCCAGGTAGGTGTGAGCAAAGACCTGACCATAGGCAAGGCGGCAGTAGTGCTGGCACAGTCGGGAGTACCAAGTAGCCTGGAAGGCGGTAAGGTGTACTTTGGTACACCGGTAGGCGAGGCAAAGCCAAAGATGCGTGAGCTGGGCTGGATAAAGAGGATACCTGAAATGTGGGACGCAATACAAAAAGAAAAAACAAAGGCCGAATAATACTCCGCTGGTGGTAGCTATAACCGTATCTGATAACATATTGCTCCGCTCCTATAAAGCGGAGGATGCACAGGAACTGTTTGATGTCATCAACAGTTCCCGCAGGCACCTGCACCCGTGGCTTACATGGGTAGACAAGACCACCAAACCCGAACACTCCTTACAATTCATACAGCACAGCATACACCAACAGGAAGTACAGGAAGCGCTGGTGCTGGGCATCTTTTACGACGACAAAATAATAGGCGGAGTAGGTATGCACCATTGGGACCTCACCACCAAACGTGCACAGATTGGCTACTGGATAAGCGAAAGCCATGAAGGCAAAGGCATTATATCAGACAGCCTGAAAAAATTCACCTCATTCCTTTTTGATAAACTTGACCTGAATAAGATAGAAGTCCACTTTGTCCCAACGAACAAACGCAGTGCAGCCGTAGCCACCCGCCTGGGCTGCAAGGTAGAAGGCGTCATCCGCCAGAGCCTGATGCGCAATGGCATGCCGGAAGATGTGGTGGTAATGGGATTGCTGAAGAGTGAGAAGCAAATCCCAGGGTGACAGGATTCGCAAATATATTTTTTGAGTAACCAAAGAGTAAGTGAGAAATCTACGTCTAATGATATGAAGATAACTATCACTGCTTATGAAAAACATACTTATTGTTTTAACGACTCTTTTACTTCTGTCTTTTCAAAATAATGCGCAAACGATAACACTGATCGCAGGAATAGGAGGGCGTGGTTCATCCGGGGATGGTGGACCAGCCACCGCAGCACAGGTATCTAATCCCCAAAAAATAGCTATTGATAAATCAGGCAATATTTACTTTGGGCAGAGCGACTATATAAGAAAGATAAGCCCTTCCGGTACTATTACAACTATAGCAGGAACGGGTAAAAGTGGTTATTCAGGAGATGGCGGAGCGGCAACAGCAGCCGATATATTCGGGCCAGCTGGAATAGTAATAGATAGAGCAGGTAACATCTATTTTGTGGATAATTACAATAATGTCATTAGGAAAATAAATACAAGTGGCATTATAAGTACGGTAGCCGGCAGTGGAGTTAATGCAGGTACAGGGATGAGTGTTCCCGAATATTATGTTCATTTGGGTGATGGTGGTCCCGCCACTGCTGCAGATTTAGGTTTACCGATTGGAATAGCAATTGATGGTTCCGATAACCTGTATATAGGAGATTTCGCAAATAACAGGATAAGAAAAATAACGCCAGCAGGAATAATTACTACCATAGCCGGGAACGGAATTCAAGGTACAGCAGGCGATGGAGGCCCTGCTACTGCTGCAGAAGTTAATAACCCATATTATATTGCTTTAGACACTAGAGGAAATATATATTTTACCAGCCTTGGAATTGGAATTAATACAATCAGAAAAATTGATGCGTCTGGTTACATCACGACAATCGCGGGAAACGGGACTACAGGCTACAGAGGCGATGGTGGCGCTGCCACGGCTGCTGTGTTTAACGGCGCATTGGATGTAACAGTGAGTAAAACAGGGGATATATACATAACGGATTTTGCCAATTACCGGATAAGAATGATCAATTCCCTGGGTATTATTAACACCATTGCAGGGAACGGTATTTACGGCGAAGATGGGTATAACGGCCCTGCAACAGCTGCAAAAATCGGACAACCCAAATGTGTAACGCTTGATGATATCGGAAATCTCTATTTTTCTGCAGATAACAGAATTAAGAGAGTAAGTGCGGATCCGGTGAGTGTATCGAAGATAGATATCACATCAGACAGGATCGAGATTTATCCTAATCCAACAAATGGGTTGATTAATATTTTGTGTAATCAGAAAACAAACCATATATCAATAACCAATAGTTTAGGGCAATTGATATACAGCAAAGATCACAGTGAAAAATTAACACAAATAAATATGTCGCATTTTAGTGCCGGAATTTATTTTGTGTCAGTAAATGACAGAAATAAATACAAAGTTGTAAAAGAGTAAAAGAAGACAAAAGAGTAAAAATTCACCTCATTTCTTTTCGATAAGCTGGACCTGAATAAGATAGAAGTACACTTTGTCCCATCCAACAAGCGCAGCGCAGCCGTAGCCACCCGCCTGGGCTGCAAGGTAGAAGGCGTTATCCGCCAGAGCCTGATGCGCAATGGCATGCCCGAAGATGTAGTGGTAATGGGGTTGCTGAAGAGCGAACATATCCGGTCTTAGTTACTTAAAAAAGTATCATCAGAACGTGTCGAAGACCTCTTTTATTTGACCGCCTGCTCCTACATGCACAAACCTTTCGAAATGCACCATTTTTGTGGTAGTATCATAGTTCAACGTACTATAGCTGCCGGTAGGATATGAAGTTCCCAGGTAATAATATGTATAACCGAAAGAAATAACGCCGGATTTCCATAGTCCGCCGTAAAGCAACTCATTATTAAAGGTTATGGAAAAAAGATCGACGATGCAATCGTATGCGTTTCATCAGGCATCGTATCTATTTTTTCAGTGTCGTGGTAAATGTGGCGAACGAGATGATATATTCTCGTACCTGCCAATGCGGCCATAATAGCCGGGTCAACTCCGATCTTCGCGACTTTTTTAGCGGTATGAGCTGTTTTACAATCAATGACAAGCGAAACAGTATAAGCACCCATCACACTATATATATGTTGCGGTGCAGCGTCGGTAGAAGTACTGCCATCACCAAATGACCATAAAAACTTGCTGTCAGATTTTGCCTTGCTGCTGAAGTAAACAATGCCCCCCGGAGATGTTGCCCCCGAAAAGGAGAAATCATAGGTAGAGTCTACCGTTATGGTCAGGCTTTGCCTGATGGTGTGCGCAGTATCCCCGTCTATCACTAATGCTACATTGTATGTGCCAGCTGCGGTATACACATGGTTTGGCGCTGCAACCGATGCTGTGCTGCTGTCGCCAAGATCCCACAGGAATTTGGCAGAAGAAGGCGCATCGCTGGTGAAGTACACTGTATCAGCTACAAACGTCTTACCGGAGTAAGAGAAGGTATACGTAGTACTTTTAACAGGTGTGTTATCCTGCTTGTTCTTTTTACATGCAGCAAACGGCAGACAGCACGATAAGACCAGGAGGCTAAACACAGATTTAAGAGAGGATGTTGACAACATAGTGAGGTCGTTTAATTTTAAAATTTACGGGCTATCAAATACGTCTTTGGATTGTGAACCGGCACTAATATGTATAAGATGTTCATAGTGCACTTTATTTGAATCGGCATAAAAAGTCAGTATGTTATAGCTTCCTGTGGCATGGCCCATAGTGGTGTAAGTATAGCCAAAAGTTGCAGTGCGTGATATCAGTGATCTGAAGAAAAGAGTATCTGTTCCTAATAGGATCGTGTTTGCGTCGACTTTACTTATAGCCAGTGTTGTCACAGGCATCAAAGAGGCCGTCGTGTCATATGGTGCGCCGTTATAGTAAATGTAATACATGTGTCGGTAGCTGCGGGAGCCTGTCAGCAACGCCATAACGGTGGAATCAAAACCAATTGTGAGGGTTTGCTTAATGATGTGTGCGGTATCATTATCTACCATTAGCGAAACAGTGTAATTGCCTGCCACAGAATAAACATGGCCCGGAGCTGCTACAGAAGAAGTGGTCGTATCGCCAAAGTCCCATGCAAATGTGCTGCCCGATGGTGCTGTGCTCACAAAGTGCAATGAATTGCCTACATATGGACTACCTGAATAGGAAAAAGAGTAAACAGTTGTTTTTTTCTCAGCAGGCTTGGTGTCTTTTTTACATGCCGTAAAAAACAAGGCCAGTAGCAATGGCAAAACGATTCTGTGTCTATTTGTGAGGGAGATAATTATCATAGTAACTGATTTATCACGAAGGAATAGTTAAGGTGTTTCATAAGTCTTTCCGATGGAGTATACTTTGGTATTCTCGTGGGAGGTGAAAAAGATCTTATTAGTAAGTGTATTATAAGATAGTTGGCAACCGTCACTATAACCACTGCCGGGATGGAGGTCAAACATTACAACTCCTGATTTGAATGAGCGAAAAGACATGGTATAGCTATCAAACGAAATTGTAGCGGGATCAGGACTGGTAATAGTTGCAGCAACGTTTGGTACCGAGTAGGTTGTATCAAAGAATTGACTTGTGTAGTCATATGTATAGTTATACAGTCGTGTACCCGTAAGCGAGGCCATTATCGCAGAGTCTATCCCGATCTTTGCAGTTTTCTTAATGATACGTGCTGCCTGGTCATTGACCGTAAGCGACACTTCATGGATGCCGGCTGTAGTAAACACATGTTTCGGATTAGCTTCGGTAGATGTACTGCCGTCGTAGAAATTCCACGAAAACTTATGGCCGGATACTGCTTTGCTGCTGAAGTATAAAGTGCCGCCAACATACTGGCTTCCCGAATACGTGAAATCGTATGAAGAGTCAACGGCTATGACCAGGGTTTGCCTGATGGTATGCGCAGTATCCCCGTTTATCACTAATGCTATGGTGTAGGTACCGGCTTCCGTATATACATGTCCGGGTGCTGAAACCGTCGAGTTGCTTTTATCTCCGAAATCCCAGGCAAATTTGGCGGAAGACGGGGCATTACTGTTGAAATGTATGGTGTCTGCTACATATAGATCACCAGAATAAGAAAAGGTGTAGGCAGCAGATTGCTTATTCTTTTTACAGGCTGTAAAAAGTAACAGGCAGGGAATACCTAAAAGGCAAGCGGGCAGCTTAACAGGTAACAAATTCATAGTGAGGTTTTTATATAAACAGCAACATCTATGCCAAAAACGTTATTTATAAAAAACAGGTAGCAGCTTTTAAAAAAAGTTGCTACCTGTTCACAAGATTAAAATAATAAGAATAAGCCCCGGAACAATGTCCCGCTTCTTCTGCGGGAGGGGTTTGGGGTTAATGTTTAAAATGCCTAACCTCTGTGATCACCATTACCATATCATTTTCCTGGCAGTACTTGATGCTATCTGCATCGCGAACAGAACCGCCCGGCTGTATCACAGCATTAATGCCTGCTTCTTTAGACATCCGTACACAATCATCGAAGGGGAAGAATGCATCAGATGCCAGTACAGCTCCGTTAAGTGAAAAGCCAAACTGCTTTGATTTATCCAGCGCCATGCGCAGGGCATCTATGCGGCTCGTTTGTCCGCAACCCTTGCCTATCAGCTGCTTGTCTTTAATGATAGCTATGGCATTTGATTTCAGGTGCTTGCATACTATGTTGGCAAACAGCAGGTCAGCTTTCTCAGCCTCAGTAGCAGGACGTGCACCTGCTTCTTTCCACTGTGCAAAGTTCTGCGTGTCGGCGTCCTGCACCAGTATGCCGTTGAGTATGCGCTTGTATTCTTTAACAGGGTAGAAATCTTTTTTCTGCAACAGCAGTATACGGTTCTTCTTGCCCTTCAGTATAGCCAGTGCGTCCTCGTCATAGCCGGGTGCCAGCAGTATCTCGAAGAACAACTCATTTATTTTTGACGCTACATCTGCAGTGATCGTTTGGTTGGTAACCAGTACTCCGCCGAATGCACTTTCCGGGTCTCCTGCCAATGCCGCTTCCCATGCATGTGTCACATTATCACGTACCGCTACACCGCATACATTGGTATGCTTGATGATAGCGAATGCAGGATCTTTAAATTCTGATATGATCTGGCAGGCAGCATCTACATCTACCAGGTTGTTGTAAGAAAGTTCTTTCCCGTTCAGCTTTTCAAACAGCTCATCCAGGTCGCCGTAGAAAGACGCGTGCTGGTGCGGGTTCTCTCCGTAGCGCAGCGATTGCTTGTGGCCGAATGATAACTGGAATTGCTTTTGTTTGGCATCACGGTTAAAGTACTCCGCAATGGCTACATCGTAATGAGCACATTCTGCAAACGCAGCTGCTGCATAATGCTTCCTGTCGGTAAGCGTAGTAATACCGTTCTTTGTGGTCAGCAGTTCCAGCAGTTCACCGTACTGGTCACGGGATGCAACAATGCACACATCTTTAAAATTTTTACCTGCGGCACGTATCAGCGATACGCCGCCTATATCTACCTTTTCTACTATGGCCTTTTCATCGGTGGTCTGCTTTACTGTTTCTTCAAACGGGTACAGGTCTACGACCACAAGATCGAGCAGGGGTATTTCGTATTCTTTTATATGGTTCTGGTCTGCTTCCAGATCACGACGGGCAAGGATACCGCCAAACACCTTAGGGTGTAAGGTCTTTACACGGCCGCCAAGTATGGACGGGTAGCCGGTAACACTCTCTACCGATGTGCAGGGAATACCCAGCTCTTCTATAAAAGATTGTGTGCCACCTGTAGAATATATGGTTACGCCCTGCTCGTTCAGTTTACGAACAATGGGCTCCAGCCCGTCTTTGTAGAAAACAGAGATCAGCGCTGAGTGTATCTTGCGGTCCATGCGAAGCAGAAATTTTTAAAATGAACGGCAAAGATACCTGATGTACAGGCAACACCCAAACCCAAAGAGCAGCAGATAAAATAGAAAACAATTATTTTTTGCGGAATACCATCAGCCGGATAAGATAGGAGATACCAAGAAATCCCATACCTATAAGTACAACTGGCCAGTAAGACGTGTGGTCCATGGTATATATAGAACCGCCCGCTATAAGTGCAAATCCAATAAGATTAAAAGAGATCCAAAGCACTTTCATAGAGGCTGTTTTATAAAAACACGATTACCAATACCTGCCGTTATGCCTGTAATGGGCATGGCCGGGACTACGCCTGTCCGTTTTTTTACTATGGATCACGCAACTGCTCAGGTGAACTAGTATAGCCAAAACGAGGATCGCCTTTAATGATCTGTACTTCATAGGGTCTAAAAGTAATAAATATTTGATATTGTAAAATAGAATTTTCACTGGTAATTATACTAAACCACAAGACTGGTATAAGTACTAATAACAAACCGGTATCCGGAATTACATTTACTGATCAAAACGCGCTCCACGCATTAAATACAATTGTTATGAAACAGATAAAGACGATCACATTAGCCGCACTTTGCACGCTAGGTGCTTTTTCAGCGATAGTATACACTTCCTGCAAAAAGGATGCATGCAAGGGAGTTGTGTGTAAGAATAAAGGCACCTGTTCAAACGGGACCTGTACCTGCCCTTCAGGCTTTTCAGGTAAAAGCTGCGAGCTTTCAACAATTGCCTTCAAAAACAATACCTATACTCCTGTAAGCATTACGGTAAATGGTGCTGCGTATGAAATAGCTAAAGACAGTACGCTTTTGGTCACAGACACTGCAGGGCGCATCGCAAAGGTGACTGCATCTACATCAGGCAAGTCGGCAGATACTGCCATAGGGTATGTCGTCAAGTGGGCTTTCAGTGATACGTACCCCACGGATGGAACTACATTTAACCAGCCGCTGGATGTGCAGGCGGAGAACCCGGCTAATAACAAAGAACAGGTATACTATTTAGAGGTGGTCAACAATAACGCTCTGGCGGTGACACAGGTGGTGGTATTAAATATAATAACACAAGAACGGACAAGAATCGAAATGAATTTGCCAAAAAACGGACGCACCGGTATCGGCTATTTTATTGGCGCAGGTAATGACGCGCTGGTCGCTAATAATTTTAACCCGGCTACTTTTGAATTTAAACAGATAGCGTTTGAAGCGGTATACATGTTGCCCTTCACTGTAAACCAGAAATATACGTTTACGGTGAATTAGGAAACCGTAGCCATGGAGGAGATACTGTATTAATAAATAAAGGCCCCGACCGGGCCTTTATTTATTAATGGTTGTCATTCGATGTCTTAAAAGAAATCATATTCCCTTCTCGGTGCGTTGATCCTTATGCCGAAGTATACATAGTTGGTGGTCAGCGGGCCTATAGCATCACCTACAGTGCTGGAGTTAGGATAAACGCCTGCTGCATTTACATACTTCCTGTATACACCGCCCAGGTCCACGAACAGGTTGCGGCGCAGTTGGTAAGAGGCATTCAGGCTTAGTATCTGGCAGGTGTTCTTCGGGCCATTTACCATAGATACTCCGTACTGGTGATTTGCAGTAGTATAATCTTTAAATACATTGTTGCCGAAGTTGCTGTTGCCTGTATCGGCACCCTGCATATAGTAGGTAGCCTTTGCCGTCAGGTATAGGTTCTTACATGGCTGGTATTTTATTACGCCTATTGCTTTAATAAAGCCTGCACCCAGCGGGTCAGCCAGTGGCTGGTTGTAGTTGGTATAGTTGGCAAGTGTGTCCTGTGCGGTATAAGTATACGGGCGCACCGCGTCTATTTCGCCCTGCAGGTCCAGGTTCTTTATGGTAAATGCGTCAAAGTATTTCGCGCCCATCTGTATGCCATATTTATTGCCATACCATCCTTTACTGTGTATGATCTCCTTGTACCTGAATTCATTCACCACCACCTGTGTATACAGCTGCACATGCTTTGCTGCTATTGCTTTTGCGCTGAAGCCCAGCAACGATTTGTCTCCCGAGCCATTAAAACGATTGATAGCCGTGGTGAATATGATGGGATTGAGGTAAGATATCTCTATATTGTTAGGACGGTCAAAAACGTCTGCTTCAAACAGGCCCAGGTTCAGCCAGCGGTTTACATTTGCTGTCAGGTAGTGTATAGACGAGAATTTGTGAGAGAGGTTCTGGTCGCCCGTATAGTTATCATACTGCGGGGTAAGCTCCAGGAACAGGCATTCATAGTTGATCTTCCAGATGCGTGTCTGTATCTGCAGGTAGGGCATGCTTGAGGAATTATCTGTAAGGAACAAGCTGGAGATACCATCGCCTATGAAATGCTTGCCGAAACCGAACGTAGTATTGATATGATTCTTTACAACATCAAAATTCACATATCCTGTCGCCTGCATGTAGTCATAAGTCCCAAACTTGCCACCTGGCCTTAAAAAATAATCTGCACCAGGAACTGCAGATAGCTTTTTGCCTGCATTGTTATATACATAATAAGGGAACTGTTCCTGGTTGTCCGTAATAGAGGTATAAAAGCCTACTATTTTACCTATCCAGCCACGCAGTTCTGCACCACGGCTGCTGTATAATACGCGGCTGGCAGTACCAAGACCTGTAGGCTGAGGGCTGTTGCGCTGCATCATGACAGAGTTTGCAGTAACGGGATTGATAACGACGAAGAAATTCTTATCAAACAGGAAGTCTTCCGTGTTGATATTGACCATGTCGTACTGTTTTTTATAAAATGCGTTGAATATCGGGTGCTTGGAATTGATAGCGCCGTGTGTATCGGGTGTCCACTCCCCGCTTTCAGATATCATCTGGTCCAGGTTGTAGCGGTCTATATTGGTCAGCGTATTGCTGGCAGGTGTTGCTCCTTTGGCGGTAACATCGTTTTTAGCCTTTACTGTTTCCAGGAAATAAACAGCATTTCTGCGGGTTTCCGGCTTGTCCCCGTTAGAAAGACTGTCGCACAATCTTCCGGACCTTGTTTCCAGCCTGTCCATTATATGGTAGTCCTCAGAACCGAGGGGAAGAAATGTGGTTTGTGCAAATACAGGCACACTGAAAACAAGCGAAGACAGTAAAAAAGCTTTTTTTAGCATAAAGGAAGTTTTTCAGATGTGTATATGGTAGATTTGCAAAACAAAAAATAGCCTTGTAATGACGGGGCGAAATTAGCAATATGTTTTGTAAAATAATAAAGAAAGCGACTATTGTCAACGAAGGGGTACAGACAGTAAAGGACGTACTGATAAAGGACGGTATAATAGAACGTATAGACAACGACATTCAGCCCGAGGGCAATTGCGAAGAAATAAACGGAGAAGGGCTGTACCTGCTGCCCGGCGTAATAGACGACCAGGTACATTTTCGCGAGCCTGGTCTCACACACAAGGCGACCATCGGCACCGAAGCAGCAGCAGCTGTAGCAGGGGGCGTTACCTCCTTTATGGAGATGCCCAACACCAACCCTCCGGCACTCACGCAGGAGATACTGGAGCAGAAATACGATATAGCCGCAGCCACATCTGTAGCCAACTATTCCTTCTTTATGGGCGTAGCCAATAACAATGTGGACGAAGTACTGCGCACCAACGCGAGAAAGAAAGACGTGTGCGGTGTGAAGATATTCATGGGATCGAGCACAGGCGATATGCTGGTGGATAACTATATCACGCTAGGCAAAATATTTTCCGAATCTGAATTGCTGATAGCTACCCATTGCGAAGATGAGAACATCATCAACGCAAATAAGGCGAAGTATGCCAATGCAGACGATGCATCTTACCACCCGCTGATACGCGATGTAGAAGGATGCTTTGCAAGCTCATTTTCAGCAGTGCAGCTGGCCAAGCAACATAACACCAGACTGCACATACTGCATATATCTACAGCGCGTGAGCTGCAGCTGTTCACAAATATGTTCCCGCTTACCGATAAAAGGATCACATCGGAAGTATGTGTGCATCACCTGCACTTCACAGCAGATGATTATGCACAATACGGCAACCTGATAAAATGCAACCCTGCTATAAAAGCGCCGGAAAATAAAGAAGCGCTTTGGGAGGCCTTGCTTGATGATCGGCTGGATATAATTGCTACAGACCACGCCCCACACACATGGGAAGAAAAACAACAGCCATACCAGAAAGCGCCATCAGGTGTGCCATTGGTGCAGCATACATTGTTGCTCATGCTGCAATACGTAAAGCAGGGCCGCATAAGCATAGAAAAGATAGTAGAGAAAATGTGCCATGCACCCGCACAATGTTTCCAGATAGCAAACCGTGGTTACATACGCGAAGGCTATTATGCTGATATGGTACTGGTAGACATGAACGAAACTACCAAAGTGACCAAAGAAAATATTTTATACAAATGCGGCTGGTCGCCGTTTGAAGGACATTCATTCCCTGCATCTGTTAAGTATACATTTGTGAATGGAGAAATAGCCTATAAAGACGGAAAGGTCAATGATAACATACGTGGTATGCGCATGAAATTTGACAGGTAATAGGTAGTTAATCAGGAACGGGAATAGGAAACAATGCAAAACGACAAGACCACGCTCAAAGACCTAGCGATTTTTTCTGCCGATGGCAGCGGCGATGTGTTTGCATTGATAGACCGTACCAGTACCCATGCCGGCAGAGATGTGCTGCGCAGGCATATACAACATCCGCCCGATACTTTTGAAAAACTACAGGAACTCCAGGATGCGATAAAATTCTGGGCAAAACACGAAGATCTGTGGCCATCTAATATTCTGAACGGCACACTGGTGATGCTCGAAAAATATTTCGAATCGGCAGATACTATAACAGCGCCAACGTCCGGCCTTACCCTTTCGTTCAATGCTGCTTTCCAGAAATTTTTCAACAAGCAGGAATACTTCTTTATCCAGTTTTCCCTCTCACATCTTGCAGACCTGTTGCGGGGATGTAAACAACTGGTGCAGATGGCAGATATGAACGAAGTGCCGCCTCTGTTGCTTAAAGAGATCAACCTCATAAAAGATGAACTGAAGCACCGTCTTACAGATCAGC
>JAOQAP010000023.1 GCA_025963465.1 Flavipsychrobacter sp.
TATGATTTAAGTTGTTGTAATCAACAATATTTTATATTTTACAAAAATAATTAACGTTAACATCCTCCGAACTTATGGCAAACAAAAAAGTTATCATATTAGGTGGTGGGGTAGGTGGGATGAGTGCAGCACATGAGCTGATAGAGCGTGGCTATTCCGTAGAAGTATACGACAGGAATGACACCTATGTAGGTGGTAAGGCAAGGAGCATTGATTATATTGGAGACCCGAAGAATCCTTACAAGGTGCCCCTGCCGGGAGAACATGGTTTTCGCTTTTTTCCCGGCTTTTACAAGCACGTTACTGATACAATGAAGCGTATCCCGTTCAATGACGACGGGAAAAAAAGTACGGTATTTAACAACCTTGTGTCCGTTAACAGGGTCATGATGGCAAGGGGTGGTAAGTTGGCACCTATCGTTACTGATCCGTCTTTCCCTAAGACGCTTGCCGATTTTGAGCTGTTATTCAAAGATCTGCATGGGGTAGATTCAGGGCTTACAAAAGAAGATATATCGTTCTTTGCGGAGCGTGTATGGCAGCTGGCAACAAGCAGCAAACAACGCAGAGATAGTGAATACGAACGGCTTGGATGGTGGGAGTATATGCAGGCCGACACAAACAGGTTCAGCGAAATATATAAAAAGCTGCTTGTCGAAGGCCTGTTGCATACATTGGTGGCCGCACATGCCAAAACCGCAAGTACAAAGACAGGAGGGAATACATTTTTACAACTGGTCTTTTGTATGATTGACCCAACGATAGAATCAGATCGTGTGCTTGATGGCCCTACTAACGAACGTTGGCTGACTCCCTGGCTGCAATACCTGCAAAGCAAGGGTGTGAAATATTCGCTTGGGCACGAAGCAACTGCGATCAACGTAAATAAAAATAAACAGGTTGGATCTGTAACAGTAACTACCGCTGATAAAAAAACAATAGAAGTAAAAGGGGATTACTACATTTTCGGATGCCCGGTAGAGCGAATGGCCCAATTGGTTTCGCCTGATATTATAGCTGCAGACCAGACACTCGCTTTCATTCCCCCATTGGCACAAAGTGTGAACTGGATGAACGGCATACAGTTCTATCTTAATGAAAACGTGATCATTAATGAAGGTCATATTATCTGTATCAATAGCGCATGGGCGCTTACTTGTATCTCCCAGGTCCAGTTCTGGAAAGGATATGATATTACCAGTAAGGGCAACGGTAATGTTAAGGGTGTAGTGAGTGTGGATATCAGTGAATGGTTCCAGGACGGGGAATTCAACAAGTTGCGGGCCGACAATTGTATGCCGGAAGCAATAATGAAAGAAGTGTGGGAGCAGTTGAAAGCCAGCCTGAATGTGAACGGGAGTGTGGTACTTGCAGACACAATGCTTGTAGACTGGTATATAGACCGTGATATTTGTATTAAAACAACACTGGAGCCTTTGACCACAGCATCAAACCCTACTGGAAAAAGACTGTTTTTCCTGCCGCTGTCTGATGCCGGGGGTGCTAAGGTACTGGAGCAAAATATAGAACCCTTGCTGGTGAACAATGCCAATACCTGGGGCTTGCGGCCCAATGCAGACTGCCAGATATCTAACTTATTTTTCGCATCCGACTATGTACGTACAAATACTGACCTTGCCACTATGGAAGGGGCCAATGAGGCGGCCAGGCGTGCTGTAAATTGTATATTGGATATTGACCAGAGCAAAACAGACAGGTGTGAAATATGGCCTCTGTCAGAACCGCTATTATTCGCACCGCTGAAATGGTATGATGAGCACAGATGGAACAAAGGACTACCCTGGACAAAGGAAATCCCATTCTGGTTAAAAGCAATTATGGTACCCTGGGGCCTTATATGGATCGTAGAGTGCTTCTTTAAACTACTCTATGTAAAAATATTCGGGAAATAATACGTCTTTAATAACTCAGTTTTCACCTAATCTATTTGATATGCACCAACCGCTATTTAATATGACCGACTACACGGTCCTCGATCATGTGCTGTTCGCTACAGGATGTTTTCTTTGGGTTATAATGTATATCCTGGTAATAAAGAACATCCATAAATTCCAATTTATAGAGATACCATTGATAGCTATCAGTGTAAATTTCGCATGGGAAACACTCTGGAGCTGGGTTTTTGTGACCAACATGGGTGCCTTGTATATGTGGGGCTACAGGGTATGGTTCTTTCTCGATTGCGTTATTATTTACAACACTTTCAGGTATGGATGGAAGCAACTGCCCGAGGGATTTCATAAGCAGGCATCGAAATTCATATTGAGCTTCGCATGGGTAGGGTGGTTAGTGATACTTTATTTTTTCAGTGTGAAGTTTGATATACCGCAGAGCGGTATGGGCGGCTATGGCGGTTACTGGTGTAATCTCATCATGTCGGCTATTTATATTCCTTTGCTGATACGCACTACCAACCTCGATTATTTTTCGTTTACCAATGCCATTCTAAAGTGGCTGGGCACGTTTCTCGTAACATTATTTTGTATCAATCATAAGCAATGGCGCGGAGAATGGTTTCTGTATAGTCTTGGAATAGCTACTGCATTACTGGATATTGTATACATTGTGCTTGTTTATAAAATGAAAAAGAAAGCAAATGCCAAGCTTGGGTAAATTTATCCGCAGGTTTTTCGATCTGGAAACTCTTCCGGTGATGGAAAAAAATAAACAGGCGTTGGCTGTAGAGCTTGCTATCTGGATCGTGATAGCCGGTACATTCTACAACCTTATTTATGTGTTTCTCGGGTTTTCTACGGTTATACTGTGTTCGGTCACATCTATTGTAGTCACTATTGTCAACCTGGTCATTTTCAAAAAGACAAAGAATTTCAACTTTTTCGGCAATACGCAGCTGATCATTATTCTTGTTTTCGGGCTTGTCACCCATGGTGTATTGGGTGGATTCGTAGATTCCAGTGGACTGGCCTTATGTGCTATTTTGCCTGCCATAGGGGCGCTCATGTTTTCAAGTGTAAAGGTGGCAAGGCTGCTTTTTGTATTGTATTGTGTAGGTCTTGTGGCTCTGGGGTTATATGAATACCAACATATTGATGTTGCTTACATTATGCCTCGCTGGTTGAGCCTTACATTCTTTGTAGCTAACTTTATTTTCATCTCGCTCATTATTTACTTTATCATCGAGAGCTTCCACAGCAAAATGATCGATACGCAGTTTAGTCTGGAGAAAGAAAAAGAGAAATCCGAATCTCTGCTGCTCAATATCCTCCCTACCGAAGTGATAGACGAGCTAAAGGAAACAGGTCATTCCAAAGCAAGATTATTCAACCATGTCTCGGTACTGTTTACTGACTTTGTCGATTTTACGAGTATCAGCGAGCATTTAACCCCCGAAGACCTGGTATCTGAGATAGATATCTGCTTCAAGGCGTTTGATGCTATAATGGAGAAAAATGGCCTTGAGAAGATCAAAACGATAGGAGACGCGTACCTGGCCGTTTGTGGTTTGCCGATGGAAGATGAATTTCATGCAAGAAAAACGGTTACAGCCGCCATAGAGATCATGGAGTTTATCAAAAAAAGGAACCAGGAGGGTGGGCCTTTTGAAATACGTATTGGGATCAATACCGGTTCGGTTGTTGCGGGTATAGTTGGGGTGAAAAAATTCGCATACGATATTTGGGGTGACACAGTAAATACCGCTTCGCGCATGCAGCAGAACAGCGATATAGGTAAAATTAATATCAGTGGTAGTACATACGAAGATGTAAAAGAGGATTTTAACTGCAATTATCGCGGGAAAATCAATGCGAAACACAAAGGTATGATCGATATGTATTTTGTTGAAAACCTCACCGTATAAGGGGTAAATTGCAAATATATATCATGGGTGTTCTGTATTAGAATTGGTATATGTGAAATTTTAATACTCATTTTCTCGTTATTGTTGATTAACTTCGCACACTTTTAAACAATCTCTGCTCCATATATGAAGTTGTCCCAATTTAAGTTTGAATTACCACTAAATCTTATAGCGCAACACCCCGCCAAGAAACGTGAAGATGCTCGCCTTATGGTCATCCATCGCGATACCGGTAAGATAGAACATAAAGTATTCAAGGACGTACTCGGTTACTTCAATGATAAGGATGTAATGATCGTGAACAACACCAAGGTGTTTCCTGCGCGCTTATATGGCCGCAAAGAAAAGACCGGTGCCAAGATCGAAGTATTCCTGTTGCGTGAACTGAACAAACCAAACCATCTCTGGGATGTGATCGTTGATCCAGCCCGTAAGATACGTGTAGGCAACAAGCTTTACTTTGGTGAGAACGATGAACTGGTAGCAGAGGTAATAGATAACACTACATCACGCGGCCGTACTATCCGTTTCCTTTTTGATGGTACAGAACAGGAGTTCAGGAACATACTGGACATACTGGGCGAAACACCATTGCCAAAATACATTAAACGCAAACCGGAAGAAGAAGATAAAGAACGCTACCAGACAGTATATGCTAAGTACGAAGGTGCTGTAGCTGCTCCTACTGCAGGTATGCACTTCAGCCGTGAGCTTATCAAGAGACTGGAAATAGTAGGCGTGAAGTTTGCAGAAGTTACCCTGCACACCGGCCTCGGTACTTTCCGCCCTATAGAAGTGGAAGACCTGTCTAAGCACAAGATGGATGCAGAGTACTTTAAAGTGGATGAGTATGCTGCTGGTATCGTGAATAAGGCTAAGATCGACAAGCGCCACATATGCTCTGTAGGTACTACTACTATGCGTGCACTGGAAAGCTCAGTAACAGCACAAGGCCTGCTGAAGCCTGAAGAAGGCTGGACGAATGTATTCATTCATCCGCCATACAATTTCTCTATAGCAGATTCATTGATCACTAACTTTCACCTGCCTAAGACAAGCCTGATGATCATGGCTTGTGCATTTGCCGGTTACGACCTGATGATGACTGCTTATGAAACAGCGATCAAAGAAAAATATCGTTTCTTCAGTTATGGCGATGCTATGCTGGTGATATAGTAGCTAATATATAGAAAGTTGAAACAGCGCACCGAGGTGCGCTGTTTTTTAATTTATGGTTAATAGCACAGCTATGTCAGGAGCAAAATGTGTTAAATCTGTTAAAGTAATTAACCTATACCTTCTTTTTATCCACATATACTCAGGTATGATTTTTACTTCTGAAATATCAGACTATTTTTGACAACACTATGCAACAGAAAATAAAGAGTATCCTGCAGTCTTCTATTGATACCAAGCAGAAGGTACTTAATGATGCAGCTCTTGTTGAAAAGATTGAGACCGTTACATCTCTTATAGCCAAAGCATTTGCAAACGGCAATAAGGTGCTGTTCTGCGGCAATGGAGGCAGTGCAGCAGATGCGCAGCACCTTGCGGCAGAGTTCAGCGGCAGGTTCTATTCAGACCGCGACCCATTACCTTCCGAGGCTTTACACTGCAATACATCGTATATAACTGCAGTGGCCAATGATTATGGTTACGACCAGGTTTATAGCAGGATAATAAAGGGTTCAGGTAAGGGAGGTGATGTATTGGTTGGACTAAGTACTTCCGGTAATTCTGTTAATATTATCAAGGCACTGGAAGAGGCCAGAAAAATTGGTATGATTACTGTAGTACTATCAGGAGAGACCGGTGGTAAAATGAAAGACATTTGTGATCACCTGCTTAACGTGCCAAGCAACGATACGCCAAGAATACAGGAGTCGCATATAACAATAGGTCATATTATTTGCCAGTTGGTAGAAGAGGAATTGTTTAAAACAAAATAAGATGGGTATCTTAAATATAAAATCCGGTATAGATAAAAGCTGGACCCTATTTCTGGACAGAGATGGTGTTATAAATGTGGAATCCGTAGGGTCTTACATC
>JAOQAP010000028.1 GCA_025963465.1 Flavipsychrobacter sp.
AGGTTCACTTTACATATCCCCAAAGAAATAGCTTGCTGTAGCTGTGCTGCCGGCACCCCTGAGCCGCCATGCAATACAAGTATAGATCTGATACGTGAATGAATATCCGCCAATAATTCAAATTGCAATTTTGGCTCCTCTTTGTAAAAGCCATGTGCTGTACCGATTGCTATAGCCAGCGCATCTACACCGGTCTCTTCAACAAAAGTAACTGCTTCTGCAGCCTGGGTAAATCCATGCAAGGAATGTGACTGCCCTAGCTTTGCCACGTATCCAAGCTCTGCTTCTACGTTTACATTATAGGCTGAAGCCCTTTTAACCACTTCTTTCGTGATCCTAATATTTTCCTCCAAAGGCAATTCGCTTCCATCTATCATCACCGAATCGAAACCTGCATCAAGGCAAGCCTGTGCAAGCTCTACCGAATTACCATGGTCCAGATGCAGCCAACCTTCAACACCATATTCTTTCAATCCTGTTTTTGCGGAGCTAACCGCCGTGTTCAAACCCATATAGGTGATTGAACTGCTGGTTAATTGTAAAATCAAAGGTTGATTCAATTCACTGGCTGCTTTAAGTACCCCGTGCAGCGTTTCCAAATTATAAAAGTTGGTGGCCAGCAGCCCTTTCTTTTGTTCGGTTAGCAACCGCATCTTTTGCTTTAAAATCATATGGTTAGATTTCTATATTGAAGATTGTTCTTGCTTTTGTCACAAAAGAAGATAGATCAGAAAATGCACCGGTTCCACCCGGGGCAGTTGTGTTTATTGCGCCGGTCAGGTTGCCAAACATAAGGCTGTCATGTAATGACTTCCCTTGCAGGTAGCTGCTGATGAAGCCAGCATTAAAACTGTCACCGGCGCCTATCGCGTCTACGAAATGTGAGTGGAGATAAGGTACTGCTTCTGTACAAGTTCCCTTGCTATAAGCCAAAGCACCGTTGACACCTCTTTTGACCACAATTGTATTGCTACAACCATCAAGCGCATCAAAAGCATCGGATAATTGGCCGGTTTCAGTTAGTGCTAAAAGTTCGGCCTCATTTGGCAGAAAAAAGTCGACATAGGGCAGGCAGAGTTGGTAAGGAAACGCCCACTCGTTATCGGGATCCCATTGTATATCAAGTGAAGTGGACAAGCCTTTTTCATGTGCTATTTTAAACAACTGCACGATATCTTTTTGCAGACCTTTTTGCAGAAAGAAAGAAGACAGGTGTAAATGTTTGTATTGAGAAAACTGTTCTACCGGAATTTTTGTTAAATCAAAATGCTCCATAGCGCCGCAATGGGTAACATTGGCGCGGTCCTGATCGTAATTGAGGATCATTGTAACCCCGGTTTGATACTTTAATGTCTGTGTAACTAAACTGGTATCGACCTTTTTGTTATAAAGTTCGGTGAGAATGTACTGGCCGAAAATGTCCTTGCCCACAATGCCACAAAAAAAAGTATTGATACCTAGCGAAGCGAGGTTGGCAGCAAAGATGGCAGAAGAACTACCCAGCGTAAAAATCATTTCATCCGCTAAGATCTCCTGCCCTATTACAGGAAACCCTTTTACCTTGTTGAGTAAAATATCTACGTTTAATTCACCTATTACCAATACATCTTTCTTCATAAAACTTGACAAATTTGTTCTTCGGAACGCTTATTACATCCAGTTAGAAACGCTGCTGTCCACGGGACAAGTAACAGGATCCGGGTAAATAGTAACTCCCTGAACAACCCGGCTAATAGACCCGGATATTGAAGGATTATCGGGCTGCAATCCAAGATAGATCGAATGAAAAAAGCCCAGCAACTGTCCAACTAAGGTGGCGTTAATAAAAGCCAGTTCATTTATAGAATCAGGTGCTTCGGAAAACGTGATACTGAGCAGTGAGTTTTTTAGATTTTCTATGTGTTGATTATAGCTAACTGTAGGGATATTTCGAGCATCAGCATCTATAGACAAACACAAATCCCGCTCATATAAAAGAACATGTTCATCACCCGAGAATAAATACACGATTAGTGACCCTTCGTTTATAACCGCTCGTGGTCCATGCCGAAAGCCCAGGAAGGAATCGTGCTTGCAAATAACCTTTCCATCTGTTAATTCCTGCAATTTTAATTGGCATTCTCTTGCTACTCCCAACAAAGGACCCGAGCCTAAAAAAATAACTCTTTCATAAGGTTGTTCTGCTATGGCTTTTATCATGGGCAAATGCCTTTCAACTAACTCTTTGCCTTCACTTATCAGAACCCGCAGCGCAGGCTCGAGGGTTTCCAACAAATCAATTTTCGAGATTAGAATAACAGACAAGAGCATCGCCGTAAAGCTTCCTGTCATCGCCAGGCTTTTATCGTTAGCCCTTTCAGGCAGTATCAGATGATATGCGTTTGGAAGATTGTTTTGCACGAGTTCACCATCCTTATTACAAGTAATGATGAGGTGAAAAACATTATCACAATATTCATCAGCCAACTTCGCTGTTGCAAGACTTTCAGGGCTATTACCAGACCGCGCGAACGACACCAGCAATGTGGGCATTTCTTTTATAAAATGCAGTTGGGGATGTGTGATCAGATCGGTGGTAGCTATGGCATGGGTTATTCTTTTTGTGTTTGCCTGAACAATTCCCTGTGCAGCTTCTCCTATAAATGCAGAAGAACCTGCACCGGTTAAAATAATTCTGAGGTCAGCATTTGTATGCACCGGCGACAGAAACTTTTGGATGCACTGTTTTTGCGAAAAGATCAAATTGTATACTTCCTGCCAAAGAACAGGCTGCCCTTCAATTTCCAGGGCTGTATGCAGTCCCCCTTTTTCCTCAATTTCTCCTTGTTCGAAATGTAGATATTGCATAACGCTTAAGATTCTATTTTACTTCATTGATCATAGCTGGTTCAGCTACTTTAATATTACTTTTCTTTTCCATTTTAGACTCTGCATTTCCCATCAATAAAGCGGACAAAATGGCCAGGGCTATTCCTGCTAGAATTAGCGGCTGGGGCATAACCGAATAAATAATTAAGGATATAACAACTGTAAGCACCGGCGATAAAGCCGTTGTCATGGGAGCGATAATGATCGCTTTACCGTAGCGAAAAGCATATACGAGGCACAAGGCTCCAAATGCATTTAATATTTGAATACCTGCTGCCAGGTAAGGTCCATCCAACCCATAATTAATAGGCTTTGAAAAATCAGTCATCCATAATGCCACCGGTATAAGTGCAACTGAACTGACAGCCATGTAAAAGAAAATACTTTCAGCCTTCATCTTCTCATTGGCAAAGCGCATTACGAAACCCTGTGCACCCCAGGCTACCAGGGGTATAATCGTAAACAGTATCCATAAATAACCCGAGGTTTGCGTGTTTCCGGATGGAACATAAGATAAGAGAAATATTGCCAAAACGGCTATACCAATGCCAATCCATCCAATCAATCCTGTAGATTCTTTTAAGAATAACACCGCAAGAAGGATTGTAACAACAGGTGTTAAAGACAATATGGGAAATACAATGTAAGCCGGTGCAATCTTCAAAGTAAAAAATAGTACAAGCTGCCCTATAGCACCAAGAAAACCAGATAAACACCCATACAGGATAGATTTCCTGTCATAGTCCAACTTCCACTTGTTGATAATAAGCGCAACAATGGTCGCCGGTATCATAGTAAGCGCCCATACAACATAACCCAGGGTAGCAGGGAATCCGTTTTTTTCAGGCAGCTCAATAAGCGCACCCCAGGCCCCCATGAATATCACATGTATAATAACAAAGCTGATCCATGTTCTTGTTTTTTGCATATCCGTTTCTTAAAATAATCCTACTTATTACCCTATTACATCATTTCACTAGATATGTATTAAACCATTCCAGTGTACGTGTTAGCACGTCATGCCGATTCTGGGGCTTCAGATCCGGCCTCCATCCGTGCCCTTCACCTATGTACTGTATAAACCTGCTTTCAACACCCAGTTTTTTCAATGCTATGTACATTTCTTCCGCCTGTGTCAGAGGGACTTCATTATCAACTTCACCATGTAAAAACAAGGTAGGTGTAGTAACATTCTTTACATTTCTTAGTGGAGACCATTGCCAGAGCAGGGGAAAATTATCGTAGGCACTACCATTAAACTCAGACTCTATCAGGGAATGATACAAAGAGGTGCCGGCAAAGCTTACTAAGTTACTGATGCCACCATCTACCACTGCCGCCTTAAAACGATTGGTTTGAGTGATGATCCAATTCGTCATATAGCCGCCATAGCTTTGTCCTGTTACACCTAAACGATCAGCATCTATCCAGCTATTTTCCCGGATTGCTGCATCTAATCCTATCATCAAATCTTTATAATCACCCCCACCCCAGTTTAAAACACAACCGTTTGAAAAAGCCTGGCCATAGCCACTACTTCCCCTGGGATTGATAAACAAGACACCGTAACCATTAGCCGACAATATTTGCATTCGATCTTCAAACTCGTACCCGAACATGTTGTGCGGGCCTCCGTGAATAACGAGCACCAGCGGATATTTTTGCTGCGAGTTAAACTGTGCAGGCTTAATTATCCAGCCTTGTATCTCTACCTCGTCAAAACTTTTAAACCAAAAAGTTTCAGCTTCCTGTAAATGACACTTTTGTAACAGAAGATTGCTATTGTTAGTGATCTGCCTGTTTATATTCGAGCCCAACTCGTACAGAAATATTTCGGTGAGATGGCTTGTATCCGTACTGATGTAGCAAAGGGTATCACCAGCTTTGTTTATTGCATACTCAAGTATGTGACAATTTTCTCCCGCAACATGTTCTACGGTATTTGTATCAACAGCAACTTTATAAATAGCTGTAGTGCCTTTATTACCTGCAGTAAAATATATTACTTCCCCTTGTGGATGCCAGCTTATTTGTTCTATTCTGCGATCAAATGATTGTGTTAAGCAACGGACTGATGTATCACCTGTTGAAACAATATAAAGCCGGGTATCTTCAGCCGGGCTGTCGTTGGTAGCTACTTTACTAAGCGTTGCAAGAAAAGCGATATCCGTTCCATCCGGCGACCAGGAAAGCTGGTAAACAGTACAAAAATTTTCTGTATGCCGGGTAATATTTCCTGAAAGCAAATCGATATTCCACAGGTCATGCAACTGGTTGTTATCAGGATCTGTTGACCTGTTACTAACGAAAGCTATTTTAGTGCTATCGGGAGACCAGCAGATGGAATGTTCGTTATAGTCACCTGTTGTAACCAATTGGGGTTCGCCGCCGTTTACAGGCACTACCCAAACGTGGGAAAGCGCATCGTCTGTTACCGCAGGTCTGCCTCTGCCTCCCTTTGTTTTGTACAATAATCTTTCAATTACTTTGACACTACTATCTTCCGTTTCTGCTTTTAAAGTTGCCTCAGCACTCACATAAGCAATGTGTAATCCATTTGGCGTCCATGCGTAATTCTTCAATGCAAGATGCCCCATGAAATAATGCGATTCATAAATGGGTGCTAAGGGCTTTCTCACGTCATCATTCAAAAAATAAATCCAGATATAACTTACACCCTTATAGTCTGCTACATACGCAATTTCATTTGACACAGGCGACCATTGAGGGGATGAACCTTCCCACATACTTATTTCCTGTTTCGTAGTTAACTCTATCACAGAAATAAAGTCCTTGTTCGCATTTTCCGCGATAATAACTTTAGAAGTTACATAAGCCAGAAACCGGCCATCTGCTGAGATGGATGCAGCACTTAACGTTGCAATATTCTGCAAGTCTTCCATCTTAAGTGGCCGATTTTCTATG